>BTRB01000024.1:0-18030 GCA_036986175.1 Gammaproteobacteria bacterium
CACCCCCAGCGGCATCGTAATACTCAGTATATTTGCCTGGGCGGCGAGTGAATTTGATGTCGGAGACCGATTGCAGCGCATGCCTCCGGCATTAAGCCGGGTGATTGGTGCAGGTGTTGCCCTCGTTTTTGTCATTTCGCTCGCGTCATCAGTTTATCTTGCGCGCGCTTATATGCAAGATAACAGGATTGACACCGTTTTCCCCGTGGATGTTGCCAACTACATGATCGATCAAGGCATCCAGGGACGGATTTTTAACCAATACCGTATCGGTGGCTATCTGATTTACCGTTTATCTCCCGCCAGCCAGGTCTATATTGACGGTCGGACAGGTATTTTATACCCGGTGGATCACTTTTATCGTTATAAGGATGCCGAAAGATCAGCCGATGCATTGCGCACCGAAATAGAAAAGTACGATATTGATCTGGCCGTGTTGTTTAACCTGCAACGTTATTATTCCCTCGTGCGCGATACCGGAGTGCTTAAACTGGACTATGTGGGTAATCGGTATTCCCTTTTCCGGAGGGATGACCCGAACTTTCCTGTACTGGGTGATCTGCTTGCCAGTCCGGCATGCTGGAATGCTGGAATGTCTGCAGCACTTGAGGCCGAACAAACTAAAGCCGCACAGGTACTACCTACAAACTCCTTCCTGAAACCATCATTTATCAAATTTATGGTTGACTATAGCAAGTCGGCAGACAGAACGGCGTTCATCGGTAAGCTGCAGATAGACGAACAATGGTCTGATTCCAGGTTACGATTCACGGCTTACCAGGCGCTATCAGCAAACCTGGATGCGATGGCAAACGATCTGTTCACGGAAATTACTGATAAGGTATTCAGTGATTATCTTGGTGTTGCGCTGGCACAAGCCCGTTTGGGTAAATGGAAAGCTGCTGAACAATCTCTCGACGATGCCACCCGGCAAACAGTAAGCTATAACCCATCCGAAATAAAAATATTACGTGGGCTGCTGGTGCAGATTCGAAATAATAATACGCTCGAACTTTTCGATGATGCCTATATAGACCGAATTGCCGGAGAAACCAGTCCAACTGATGAATCTGTTATACCCCGGCTACCTCAAGTCAGCGCCTTCTGCCCGGAAATTCGGATGGCGCCGGCCTTATAGAGTCACGATGAGCAAGCTCATCCCTCCTACAGAGCTTCGGCGGGATGCAGGTATGAAATTGGGGTGCCTTGCTGTTTCTCGAAGGTAACTTCTTCCCAGGAGCCGGGTTGCCGGAGCAGTTGCCGTAATAATTGATTGTTCAATTCATGGCCGGATTTGTAACCGGAGTAAGCGCCGAGAAGGCTGTGGCCGAGCAGGTAAAGATCACCTATGGCATCCAGCACCTTGTGTTTGACGAATTCGTCTTCGTAACGCAATCCATCTTCATTGAGCACACGGTAATCATCCAGCACAACGGCATTGTTCATACTGCCACCCAATACCAGCTTGCGATCGCGCAACATTTCCAGTTCACGCATGAAACCGAAGGTACGGGCACGCGAAATTTCTTTCAGATAGGATGTGGTGGAGAAATCGATTGAAGCAAAGCTGGTGTGAGATTTAAATACCGGGTGGTCAAATTCAATCTTGAATGAAACACGAAAGCCTTCATAAGGCTCGAGCCTGGCCCATTTATCCTCAAACTTGTATTCGATGGGTTCAAGAATCCTGATAAACCGTTTAGCTGCAGATTGCTCTTCAATACCCGCAGATTGAATCAGGAATACAAACGGACCGGCGCTTCCGTCCATAATGGGGACTTCCGCCGCACTTAAATCCACATAAGCATTGTCGATACCCATACCGGCAAAGGCCGATAACAGGTGTTCTACCGTGGCGATCCGCACATCGCCATCGACCAGAGTCGAAGACATGCTGGTCTCGCCTACATTGGTTGCAAACCCTTCAATTTCAGCCACCGGATCCAAATCCACACGACGGAATACAATACCCGTATTAACGGCGGCCGGCCGTAGTGCCATGAGCACTTTGTCGCCGGTATGCAATCCAACGCCAGTGGCGCGGATGACATTTTTTAGGGTTCGTTGCCTGATCATTTTTGTGGGGACTACGGCATTTTATCCTGCGGCATACTATCACACGCACCCACCCCTACAAAGAGTATTTTGTGTTTTTGGCAACAAATGTTGTGAATTAACAACAATTTAACATGCCCTTAACACGCACATGACATCTGCCTAGTCCGCCTGGTTTCTCAGAAATGCAGGAATATCAAGGTAGTCAATATTCCTGTCCTGTGAAAACATGTCCGGTGTTCCGGGTTCGGCATGCCGCTTAACCATCGACTCGGGTTGGTGGCCATGATCCTGGTCTCTGAGTGCCGGCTCCGCCAAACCCGTAGTACCATTGCGTACAACGTGGATGGTCTTTTCAACCGGCTCATGCTGCTTGCGTTTGATGTGACTGCCACCAAGACCGGTGGCAACCACCGTAACGCGAAGCTCATCACCGATTTCCGGGTCAATAACGGTACCAATCACAACGGTAGCGTCATCTGATGCTAAATCGGAAACGGCGGCACCGATTTCTTCAAATTCCCTCATGGTCAGGTTCATACCAGCGGTAATATTAACCAGCACACCGCAGGCACCCTGAAGATTTACATCCTCAAGTAAGGGACTGCCGATGGCAGATTGAACCGCCATGATGGCACGGTCTTCACCTTTTGCCTGGCCGGCGCCCATGACTGCCATGCCCATTTCCGACATGACGGTGCGCACATCAGCGAAATCCACGTTGATGAGGCCCTGGCGTGTGATCAGTTCCGCGATACCCTGTACAGCACCCTGCAATACGTCATTGGCAGCCTTGAAAGCGTTCAACAGTAATGCGTCTTCTCCCAGTACCTCGGGCAACTTGGAATTGGGAATGGTGATTAACGAATCTACGTACTTGGATAACTCCTCAATGCCCGCCTCTGCAATCCTCATACGCCTTTGGGCTTCAAAATGGAAAGGCTTGGTGACTACCGCAACCGTTAAAATTCCCAGTTCTTTGGCTGCCTGGGCGATCACCGGGGCCGCACCGGTACCGGTTCCGCCACCCATGCCGGCAGTTATGAAAACCATGTCCGCGCCATCGATCATTTCAATAATCCGGTCACGGTCTTCCAGCGCCGCCTGGCGGCCGACTTCCGGGTTAGCGCCCGCACCCAGACCATTGGTTATGCTTGAGCCGATCTGCAGCAATGTACGACCTTTAAACTGTCGCAAAGCCTGGGCATCCGTATTCGCTGCAATAAACTCAACCCCATCAATATTCGCATCGATCATCTGCGACACGGCGTTGCCGCCGCCTCCGCCCACGCCGATAACTTTGATTTCTGCACTGGGTGTGTAATTTTCCACCAATTCAAACATTTTTATATCTCCTCTCGCTCGCCGTAATTATTGTCAAAACTCACCTCGAAACCAGCTCTGTATCCTGGATAACAATGATTCACCGCTGCCCGATACTGCCAGGTTGCGGCTGCTGTCTGTCTGGCTGCCATACAGAAGCAGGCCGACACCGGTCGCATGTACCGGATTTGAAACTACATCTGAAAGACCGGTCACATATTGCGGCGTGGCCAGCCTGACCGGCATATGGAAGATCTCTTCTGCAAGATCTACAGCACCTTCCATTTTCGCTGTTCCGCCTGTCAGCACCATGCCTGATGCCACCACGCTCTCAAACCCACTACGTCGCAGTTCATTCAGTATCAGGGAATACAATTCCCGGTAACGCGCCTCGACCACCTGCGCCAGGGTCTGCCTGGCCAGTTGCCGGGAAGTCCGGTCCCCAACACTGGGGACACGGATACTTTCATCGCTGCCTGCAAGCTGCTCCAGCGCACAGGCATATTTGATCTTGATGTCTTCAGCATGCTGTGTCGGTGTACGCAGCGCCACTGCAATGTCGTTGGTAACCTGGTCGCCTGCTATCGGAATACACGCCGTGTGCCGGATGGCACCATCTGAAAAAATTACGATATCAGTCGTACCCGCACCAATATCCACCAGGCACACACCCAGTGCTTTTTCATCATCGCTCAAGGCTGCATAGCTGGCAGCGAGCGGTTGCATGATCAATTCGTCTACTGTGAGACCGCAACGGGCCACGCACTTGCCGAGATTCTGCGTCGCGCTCACTGCCGCAGTGACCACGTGTACATGGGCTTCAAGCCGCACGCCGGCCATACCGATGGGCTGGCGAATGCCATCCTGGTTGTCGAGTACGTATTCCTGGGGCAAAACGTGCAGGATCTTCTGGTCAGCAGCTACAGGCACGGCCCGCGCGGCTTCAAGTACACGTTCGACATCGCCTTCGGAGACTTCCTTGTCCTTGATTGCTACGGTGCCATCTGAATTCAGACTGCGGATATGGTTGCCGGAGATACCGGCGAATACAGAGTGGATTTCACAACCCGCCATCAATTCCGCTTCTTCTACAGCACGCTGAATTGCCTGCTCCGTCGAAGCCATGTCTACCACCACCCCGCGCCGGAGCCCACGTGAAGGATGGGACCCAAGCCCAATGACTTCCACACAGCCATCGGTCTGCAATTCGCCCACGATTGCCACGATTTTTGAGGTTCCTATGTCCAGCCCCACGACCAGAGATTTTTCAGCTTTTTTTGTCATAAATTCCTACAATTCTGTCCTTGTTTTGCGGCCATAACACCGCAAATCCGTTGGTATAACGCAGATCAATGCTGACAGGCGGCAGCTCCCGGCCCTGCATTAGCCCGGCCCATGTAGACACGAGCATCTCCAGGTTTTCAAATAGGTCACCCTTGCCAAACCGGACCTCAGTACCACCATTCAAAACGGCGGACCAGGAGCCACGCGGATCCAGGGTCAGGCGTTCGATTTCCTGGCCAATCTGTACCAGCACATCATCAAACTTCTTCCAATTCTCAAATACCAGATCCAGTTGGTCATCCGGACTGTGCAACCACGGCAAACCCTGGATTTCATCTGCCGCCGGCACCGCAAACGGTTGCCCGTTTGCGGCAAGCAGCTGGCCATTGATCCAATGTGCAACGGGCGTGTACTCGCGAATCGTGACCTGTATCGTATCCGGCCAACTTTTCCGGACGGTCACTGCCGATACCCAGGCCATCTCACTGGCTGCCGCACGCATGAATCCAGGTTCTACTGTAAAGAAGCTGCCTTTGACCAGTGGTGTAAGCCTGGCTCTGACCTGTTCTGCACTGACACGCTCAAAAGGCCCGTCGATTTCCAGCCAGCGGATTGGCCAGCGCTCCTGCGCGATCATACCCGTGTACACCCAGGCCACGCCGGCACTGGCAAACAGAAACAACACCAGGGTGGCAATCACAGCGGCGCTGAAACCCAGGCCACGATGCCGCAAAGCCTGTTTCCTGCCCGCACTCACAAGTTGACGCTCACGAACTGATACTCAAAGGCTACTCTCCAGAATTCTCCACACCAACTCATCGAAACCAATACCAATTTGTACCGCAGCCTGGGGTACGAGGCTGTGACTGGTCATTCCAGGTGTAGTATTGACCTCAAGAAACCAGGCTTTACCGTTCTCATCCAGAATGAAATCCACCCTGCCCCAGCCTGAGCAATCCAAAGCCCGGAAGGCTTCCAGGGAAAGGACCTGCAACCTTTTTTCGACATCCTGGGGCACACCACCAGGGCAAAAATACTGCGTATCGTCTGCTTCGTACTTGGCCGTGTAATCGTAAAAATCACGCGGCGTTTCAATGCGAATCAACGGTAAAACGAGGTCGCCAATGATACCGGCAAAAAACTCCCTGCCTTTCACTTCCGGCTCGACAATCACTGTTTCGCTGTAATCATGCGCGAGCGCAATTGCAGCCGGCATGTCGCCGGCCCGTTCTACTTTCGAGATACCGATGCTGGATCCCAGCCCGGCCGGTTTTACGAACAGCGGTAAACCCCACTCATCAAAAAGTTCATCGAAAGGCCCAGCTGAGGCTTGCCCACCACGATCAGTCGATGCATATTTGGTCAGCCTGAACGGCGGCGTACAGATCCCCTGCCTTTCCCAAACCCACTTGGAGTGGACTTTGTCCATGCTCAGAGCCGAGCCCAGCAAGCCCGCCCCGGTTACCGGTATATCCATCAACTGCAGGGCACCCTGTATGGCGCCGTCTTCCCCGCCCGGGCCATGTACCAGATTGAATACACGGTCTACGCGGCCGGCAGAGATAGCCTCAAACAAACCGGCGCTGCCATCAAACATCTCGGTTTGGATATGCTTGCGTTGCATTGCAGCCAGTACTGCCCGGCCACCATCCAGTGAAACATCCCGTTCAGCACTATTGCCTCCTACAAACAGGCCTACTTTGCCAAAGCGGCCCGGATCCGTCGTTTTCAGTGCAGCAACCATGCTCATGCCGCCGCATCCATTCTGAAGCCGGTATCACGTAAATCCTGTGCAGCCTGTCCTATGCTTCCGGCACCCATCAACAACAACAAATCACCATCTTTGAGCAAAGCCGGCAACGCCGCGGTCAACTTGGCTACATCACCGATCAGTACCGGATCAACTTTCCCGCGTGCACGGATGGAGTTGCACAAAGCCACGCTGTCCACACCTTCAATACTTGCCTCGCCTGCCGAATAAACATCGGTCAACACCACGACATCTGCCGTTGACAGGACGCGACTGAATTCGTCAAACAGCATGAACGTACGGGTGTAACGATGCGGCTGAAAGACAGCGACTATGCGTTTCGCCGGCCAACCTTCCCGCGCAGCCGCGATGGTCGCTTCCAGTTCAGACGGGTGGTGGCCATAATCTTCAATAGCCCACACCATGCCGTTGCCAAACGGCAATTCACCTATCTCTGCGAAGCGACGGCCAACACCTTTGAATTCCTGCAGACAGGTGACGATGGCCTTTACATCCAGGCCAATTTCCCAGGCAAGCGCAATCGCACCCAGCGCATTGCGTACATTGTGCAAGCCCGGGAGATTGATGGTTACATCAAACGGCTCAGACGGCTGCGGCAAGCGCACGCGGAACGACATATTTCGCCCTTCCTGCCGCACCTGGGTAGCCCGTATATCGGAACTTTCCGCCAGGCCAAAGGTCACCACGGCACGGTTAACCTGGGGTATCAGTGATGCAACTTCCGGATCGTCAATACATAAAATGGCAGCGCCATAAAAAGGTAAATGCTGCAAAAACTCCAGAAATGCTTTTTTCAGATTCTCAAAACTGTTTTTGTAACTTTCGAGATGATCCCTGTCAATATTGGTGATCAGTGCAATAATCGGCTGCAGCAGCAGAAATGAACCATCACTTTCATCTGCCTCCGCCAACAGGTATTCACCCTGTCCCAGGCGGGCATGGCTGCCCCAGGCGTTAACCACTCCACCGATAACAAAGGTCGGATCTACTCCTGCCTCAGCCAGCAAACTGGCGGCCAGGCTCGTCGTGGTTGTCTTACCGTGCGTACCGGCAACCGCTATCCCACGTTTGAAACGCATCAGCTCCGCGAGCATTTCGGCCCTGGGCACCACCGGTATTCGTGCCTCCCTGGCGGCCAGCACTTCAGGGTTATTTTCCGGTACGGCGGTGGACACAACCAGCACATCCACTCCTTCAACATGGGCCGCATCATGTCCGATAAAGATTTTGACACCGAGTTCTTTAAGGTGCCGTGTAACCCTGGACTTTTTCAAATCGGAGCCGCTGACATCAAAACCCTGGTTGGCAACAACTTCGGCAATACCGTTCATACCGGCGCCACCCACACCCACGAAGTGTACCCGTCTGATGCGTCTCATGGGACGCAGATGTCCTCCCTGCGTTGTAATGTGCTTCCTCGTCATGTCCCAAGCCATTCGGTGCAGGCATCGACCACTTTTTCTGCTGCATCCGGTAAGGCCAGATTTCTCGCAGAAACCGCCATGGACAGCAACACATTGCGATCGGAGATTAGTGGTGTCAGTGCTGCCGCTAACGCGGTTGCGTCCAGTGAAGCCTGTGGCAGGAGTATCGCCGCACCGGCAGATGACAGGTATTCGGCATTACGGGTCTGGTGGTCATCAACCGCGTGGGCGAAAGGCACCAGAACAGAACCCAGGCCCACAGCAGCCAATTCCGTAACGGTTAGTGCGCCGGACCTGCTAATCACAAGGTCTGCCCAGGCATATGCTTCAGCCATGTCATCTATAAACGGCTTCACCTCGGCGACCAAACCGGCAGAAGCGTAGGCCTCCAGTGCTTCATCCAGGCATCTGGCGCCAGCCTGGTGCTGAATCTCAATGCGAATATTTCCGGCCAAAAGCGCCAGCGCTTCCGGTACTACGGTGTTCAATACCCGGGCGCCCTGGCTGCCGCCTGTTACCAGTAACCTGACGGGGCCGGTGCGACTGCCGAGACGACTTTGCGGCTCTGCTATTGCAGCGACTTCACGACGCACGGGATTACCACTGTCCTCGGGGTGCATTTTTTGCGGAAAAGTATCTGGAAAGCCTTGCAGTATTTTCCGGGAAAGACGCGCCAGTAAACGATTGGTCAGCCCGGGTATGCGGTTTTGTTCATGCACCAACACGGGTATGCCCTTGGTCCAGGCAGCTATCCCGCCCGGAGCGGCGACGTAACCCCCAAAACTGACAGCACATCCCGGCCGGTTGGCTTCCAGCAGGCGGCGGGCCTGCCAGACCGCTCTTAGTAACAGCAAAGGCATGCGAATCCAACGAAGCAATCCCTTGCCCCGCAAGCTGGAAATGGCAACGAGGTCCAGGTCAATACCTGCTGCGGTTACCTTGCGGATTTCCATTCCGCCTTGTGCACCCAACCAGCGTACCGGAATATCCCGCTGCCGGAGAGCGTCCGCCACCGCGAGACCGGGGAAGACATGTCCGCCAGTACCACCCGCCATGATCAACACACCCTGACCGCCTGGCTTCATCTGCGTGCTCCTGCCCTGTTGGCTACACGAGCAATTTTCAGCGGGGCGTCGCGGTCAAGTTCATAGCGAATCCTGAATACGATACCCAGTGCAAGCAGGGTCATCAGCACACTACTGCCACCGGAACTGATCAAAGGCAATGTCAAGCCCTTGGTTGGCAAGACACCCAGGTTCACACCGATGCTGACCAGCGCCTGCAGGCCTATCCACAGGCCGACGCCATAAGCGATGTTGCCTGCAAAAGCCTTACCGGCCCGGTGGGCCATCAAGCCGATACTCATGATGCGCGCAACCAGCAACATGAACATGGAAAGTATAAAAATAACCCCGAGCAGGCCGAACTCTTCGGCCAGTACTGCAAATATGAAATCTGTATGCGCTTCGGGCAGATAGAACAGTTTTTGTATACTGGCACCCAGGCCGACGCCAAATACTTCACCCCGACCGACAGCAATCAGTGCCTGAGTAAGCTGGAAGCCGCTGTTATATGGGTCTGCCCATGGATCGGTGAAACTGACGATGCGCCTTAACCTGTAGGGTTCGAGGGCTGCAAGCCCGAACACCGGCAATGCCATCATTCCCAATGCCACGATATGCCGCCATGCGGCACCAGCCAGCCACACCATACCGCCGACAATGGCAGTAATCACCGCTGCACTGCCCATATCCGGTTGAATCAGCAGGATACCGGTCAGCATGGCTGCCAGCAACAAGGGCTTGAGCGTGTCAAAAAACCTTATCCTGACCATTTCCGCCTTGCGTACCAGGTAGCCTGCCATGTAGATAATTACCATCACCTTGACAGCTTCCACCACCTGGAAATTAGCAATACCCAAGCTTATCCAGCGCACACTTCCGTTAACACTGCGCCCGATACCGGGAATAAAAACCAACAATAAAACCAGTGCGGATACCCACATTAACGGTCTGCTGATGCGTTCAAGGGAAGCAATTGGAATAACCCGGAAAGCCGATGCCAACGCCAAACCAAGCAGAATATAGATAACCTGGCGCACGAGATAGTAAGAAGCGCTTACACCATTGCTCTCGGCGATGGCGATCGATGAAGACGCCACCATAACCAGGCCGGACGCAACCAGCAACAACACAGGCACAAGCAGCCATACGTCTACCTGCACAGCCCGGTTGATGGGGTAGCCACGATGAGCTTGTTGTTTGTCCGTCGTGTTTCTCATCGTATTTTCAGCGTCGCCAGGCCTGCCAGAACCAGGATGACCGAGATAATCCAGAAACGCACAATAATCCGTGGCTCGGGCCAGCCTTTCAATTCAAAATGGTGATGAATGGGTGCCATGCGAAAAATCCTGCGGCCCGTAAGCTTGAAGGAAGCCACTTGTAAAATAACGGAAACTGTTTCCATGACGAAAACACCTGCCATCAGGATAAATACCAGTTCCTGCCTGACGATGATCGCTATCAGCCCCAGTGCAGCTCCCATGGCCAACGCACCGGTATCCCCCATGAATACCTGTGCGGGATAGGTGTTGAACCAGAGAAAACCCAGCCCGGCACCGGCAAGTGCACCAGAAAATATCGCCAATTCACCAGCACCGGCAATATAGGGTATGGACAGGTAGTCCGAAAATACAGAGTGACCGGTGACATAAGCAAAAATACCCAGCGCCACGGCAATAAAAACGGCCGGCATGATTGCCAGGCCATCCAGGCCGTCAGTCAGGTTGACAGCGTTGGAAAACCCCACGATAAAAAAGTAGGTCACTACCACGTAACCCAGGCCCAGCGGGATAACGATGTCTTTAAAAAACGGTACAATCAGCTCGGTTTCAGCGGGCGATTGAGCCGTAGAATACAAGTAGATTGCGGCACTCAAACCCACAATGGACTGAAAAAGATATTTCCAGCGCCCTGCCAGGCCGACAGAATCCTGCAACACCAGTTTCCGGTAGTCATCCACCCAGCCGATAACGCCAAACGCCAGTGTTACCAGCAAAACAGTCCACACATAGCGGTTATCAAGGTCTGCCCAAAGCAGCGTAGAGATAACAATGGAAAAAAGGATCAGGGTACCGCCCATGGTCGGTGTACCCGCTTTGGAGAAATGCGACTCGGGCCCGAGTTTCCTGATGGGTTGCCTGACCTGTCTTCTTACCAGCCTGCGAATGAAGGCCGGTCCCAGCAACAATGATATGGCCAGTGCCGTCAGCGTGCTCAAAATGCCGCGCAGGGTAATATACGCGAAGACACTGAAATCAGGATTGAATTGAGCCATCCAGGTGAACAGTTTCAGTAACATCAGCTATTCGCCTTCAAATTGTTCGCCCCCAGGCTGTTCACCTCTTGATTTGCATGTCCATTAGAGATCGCATGGACAACATGTTCCATACCCATGGAGCGAGAGCCTTTCACAAGGCAGGCCACACCCGGCTTCAACTGCGCGCGCAAAGCTTTGATTAGTCCGTCCCGGCTGGTGAAATGGGCTGCCATGTCACCGAAAGCATCAACGGTTGCAGTACTTGCATCACCCAGTGCGAACAGCCGTTTGACGCCCAGCGAGCGCGCAGCATCACCTAACTCGGCATGCATTTTGCGGCTGTCGTGGCCCAGCTCCTGCATATCCCCCAGCACCAGCCATGGCTCGCCACTCTGACTGGCGAGTACCTGCAACGCTGCGTACAAAGACGCCGGGTTGGCGTTGTAAGTGTCATCTATTACAGTCCAGCCTGAATTGGCACATACCAGGCTGAGACGTCCCGGCACAGGTTTAACCGTTTCGAGACCGGCCTTGATATCCATGATTGGAATATCCAGCGCCAGGCAGACCGCAGTAGCAGCCAGCGCATTGGTCAGGTTGTGCTCCCCGGGCAATGGCAACTGCAATGAAAAATCACCGGCGGGTGTGCAAATGGCCACACCATCCCCGCAATCGCCGACTCCGGAAAGACCCGCCCCGGAAAGGCCAATTTTGATATCGCCGGCACCGGTGCCGGCAAAAAAGCTGACATTACCGGCTGTATTGATACCTTGCCACAATCCAACCCATGGCTCCGCGGAATTCATTACAGCCGTACCGTTTTCCGCAAGTGAAGCATATAGCTCGCCCTTGGCGCGGGCCACGCCTTCCATATCAACAAACCCCTGCAAATGCGCCGGGCCAATGTTAGTGATGACACCCACATCCGGCCTCGAAATGCCGGCAAGATAAGCTATATCACCCGGATTGCTGGCGCCCATTTCGAACACCGCATAGTCATGCGAAGTCTTTAGCCTGAACAGCGTCAACGGCAAGCCCAGTTCATTGTTAAAATTACCGTCT
The DNA here is from genome assembly GCA_036986175.1 of Gammaproteobacteria bacterium. Classification (GTDB taxonomy): domain Bacteria; phylum Pseudomonadota; class Gammaproteobacteria; order Xanthomonadales; family SZUA-36; genus SZUA-36. The sequence goes on from BTRB01000024.1 coordinate 12,238, forward strand.
GTGGCCAGTACCGCACCACATCGCCTGAGAATGCTGGCAATCATTTCTTTAACCGTGGTTTTGCCATTGCTGCCGGTAACGCCCACCACCACAGCCTTGCATTGCTTACGCCAGTATGCGGCCAGCAGACCGAGTGCCACCAGCACGTCAGGCACCTGCAGAGTCGCAATGGGTGATTCCACATTGCGCCCGACCAGCACTGCAACTGCCCCACGTTGCACCGCCTCGGGGATGTAGTCGTGACCGTCAAACGTCTCCCCTGACAACGCTGCGAATAGCATTCCCGGGGCTACCTGCCGGCTGTCCGTGGTGATACCGGAAAAGCCCAGATCATTTCGCACCGGACGGCATTCCAACAACTTGGCGGCGGCACGAAGATTCATCCGGATCACGCGGCATCCCCCAGTGCGGCAAGAATCGCAGATTCGTCGCTGAATGGGATTTTCCGACCGCCGATCTCCTGCCAGGTCTCGTGGCCTTTGCCGGCTACCAGCACGATATCCCCAGGCTGGCAGTTTGCGATGGCCTTTTGGATGGCCGCTGCCCGGTCCGGCTCAACCGTGACCCGGTCCGGACTCTTAAGCCCGGCAATGACATCCTCGATAATCCTGGCAGCTGATTCATCACGCGGATTATCGCTGGTAACAAATACATCATCGGCCAGTAATTCCGCTGCCCGTCCCATTTGGGGACGCTTACCCCGGTCCCGGTTACCTCCGCAACCAAACACGCAGACCAGCCTGCCGTTAAGGTGCGCACGTACGGCTTGCAGCGCATGTTCCAGGGCATCCGGTGTGTGTGCATAGTCCACGACCACAACAGGTTGTCCCAAATCTCCACCCAGGCGCATCATCCGGCCCGGCACCGGCTGCATAATTTCCAGCTGATGCAAAACTTTACTCCAGGGCATTCCAAGCAGCGCCAAAGTTCCGGCAGTCGCCAGCAAATTTGAGGCATTGAACTCACCCAGCAGGCAAGTATGAAATTCCTCTGAACCCCATGGGCCATCAATCCGGATAGTCATTCCATTGATATCCATGGAACGAACTTCTGCGCCCAATTCTGCACCTTTGTGCAGTCCAAAGCTGAGCATTTGCATGCCGCCATTCAGTTCACCAAACCACTTTTTTCCCAGTTCATCATCGTGATTGATAACGGCGAAAGCCGGTGCATAATCGGTAAACAGACGGCGCTTGGCAGCTGCATAATCTGCCATGTCGCCATGGTAGTCGAGGTGGTCACGGCTGAGGTTGGTGAAAATTGCCGCATCGAACTGAACGGTCTGGCAGCGTTGCTGCGCCAGGGCATGGGAAGAAACTTCCATGGCGAGATATTCAACGTCAGCCTTTAGACAAGCCGCCAACACCTGTTGAAGATGGATTGGGTCCGGCGTAGTGCGCTCCCCACTCTGTACGTGGCCAACTGGCCCGTAACCCAGGGTTCCCACTATGCCGGCGTTGCCGTAGACACGTTGCCAGGACTGGGCCAGAAAATGTGCAACCGACGTTTTACCATTGGTGCCTGTAACCCCGGCAAGCACCATTTGCTCAGAAGGCGCGCCATAGTAACGCGAGGCCAGCTCCCCCAGTTTAGTGCCAAGGCCATTCACTGCAACGGTTGGCACAGCCAGTTCCGGCGGCGACCGCAAACCATCATGGATAACAGCCACGGCACCGGCCGCAACGGCTGCACGTGCATAGTCCAGCCCATGGCCCTGCTGGCCCTGCACCGCCACGAATGCCTCGCCGGGTTCAATACTGCGATTGTCCAGGCAAATACCTGAGAGCCGGACCGCTGGTGCTGAATCAACCCAGCCTTCCAGTAATTCATACAGTGTCATCGGCATGATCATTGGCCACCAGCGCCGTCAGCAGTGCTAGCCAGCATTGCCGGGTAATTATCCGGCGGGATATTCAACAGACGCATGGCACCGGTCATGACCCTGGAAAACAACGGAGCAGCTACCAGCCCACCGTAATACTCTTCACCCGTTGGATCATTGATGACCACGACGCTCACCAGCCTTGGATTACTGGCCGGACCGAATCCGACAAAACTGGATACATACCTGGAGTCAGCATAACCCGACGCGCTGGCCTTGTGGGATGTGCCGGTTTTCCCGGCAATGCGGTAATTTGGAACCCGTGCTCTGGTACCGGTCCCGGCGTTGCTGGTTACCGTTTCCAGCATCGTGGCCACCAACTTCGCAATGCGCGAATCAATGACAGATATGGGTGGATTATTGGCACCCTGGATAAAAGTAGGTGGGCGCAGCTTGCCGCCATTGGCAATCGCAGCATAGGCTTGTGCCAGTTGCAAAGGCGTTGCGGAAACGCCGTAGCCATAAGAAATGGTTGCCTGTTCCAGCTGTCTCCAGCGACGATAATTGCGCAGTACGCCGGCAGACTCACCCGGGAACCCAGTGCCGGTTACTTCTCCAAACCCAAGGCGGCTATAGGTATCCCACATCTGTTCCGGCTGCAACTGGAGCGCCAGCCGGGTTACACCAACATTGCTGGACTTGGTCAGAACGCCGGTGACGTCCAGCAAACCGTAGTTGCTATGGTCGCGAATGGTATGGCCGGAAATCACCATGTACCCCGGTGATGTCTCCACCGGCGTGGTGGGTACTGCCAAACCGTTCTCCAGCACAGACGTGATTGCTATCGGCTTCATAACTGAACCCGGTTCAATTACATCAGTGACTGCCCGGTTACGCATACCATCCTTGTCATGCCCAGGGTCGTTGGGGTTATAGGATGGCTGGTTGACCATCGCCAGCACTTCGCCGGTATTTACATCCAGGACCACGACACTTCCTGAACGTGCGCCATGCTGACGTACCGTGCTTTTCAGTTCACGGTATGCCAGGTATTGCAATCGCCGGTCAATGGTCAAACGCAGATCCTGGCCAGGTTGGGATTCCTTGATCAGGGCAACTTCTTCAACTGCTTCGCCTTTCCGGTTCCTGATCACGCGTTTGCTGCCCGGGCTGCCGGCCAGCCAGTTGTCATAAGCAAGCTCCAGGCCTTCCTGGCCTATATCGTCGATATTGGTAAAGCCAATGACATGCGAGGTAACTTCCCCCGCGGGATAAAAGCGCCGGTATTCTTTTTGCAAGTAAACACCCGCAAGATCAAGGGCGGAGATCTGTGCCGCTATTTCGGGGTTCAGGCGTCTTTTCAGCCACACAAACTCCTTGTTGGCTCTTTGTGACAGCTTGCGTTCAATATCCTCAGCGTTGGCGCCGAGCAAGCGTGCCAACGGTTTGATATTGTCCGGATATTCAAGTAGTTGGCCTGGATGAACCCACACAGAATCAACCGGCGTACTCACCGCCAGCGGCTCACCGTTGCGGTCACTGATAACACCCCTGGTAGATGGGATAGTGACTTCCCGCAAGAACCGGGCCTCTCCTTGACCCTGCAGGAAGTCAGTCTCCATGACCTGTAAATTGACTGCGCGTGCAATCAACGCAATTGAACTCAATAAAAAAATCAGCAGCATGGCGTATAGCCTGCTGCTGGATACGGTTTGTTGGGTCTGCGGGATCAAGGCCGGATAACCAGTATCTGTGGATTGTCAGCTTGCTGCATTTGCAGAACCCCACGTGCCTTTTTTTCAATCTGGCTCGCGTCTGCCAACCATCCCTGTTCTATCTGAAGCCGGCTCCATTCTGCCAATCCCTCATCCTGTTGCGATTCCAATGCACTCAGTTCCACTGCAAGAAGACGGCTTTCATGCCGGGTATAGACCACTTTCAGTGCAGTGCCGACGTTTGCAAGCAAAAAAAGAATCAAAGTCAGAATCTGTGATTTCACCCGATCTTCTCCGCAACCCTCATAATTGCACTGCGTGCTCTGGGATTCGCGGAGATTTCATGTTCAGAGGGGTATATGGCTTTGCCAACCAACTTCAGGCTTGGGGACCAATCCGGATGTTCAGGAATGTTGCGGCGGACTTTGCCTGGTCTTGCAGCTTCTCGAAACGTCCGCTTGACCAGGCGGTCCTCTAAGGAATGAAAACTGATCGCTACCAGTCTTCCTCCAGGGCGCAACTGCCTGATTGCTGCTTCCAACCCAGCAGCCAGGTCACCCAACTCGTTATTGACAAAAATTCGGATTGCCTGGAAGCATCGTGTTGCCGGATGCTTTTTTTCCCGTTTGCCTATCGTATTTGCGATAAGTTCCGCCAGCTGAGTGGTCGTTTCCAAACAATGCTGTTGCCGGACTTTCACGATACTTCTGGCAATCCTGCGCGCATGGCGCTCCTCTCCAAACTCCCAAAACACGCGGGACATTTCCCGCTCCGGTGCATCACGAAGCCATTGAGCTGCTGACACACCCTTTGCTGGGTCCATCCGCATATCCAGTGGGCCTTCCTTGCTAAAAGAAAAACCCCGCTCCGGATCGTCCAGTTGTGGTGAAGAAACTCCAAGATCCAGCAAAATGCCATCCAGGTTTCTTTCTATTCCCCACTCCTGAACCATGCGGTCTATCTCCGCAAAACTACCCTGGACAATGGAAAATCTTGGATCCTCGGACCATTCTTCCATTCCCGCAGCTATTGCATGCGGGTCCTTATCCAGGGAAAACAAGCGTCCCTGCCCGGTCAGCCCGGCCATAATGGCCCGGCTATGTCCCCCTCTGCCAAAAGTCGCATCAAGGTAGATACCGTCTCCCCGAACCCTGAGCAATGAAACTGATTCTTCCAGCAATACAGGATGATGCTGGAAAGTGCTCATCTGCCCGGTCTATACCTCTGGTCTAATATTCCGTTCGGTCCGTGACCCGGTCTTTTTACAACAGCGGTCTTCCTACAACACCAACCGGGCCATTTCTGCCGATGCATGCTCATCCAGGTTTGCCTCTTCCTCACGCTTCTGGTTGAGGGTATCCTCATTCCAAATCTCAAACCGGCTGCCCATTCCGAGCATGACAACGCGTTTTTCCAGGCCGGTTACTTCGCGCAGGCTCGGCGGCAACAAAATTCTGCCGCTGCCATCCAGTTCTACGGCTGTAGCGCTGCCAACCAGGCGTCGCTGCAAGCTTCTGTGGCTGGAATGAAGGCTCGGCAAGGCCATAACTTCGTTACGGACACGCTGCCATTCTTTTTCGAGGTAAAGCCACAGTACACCTGACTCAAACGCGCTATAGGTAAGCACCATGCGGTTTCCGCATTGTTCCTTGAGGTCATCGCGGTACCGCATCGGTACTGCGAGACGCCCTTTCGCATCCAGGTTAATTGCTGTTTCACCAAAAAACACTTTATTCCCACTTAAGTATACTTTTCACCACAAATTCCCACATTAATGCACGATAGTAGCTGAAAGCAACAATGTCAAGCAGGACAAAGGGATTAGAACAAGATAAAAAGGCAAATAAACGACACAATTATGACGATCTCAAGGCACCACCAAGGACCAAAATCCCACATATTGGGTCCAACATCCAAAATTGCCCCACATATTGGGTCTGTTTACCGGTTTGGTGCTGGCCGGAGAGAGCGGCTCCGCTGCTTAGGATTCTTTAAGGCTGGTGCCAACTGATCCGCGGCGCGAAGCTTCTCAATCTCGCACGAAATTGACTGCTAATTCTTTAGGATCGGCACTATCCTGCCGCGGCGACACGGGGTACCTGCCCTCTGAGACACGCCGTGGATACGTCCCTGTAGGCTCGGAAAAAACATCCCTGTTTTTTACGGTCTCAGAGGGCAGGTACCCCGTATCCCCGCTGGGGTCAGGGGATTCTAGTCGCTGTTCACTCCTACAGGTATCTACTGAACTGAGCGGGG
>BTRB01000025.1:0-17866 GCA_036986175.1 Gammaproteobacteria bacterium
TTGATTCACCATCTACGACCAATGCGTAGTTCACATCTCCGCGCTCAAGCATACGCGCTGCAATGTCCATGCCGTTGAGAAAGGCCAGGCAAGCGTTACCAACGTCAAAATTAATACACTTCTCACTCAGGCCGAGGTTGCCGTGTACCATGCATGCAGTTGATGGCTCCAGGTAATCCCGGCAGACCGAGGTATTGATCAGTATACCGATTTCGCTACGGTCAATTCCGGCTTCATCAATGGCGTTTTCTGCTGCCAGCGTGGCGGCCTCGGAAGGCTGTGTACCCTGGTTCCAAAAGCGGCGTGCACTTATCCCGGAAAATTCTTCCAGCAAGCGGGGCTGGATGCCCAGACGTTCCATTGCCGGGCGCAGGCGTTCACCGATTTCAGCAGTGGTGACTCTGACAGGTGCTTCAATTGCTGCAAGCGACTGAATAACGACGTTTTTAAATTGCATATGTATCCGGGTGAGATAAGCGTGATGGCCCAGGGTTCAGGCGTAAATTTAGCAATCTGACATTGTAGCCTAAGCGGGGTTGTGAGGCTATACGGTACCTGTCAGGACAACTATGGTTTAGACTGATTCCATTGTTGAGTCAGGGAGCAATTGCGGCACGTGGAGCGTAGCAGCAATCAAGATCAAGTGGTGACAAAAGCAGGTCAAATTATCGGGCCGGATTCATTCAGCCCGCGACAACTTCCCCTGCGGCAGATCGAAAGGCCACAGGGCGATGTCGTGCATTTGTGGCACCTGGATTTTAACCGACTATCAAACCCGCTGAATCCGGCCGCCAGTGCTCAGGCCGGTGATCTTTCTGTCGTACAGCAGCGCGCAATCAGGCGTTTCTACCTGCGCCTGTTGCTCGGTGCTTACCTTGGCCTGCCGGGCAAAGACATTCATATTAGCCGCCGTATCAAGGGCAGGCCCGAGCTCGATACTACTCAGTCGAAGGGCGAACTGGATTTCAGCGTGGCCCGCAGCAGGGGTTGTTACCTGATCGGTATCAGCAGCGGGGCAGCCATCGGCGTTGACCTGGAGATCGCAACACGCCGGGCAGGTAAACCCCTGGCGCTGGCCAGGCGGTATTTCAGTAGGGAAGAATCTGCCGCCTTGTCTGCGCTTGGCGAGGAAGAATTACACCAGGCGTTCGTGCATACCTGGGCGTGCAAGGAAGCGATTGTGAAGGCAAGCGGCATGGGTATTGCCAACCAGTTATGTCGCTTCAGCGTCGATACTGACCCTGCCTGCCCGCCGTCTGTACTGGACATGCTTGATGATGACCCTGCTGCCTGGCGTTTGGCCATGGCCAGGCCGGCGGACGGTGCGATTGCCGCGGTGGCCGTCCGGCAGGGCGGTATAGAACTGGAGGGCTTCAGCCTTTCATAGTAGACGTGCGCACCTGGATCAGGCTTTCATTTTCAGGGTTTTTACCCCGTATATCTTTGTAGTACTCACGTATCAGCTTGAAATCTTCCTTGATATCATCGCCAGGATAAAAAGATCTGTTGACACCCACCTGTTTTTTTCCGAAATCCAGATAGCCCAACGCGATGGGCACTCTGGCCGCCCTGGCGATGTGGTAGAAGCCGGTTTTCCAATGATCGGTTTTGCTGCGGGTGCCCTCGGGTGCCAGCGCGAAGATCAGTTCTTCGGATTGGCCAAACAAGTCTGTCATCTGTTGGATAAGATTCAGGCTTTGCCCGCGATTCACGGGCGTGCCGCCAAGCGCGCGAAGAAACCAGCCAAAGGGCCAGCGGAAGATGGTGTGTTTGCCGATCCAGTGAACATCCAGTTTGACCGCCTTAACCGCCATGATAGCGATCGGAAAATCCCAGTTGCTGGTGTGTGGCGCGGCTACTATGACGTATTTTTTAGCCTCCGGAAAATCCGCATGAATCTCCCAACCGAGAGCTGTGAGTATCCACTTGGACAGGCGTGCAAGCATGGTTGACTCATCTAAGGGATTTTAAGATCAACCAACCACCAAGGGCCAGCAGTACGATGCCGGGAACAGAATATCCCCACACAAACCACGGGCCGGTTTCCAGGGCGGTCAGGATGGCGCCGGGGATGCTCAATGAACCTCCGGCCAGTACCTGGAGGGTTTTCTGGTGTGCGGCCGCCCGCTCCAACTTCAGGTCGGCGCTGTCTTTACCTGCGTTACCTGATGAAAGCTGTTCGTTGTTTGCCCTGACCAGGATGTTGTGTAGCAGTCCGCGAAATTCCGGGGCCTGTGCCAATAACCGGGGCAGACGTTCGCGCAATTCCCGGACAATTTTGACCGGGCTGTTTTTCTTTCTCAGGATAGCTTCAAGCTCAGGCTTGGCGATTGACCAGATATCCAGTTCCGGATCGAGTTGACGACCCAGGCCCTCAATATTCAACAGGGTTTTCTGCAGCATCAACAATTGCGGTTGTATGGTCAGTTGGAATCTGTGTGCCACCGAGAACAGGTCAAATAATAATTTCCCGAAGGACACTTCATTCACCGGCCGGGTAAAATTGGGTTCGCCCACGGTTCGTACTGCGGCTTCCAGTTCGTCGACACGTGTATTTCCGGGCACCCAGCCGGCTTCAATATGTAAGGTGGCCACGCGTCGGTAGTCCTGGTTGAACAGGGCTATGAAATTTTCGGAAATGTAATAGAGGTCCTTGGGTGGAAGGCTGGCGACAATGCCGAAATCCATGGCGATGAAGGTGGGGTCATCCGGATCGGTGGCGTCCACCAGGATATTGCCGGGGTGCATGTCGGCATGAAACAGGTTGTCGCGGAAAACCTGGGTGTAGAAGACACGGACACCGAGTCGCGCAAGCTTCTTCAGGTTGACGCCATGCTCACGCAAACCCTCGATATCACCGATCGGAAGCCCGGATACGCGTTCCATGACCATCACCCGCTGCGTGCACCACTGCCAGTACACTTCCGGGATATACAGGTCGTGGGAGCCCTCGAAGTTACGCCGTAAAATCGATGCGTTTGCAGCTTCGCGCTGCATGTCGAGTTCGTCGAATACTATCGTTTCAAACTCACGCACGACCTCCAGTGGCTGCACCCTGGCACCGCTCGGCATGAACTTGTCCGCAATCTTATCCGCCAGCCGTGCGATGGACTTGAGCAGCTCAATATCCTTGCGCAGTTGCTTGCCGATACCGGGTCGCACGACCTTGACCACTGCTTCACGGCCGTCGTGTAGTGTGGCGGGATGAACCTGGGCAATGGAGGCCGAAGCCAACGGTTTGGTATCGAAAAATGCAAATACTTCATCGACAGGCTCACGCAGTGCCTTTTCGATGATGTCCCGTGCTTCTTCGCCTGGAAATGGCGGCACACGGTCCTGCAGCAGGGCCAGTTCATCGGCGATATCTGTGGGTAACAAATCCCGGCGTGTAGACAGTATCTGTCCGAATTTCACATAGACAGGGCCGAGATCCTGCAATGCCAGGCGCAGGCGTTCGCCCCGAGCCAGATCTGTTAAATCTCTGCCTTTCGGTATGAAAAAACGCAGCCAGCGGGCCGGTGCAGGCAACTGGGCTGTATTAAACAGCTTATCCAGGCGGTAACGCTTCAGGATGACACCGATGTGCCAGATTCTCAGAAACTGACGCAGGCTGTACCTCATGTGTCGGGGTCTTTCATGAAGTCAGAAAGTATCTTGCCGGCTGTACGTGCAGTTTCCCGGGCTGTCTCGATGCCCTGGCGGATACCCTGTGCGGCGTGGTATCCGGCCGTATCGCCGAGCATGCCGGTGAGCGGACCTTCCCAGTCTGGTTCCAGCTTGCTGAATATTCGTTCCAGGTCGCGGGCCAGGCTGGCGTCGCCATTGATCTGCACCTTCGAATCCGGCAAACCCCAATCAACATCTTCCGGTTCTGCCATGGAAAACAAGGCTATTGGTGTACCGCTGATCGTGGTATCCGGTGTCGCATCTGCGTCCAGACGCACGCGTACCACGCCGTATTTGAAAGTGAAAAACAGGGTTATTTTCAATCCTTCAAGGTCCAGCTGCAGTAAACGGCCTTCCAGCTTTTTGACCCGCGATGGGGATTCTTTATCCAGTTGCAATACCTGGTTGATCGCTGTTTCCAGCGCCAGCGCCAGCATACCGGGTAAGGGGGTCTGGTATTCAGCCATGGTAGCCACTATGAATTGCGACTATGCCACCGGTCATGTTGCGGTAAGTGACGTTGCTGAAACCGGCATCTTCCAGCATGCCGGCAAGTTTCTCCTGGTCGGGGTGTTTGCGGATGCTTTCTGCCAGGTAGCGGTAACTGTCTTCATCATCGGCAATAATCTTGCCCAGCCGGGGCAGAATACCAAACGAGTAAGTGTCATAAATTTTCTTGAGGCCTGCGAATTCCACGCTTGAGAATTCCAGGATCATCGCCCTTCCACCAGGTTTGAGCACACGCAACATTTCTTTCAAGGCAGCGGGTTGGTCAGTGACATTGCGCAGCCCGAAAGCAATGGTTACCGCATCGAATTTTGCATCTGCAAAGGGCAGTTGCTCCGCATTCGCCAAAGAATACTCGATGTTGCCCACCAGCCCACGGTCTTCCATGCGCCGGCGGCCAACGGCCAACATGGCAGCATTGATATCGCTCAGAACTACGCGGCCGTGTGCACCGACCTGCTTACTCATCAGGGCGGCTATGTCACCGGTGCCACCGGCAAGATCCAGCACCCGCTGGCCGGGCTGGATACCGCTGATGGCGATGAAGTGGCGTTTCCACAAGCGATGAACACCCAAAGACATCAGGTCATTCATCAGGTCGTATTTGTCCGCCACGGATTCGAACACGCCATTTACCAGCCGGGTCTTATCTTCGACTGCTACTTCCTGGTAGCCAAAATGCGTGATGCCGTCCTTTTTAAGCTTGTTATCTGCTTGTGCCACCTGCCTATTGTACCCGCTGGGTGGACATTCATGTCCACCGTTTTCCGTTTCGTAGGGTGGACATTCATGTCCACCGGGTCAAGCCATATTGAAGCGGCCAATGGTGGGCATGAATGCCCACCCTACATCACAGAATATAGCGACTCAGGTCTTCATCGCTGGCCAGCGCGTCGAGATGCTCATTGACATAGTCTGCATCCAGGGTAATGGCCTCGCCACTGCGGTCGGGTGCCTCGAATGAAATAATATCGAGCAAACGCTCCATGACCGTGTGCAAGCGGCGAGCGCCGATGTTCTCGGTTTTTTCATTGACCTGCCAGGCGATTTCAGCAATCCGTTCAACGGCATCGGAGCCGAATGTCAGGTCCACGCCTTCGGTTGCCATCAATGCTGTGTATTGTTCGGTCAAACAAGCCTTGGGTTCGGTCAGTATGCGAATGAAGTCTTTGGCGTCGAGTGCGCGTAATTCAACGCGGATGGGCAGACGGCCCTGCAATTCCGGAATCAGGTCGGAGGGCTTGCTGAGATGAAATGCACCGGACGCAATGAACAGCATGTGGTCGGTTTTGACCATGCCATAACGGGTGGATACCGTGCAGCCTTCTACCAGTGGCAACAGGTCGCGTTGTACACCTTCGCGGGAGACATCAGCGCCGGCATATTCAGCGCGTTTGGCGACTTTGTCCAGTTCGTCGATAAATACGATACCGTTCTGTTCAGCGGCTTCCAGCCCCTGTTGCTTGATTTCCTCGTCATTGATCAGCCTCGCGGACTCTTCTTCGATCAGTATTGGCAGGGCATCTTTGATACGCATCTTGCGTTTCTGGGTTCTGTTGCCGCCGATGTTCTGGAACATGCCCTGCAACTGGCTGGCCATTTCCTCCATCCCCGGCGGTGTCATGATTTCCACACCGAGTTGGGCAGTGATATCGAATTCGATATCACGCTCATCCAGTTCACCGGCCAGCAATTTGCGCAGCATCTTTTGCCGGGTCGAGGCCTGGCTGTCGCTGGCTGTGTCTGCCCCGGACGCCGGTTCGTTGGCAAAGCCAATCGGATTGGGTTGCGGCAGCAGGATATCCAGGACGCGATCGCGGGCAGCATCTTCAGCACGGGCACCAACCTTCGCAACGGCTTGCTCGCGAAGCATGTTGATGGACATGTCTACCAGGTCGCGGATGATGGATTCAACATCTTTGCCCACATAGCCTACTTCGGTGAATTTGGTTGCCTCAACTTTAATGAACGGCGCATTGGCCAGCCTGGCGAGGCGCCGGGCGATTTCGGTCTTGCCCACGCCGGTGGGACCGATCATCAGGATGTTCTTTGGGGTGATCTCGTTACGCAGCTCTTCATCGACCTGCATACGCCGCCAGCGGTTGCGCAAAGCGATGGCAACGGCACGTTTGGCGTCTGATTGGCTGATAATGTGTCCGTCCAGTTCCTGGACGATTTCGCGCGGGGTCATTTGAGACATAGTTTTTAAGACTCTATTTCCAGTGTTTCTATAACAATATTGTCGTTGGTATAAATACAAATTTTTGCTGCGATACCCAGTGATTTCCTGACGATAGTTTCTGCATCAAGCTCGGTACCATCGAGATAAGCCATCGCGGCTGCCTGGGCAAACGGGCCGCCGGAACCAATGGCGATCAGGCCGCGTTCCGGCTCAATGACATCGCCGGTTCCCGAGATAAGCAGGGAGTTCTTTTGGTCGGCTATCGCCAACAGGGCCTCGAGACGCCGCAGCACCCGGTCGGTGCGCCAGTCTTTAGCCATCTCTACTGCCGCGCGCACCAGGTTACCCGAATATTTTTCGAGCTTGCCTTCGAAGCGTTCGAACAAGGTAAACGCATCGGCGGTTGCACCGGCAAAACCGGCAATTACCTGGTCTTTATACAAACGGCGCACTTTGCGTGCATTGGATTTCATGATGGTATTGCCAAGCGATACCTGGCCATCACCACCCATCACTACATGGTTGCCTCTGCGAACCGAGCAGATGGTCGTGCCCCGATATTGTTCCACGCTTTTCTCCTTCTGAATGCGTGCAACAAACGTGGGGATGTCGGCAAACGATTGCAAGCGTGGCCGTTATTTCTTCTTAGCCCTTGGATGCGCCTTGTCATAAACCTTTGCCAGGTGCTGGAAATCGAGGTGTGTGTAGATCTGTGTGGTAGAGATGTCAGCGTGGCCGAGCAGTTCCTGCACCGCCCGCAGGTCGCCGGACGACTCGAGCAAATGGCTGGCGAAGCTATGCCTTAACAGGTGGGGATATACATTCTGCGGCATTCCCTGGCGTTTCGCCCAATAGCGTATGCGTGCCTGGATGGTGCGCGGTGAAATCGGATTGCCGCGCTGGCTGACAAATACGTGCGGTTCTTCGAAGGCCGCATATTGCCCGCGCACTTTGCGCCATTCCAGTAAAGCTTCCGCAGCAATGCGCCCGACCGGCACCATACGGCTGCGGTTGCCCTTGCCGGTGACTGTCACCATGCCTGATGGGAGGTCGAGCTGTTGCCAGTGTAAAGCGGTTAATTCCGATAGGCGCAAACCGGACGAATAGAACAATTCCATGATGGCTTTGTCACGAATGGCCAGTGGTGTATCAGTGGGTATATCGAGTAATTGGCCGATAGTGTCGGCATCCAGCGTGGCCGGCAGGTACCGTGGACTCTTGGGCGCCCTGACGGCTTTGGCGGGATTGTGTTGTACCATGCCCTCGCGGAGCATCCAGCGGAAAAAGCTGCGTAAAGCCGACAATAATCGCTGCAGTGATTTGCCGCCCTGGCCCTGGCGGTGTTTTTGCGCGATCAGCGCGCGAATATGATGCTGGGTGACCTGGTCGGGCCGTTTTATGCCCTCGTTTTCAAGAAACTGCAGTAACTGGCCAACATCGCGTCGGTAGGCTATCAACGTACGTGCCGACAAACCCCGTTCATTCTCAAGGTAGGCAAAGAAATTTTTAGCGTGCTCCCGCATATCCATCCAGCTTACACTGAAAGAGAGCTGAGTTAATCAGCTCTTGCTCTCATAATCTGCGTAATCTGCGTAATCTGCGGATATACAATCCAGGTTGAAAAACTGCGGTTTGCGCAGGCGAGAAAGCAGCTCAGGTACTCGCCGCTCAGGCTGATTTGCGTTGTACTTCAGGCACTTCCAGGGCAAGACGGCTGACTACTACACGGGCGAGGAGATCCAGGAACAAGGTTCCCATACCGGGATAGAAACGTGCCGGGTCGCTGCTGCCGATGGCGAGCAACCCGTCTTTACTCAAAGGCACCAGGGCGGTTGATTGTACCCATTGTGCACGGGAAGCAAACAGGTAGTCGCGCTTGTTGCGGTTCAGGCGGCCACAGATGCTTTCACCTTTTTCAAGGTGGTCCTGGAACTGTTGCAGTTCAGGGTCATCGCGCCGGGTGTGGAACATCGGTGTCTTTACACCTGCCTCGACCTTTAAGTCGAATAGTGTAATGTTGATGATATCAGCGTTGAATTCGCTTAACAGGGCCTCGCTGAGGCGGTCGAAAAATGACGGCAGGTCGCGCATGGACATCAATTCCAGCGTTAACTGGTGTAAACGCGACATCAATTTTTCATTGTCTGAGGCGACTTGTACCAGTTGATTGAGACGATGTTCCAGGGTTTCGTTCTGACCACGCAGGTATTGCACCTGTTTTTCGATCAGTGAAACCGCCGGACCGCTGGCGTGGCTTAGTTCCAGGTCCTTCAGCAGCACCGGTTCGCGCTGCAGAAAATCAGGGTTATGGCGCAAAAACTTTGCTACGATTTCTTCCAATGATCTCGTTGCGTCGCTCATATCAAAATCCCTTCGAATATGTGAGTAGCTGACCCCGTCATAGTGACGGGATCATCCTCACCCGTCCACTCTATTATAAGGACTCCGCCCGCCTGGGTCACGTTTATTGTTTTTTCGACCAATCCGGCCCTGCGCAGAATGCTCATTGCAGCACAGGCACCTGAGCCGCAGGCACGGGTCTCAGCGGCCCCGCGTTCAAACACCCGCAGGTGTATATTGTTGCGATCTGTGATCTCTGCAAAGCCGGCGTTGCAGCCCTTGGGAAAGGCAGAATGACGGCTGATAGCGGCACCCAACTGGTCTACGTTGGTGCTTGCAACACTGTCCACGACCATCAGTGCATGCGGGTTACCCATCGATACTGCACCCAACTGGTAACGGGTCGCGTCAATTGCCAGCGTGTACCAGTCGCCCACCGGTTCCAGGCTTACCGGAACGTGTTCAGCCTTGAACCTGGGCTTTCCCATATCCACCTGCACTTGCCCCGTGTCCAGGCATATGGCCTCTACTTCGCCAGCGGGGCCGCCCAGCAAAAATTGCCGGGCGGGTGTTTCCGAGCGCATTTGCAGGTAAAGCGCAATACAACGGACCCCGTTGCCACATTGCTCTGCCCGGCTGCCGTCTGAATTCCAGACTTCAAATGCTGCCAGTTGCCGGTGAGTGGCCGGTTTGCGCAAGACCAAAACCTGGTCGCAGCCTATTCCGGTGTGGCGTTTGGCCAGTTGACTTGCGACTTTGGCGTTAAGTTGAAAGTCCTGGTTACGTAAATCCAGCAGTACAAAATCATTGCCCAGGCCATGCATTTTGTGAAATGTGACAGCCATTGTTGCTTTAGAAAGAAAAATCAGCTTTCACAGTGGTCCGCCATTTCGTCTTTTTCTTCTTTTACTTCTTTTACTTCTTTTTCCTGTTCTGCTGTTTCGGTGCGCTGCGTAGTGTCAGGCTTGGCAACTTTTTCGTCTTCGGGAAGGTAAAGCGGGCCTTTCAGGCCGCAGGCACCCAGCAGGAAGCCAAAAAGCAGTACCAGCAGCGTTGATTGGGCAGTTTTCATAAGTATGTAAATCCTGGCTAAGGTTCCCCGGGGCGAGTGTTAACCGACCCTGAATGGCTGCTACACTATACGCCATGAATTACAGCAAATCAGCACACGATCAGGAACCTGACCAGGCACTACACCAGGAGCGGGGCAAACTGCTTGAAACGGTAGAGGTCACAACGGCCGACAACCCGGAGTATGCCGTCATATGGATGCATGGCCTGGGTGCAGACGGACATGATTTTGAAGCGATCATCCCGTTTCTCGGCCTGCCGCCCACGGCTGCCGTCCGCTTTGTTTTCCCCCACGCCTTGATGCGGCCGATAACGATCAATGGCGGTGCCGTTATGCGGGCCTGGTATGACATTATTGAGATCAGCACCAGCAAAGGCCAGGATGAAGCCGGCATACGCCACAGTGCAGCAAAGATTCGTGATCTGATTGACCACGAAATTAAACGTGGTATCCCGGCAGCAAAAATTGTAGTGGCTGGTTTTTCCCAGGGCGGTGCGATGGCCCTGCATGTCGGGCTTGGTTATCCCGAGAGGTTGGCAGGCATCATGGCCTTGTCTGCTTATCTTATGTTTCCTGAACGGCTGCACAGAGAACGCTCAATGGCAAATTCTGCAACGCCGGTCTTTATTGGCCACGGAATACATGACCCGATGGTGCCATTCGCCCTCGGGCAGGCTGCGCAGGCGGAACTCAGCAAAGGGCACTGGCCGGTAGAATGGCATAGCTATCCGATTCCACACTCGGTTTCACAGCCGGAGATCGCAGATATCGGCCGCTGGCTACAGGCTCGTTTTAGCCGGGCCGGTTAAGACTTGTGGTCAGCAGCATGACAGCGCGGGGGGTTTATCCACCGTCATTCTGCCGCTGGAGGCTGTTGCTGGCTGTCATGGCGGTTACGGAGATATCGGTACTGTTGGTCGGCCTCGGGGGACTACAGGGGTTTGGTTTGGCCTGGCTCGGTATCACCTCCCTGTATGCACAGGCGTTGGCACTGGTGACAGCCATGGGTGTGTGTGTCGCCAGGGCATGGCTTGGCCGGCTTACCCCGCGTGGCGCATGGCTGGGTAGCTGGTTTGTGTCTGTTTTGGTTGCGCTGGCGTTCAGCTACTCGGCTGGTATTGTAGGCACTGTACTCGGTGTGGGGCCTGGCAGGGAAGGTTTTGGGGAGTTTCTGCTGCAAAGCACCCTGGCCGTGGCCCTGGTCGGTTTGGCCCTGCTTCGCTACCTGTTTATACGGGCCCAGTGGCAGGCACAGTTGCTGGCACAGGCAGAGGCGCGGGTGCAGGCTTTGCAGGCCAGGATACGGCCGCATTTCCTGTTTAACAGTCTCAATACCATTGCCAGCCTGATTCCGGAGGATCCCGCCGGGGCAGAGCGTGCAACCGAAGACCTGGCCGATTTGTTCCGCGGCAGTATGCGTCGTGCTGATCGTCTGATAAATCTGTCCGAAGAGTTGGACCTGGCGGAGAAATACCTGCACATGGAGCAGCGCAGGCTGGGCGACAGGATTCGCATCGACTGGCAGGTCAGTGAGCTTCCCAAAGGTGCCTCGGTGCTGCCGTTGACGCTCCAGCCCTTGCTTGAAAACGCAGTCGCCCACGGCATTCAACCACGCACTGACGGCGGTGAAGTGCGTGTTTACGGGCGCAGTGAAAAAGACAATATTGTTATCACGATTTGCAATCCACTGGCGCCTGACCCCCGGAGCAGCCGGGGCCATGGCATGGCATTGGCAAATATCCGGGAACGACTGGAATTGGCTTTCGGACCCGCTGCCAGCCTGGTTACGCACCAGGATAAGGAGCATTTTTTTGCAGTATTGAGCCTGCCTTATGTTGAAAATACTGATAATTGATGACGAAATGCCGGCCCGCAAACGCTTGCGACGGATGCTGGCGGACGTCCCGGCTGTGCAGGTTGCAGGCGAGGCTGCCACCGGAGAACAAGCCCTGCGCCTGATCCCGGTTACAGACCCGGATGTGCTGTTACTGGATATCTCCATGCCCGGCCTGGACGGCATGACATTGGCACAGATGCTGCAGCAGCAGGCCTCGCCACCTGCGGTAATCTTCTGCACTGCATGGCCAGACCAGGCCGTGGAAGCGTTTGCATGTGACGCGGTCGATTACCTGGTCAAGCCGGTTCGCCCGGCACGTCTGGAGGCTGCCCTGGATAAAGCCAGGCATTTTGTCGCCAGGAGCGGTGGCGATGTCAGTGGCACATTTCTTCGCGCTACACTGGGGAGGAGGGTCAAGCTGTTGCCTTTCAATGAGGTGATCTGCCTGTATGCGGAAGATAAGTACACCACGGTTGTGCACGAAAAAGGCAAGCTGGTTATCAATCAGTCCTTGCTGGAACTGGAAAAAGACCACGCAGACTTCCTGCTGCGGGTCCATCGCGGGGCCCTGGTAGCAAGAGGCCGCATCCGGGGACTGGAAAAGGCATCCGACGGTCGCCACTACCTGGTGCTCGAAGGCTGCGATGAGCGTCCGCAGGTAAGCAGACGCAATCTGTCTGCTGTGAGGAAACTGATCCGGGAGTTAACATGATGAGAATTGCCACAAGAAAAAGCGCACTGGCATTGTGGCAGGCGAACCATGTGCAATCATTGCTGCGCGAGGCCCACCCCGGTATTGAAATTGAACTGCTGAAGATCGTCACTGAAGGTGACCGCATTACCGACCGTCCACTTGCAAGCATTGGAGGTAAGGGACTGTTTCTGAAGGAGTTGGAGCGTGCTTTGCTCGATGGAGACGCTGATTTGGCAGTTCATTCGATGAAGGACGTACCGGCACAAATGACTGCCGGATTGGTACTTGAAGCTGTATTGCCCAGGGCCAACCCCTACGATGCCCTGGTCAGCCGTGATGGCAGGCTGCTGGCTGAACTGCCACCCGGAAGCCGTATCGGTACTTCCAGCCTGCGCCGCCAGTCCCTGTTGTTGGCACTGAGACCTGATCTCGTAGTAACAGACCTGCGCGGGAATGTGGATACCCGTCTGAGAAAACTGGACGCAGGGCAATACGATGCGATCATCCTGGCTCGTGCCGGCTTGCAGCGCCTGGGTCTCGGCGGACGGATCACCGAAACACTGGATTCATCGGGTTGGTTACCGGCATCAACACAGGGGATTATCGGCCTGCAATGCCGCGAGGCCGATGTTGCAACGAAGAAGCTGATTAAACCTTTGGCGGATCGGGACACAGCGATTGTTGCCGCTGCTGAGCGGGCAGTGGCCCGGGTTTTGGAGGCGACCTGCGAGGTGCCGCTGGCTGTGTATGGCATTCTGACCGGGGGGGTGGTCAAACTGGATGCCGTTGTGGGTACCCCGGATGGCAAAGAAATGGTTAAGGCATCGGGTGAAGCGCCCACAGATGAAGCCGTTGCCCTTGGAGAGCGGGTGGCCGCAGATCTCTTGCACAATGGCGCCAGACGTATTATCGAGGCATTGTGACCACCGTATTGATAACACGACCATTGGAAGCATCACTGCAACTGGCCAACCTGCTTGATCCATGCGGAATACACCCCATTGTCATGCCGCTATATACATTCCTGCCCAGGGATCCCGGGTTGGATATGCATGAAGCACTAGCCGGACTCGAAAGCCGTAAACTGGCCGTTTTTACCAGCCCAAGAGCTGTTCAGTTCGGGCTTGAGCATATCCCGCCGGATCTGCAAGGTAAGCTGGAGTTCGCTGCGGTCGGACCTGCAACCCGTGCACTTCTGGAGACCGCTGGTCATCAGGTCGGTGTGCAGGCCCGCAGCGGATTTACTGCAGAAGACTTGCTGCAAGTGCCGGAACTGGCTGCAGCACCAGGTGAGGCTGTTATTTTCTGTGCGCCGGCCGGGCGCACGAAGCTGGCCAGAGGGTTGCGTGACCTGGGCTGGACGGTTTCCATGGCGATGGTATATCAGCGCCAACCACAACGGCCTGCACAACACCTGATTGACGAGCTTATCGGTGCACAGGGGCTGCTGAGTGTCTGGACGAGTGTGTCAGCGTTTGAACTGGCCAGGGAGTATTTGCCGGCGGCGGTCTGGAGTAAAATATTGAATGCGCCGGCACTGGTGATTTCCACGCGTATAAAGCATCATTTACAGCAGGCGGGCGCAACGCGCGTTGCGTTGGCGGAAGAACCCGGAAATACCGGGTTATTTCAGTTAATTCAGGCGGAATCGAGTAACAAAAGGACAGCAAGCAATTGAATGAAGAAATTGAAGATGCCGTGACCGATCCGGTGGACAGACTGTTGCAGGAGAAAAAGCCTGCCTCATCCGGCAAAGGGATTGCCGTAGTTGCGTTGCTGGTGGCCCTGGTGGCGGGGGCCGCATCCGGCTGGCAATGGTGGCAGGCCTATTCGACAGATACCGACGGTGTCTCGCAACAGGAGACATTGACCCGACTTCAGGTGGAACAGGAAAGGCTGGCGCGTTCGGTGGAGTCATTCGAGGCTCAACTGGATGCGGCAGAATCACCGGTGGATCCGGGTAAGTTTTCCAGGTTTGGTGAACAGCTAAATACGGTCGAACGAAAAATGGGCAGCTTGCAAGGGCAATCCGGCGAGGATACGGCTTCGATCGCTGCACTGCTGGGCAGCGTCCGGTCTATCGAACAGCGCCTGTCCACGGTGGAATCCGGTCTTACCAGTGTTGCCGCCAAAAGCCAGAATAGCAGTGTTGAGCTGGAGGTTGCGGAAATTGATTTCCTTTTACGCGCGGCCAATGAACGCCTGCAGCTATTTTCTGATCCTGCTGCAGCCGACCTCGCATTACAGGCGGCAGATATTCAGATTGAAGCATTGAACGATCCGTTGTTTCTCAGTGTCCGCCAGCGTATTGCCACCTCCCGCCGGGCGTTGGCCACGGTGCCCCGTGTTGACCGTGTGCAACTGTCGGCCAAATTCACGGAGCTGCAGAGCAGCGTACCAAACCTGCCTTTCCGGGGTGAATCCACTGCCGCGTCCGAGCCTGAATTGCCGCCGGACGCAGGTTGGTGGGAGCGCCTGAAACAAACCCTGTCTTCTTTGGTGACGGTTCGGCGCCGGGTTAGCGAGGAGGAATCCCTGTTAAGCCTTGAAGACAAGGACTACCTCCGTCAGGGCTTGTGGTTACAACTTGAATCCGCACGTCTGGCACTGATGCGCAACGACGCCGGGGCCTATGCCTCGTCCCTGGACCGGGTCGATAGCACACTCAAGCAGTTTTTCAGGAATGGCTCACCCGCTGTGCAGACTGTGCTGAACGATGTGGCAGCTATGAAACAGCTTGAAATTGCACCGGAAATGCCGGATATCAGCGCGCCCTGGACACAGTTACGGCAATTGCGGGACAGCCGCAGATTGTTGCAGTCCGCCCTGGCGGTTGAAAGCAGGGATTCCGTCGAATGAAACGTGGTTTTCTGGTATTGCTGGTTTTACTGCTGCTGCTGGTGGCAGGTGCACTGGCGCCGATGTTCAAGACCGATCCTGGCCGCGTGCTGATCAATTTCGGTGACTGGACGGTAGAGACCAGTGTACTGCTGCTGATTACGGCCCTGCTGGTGTTGTGGTTTGTGGTGCAGGTCATTGCCTGGCTTTGGCGTATGCCGGTGGAGACCGCCAGGAGAATGCGTGAGCAACGTGCTTTCAAACAGCTCGAAAAAGGCTTGCTGGCACTGACCGAAGGTGATTGGGGTGCTGCCGAGAAAGCACTGGAGAAATCCGCCAGTGTGCAGGGCAAGACCACCGCGCATTACCTCGCCGCAGCCCAGGCCGCAGATGGCCAGGATGCCCATGAGCGGCGTGAATACTACCTGGAACAGGCCGATAGCGGTGGTTCCAAAAAGCGCTTCCTGGTAGAGCTGACGCGGGCCCGCATGTTGCTTGACAATGGCAATCATGCTGCTGCGCTGCCGGTGTTGACGGATTTGCATAAACGTCGGCGTAAGCACCCCCAGGTACTGGATTTGTTGCTGCGTTGCTACCGTGAACTGGGTGAATGGGATGAATTACAGGCAATGTTGCCGGCCCTGCGCAAGGCGGGTGTGTTAGACGATGAGCAGGCATTGGCGTTGCAGGAGGAAGTCGCGGTTAACCGCTTACGGAGCGCAGAAAGTGCAGACACGTTGCAAGCTGCGTGGAAGCATATACCACGAGCAATGCGTCATCATGGAACCGTTGTCGAGGCCTTCGCTGCCGGTGCCAGCCGGCTGGAACACACGGAACTCGCTGAACCCGTCATCACGTCAAGCCTCAAGAATGAATGGAATCCGGCCCTGGTGCTGCGTTACGGCGAAGCGGGTGCCGGTGATAGTTCAAAGCGTATGAAGCAATGTGAGAAATGGTTAAAACAGCACCCTGAAGATGCCAGCCTGCATCTGGCGCTGGGGCGTTTATGTGCGGGTGAATCCCTGTGGGGCAAGGCCCGCGAGCATATGGTCAAAAGCCTTGAACTGGAACCCAGCAGTCTCGGCTATGATGCCCTTGGCCAGTTGCTGGAGCGCCAGGGTGAGCTGGAACCTGCGATGACCTGTTTCCGCAATGCCTTGCGTATGAACCAGGGTCAGGCACCACATCCGTTGCCGGCAGGCACGGCGCGTCTTTCTGCGCCTTAATAATAGATCATTGGCTCCTTAGGCAAAAGCTCCGGGGGCCTTGATGAACGGAATAAAAAAATGCGTGAGATTTACTTCCCTGAAAAAGATAAACCTCTGCGTGAGGATGTTCGCGTGCTGGGAGCCCTGGTTGGTGAAATGCTGGCAGAGCAGCAGGGTTCGGAATTTCTGCAGCAAGTCGAAGCTGTTCGGCGGGCTGCAATTGGGCGGCGTGAAGGCAATACCGGTGCAGAACAGGAACTGGAAGTCTTACTCACCGGTCTGGGTGCCGCCGAAGCAGGGCGGCTGGTACGTGCTTTTACCACCTATTTTCAGGTGGTTAATCTGGCAGAAAAGGTCCATCGTATACGCCGGCGTCGGGATTACCTGAGAAGGGGTGAAAAGGCCCAGCCCGGCGGACTTCTGGCTGTGATGCAAGAACTCAAATCCTGTTCGCTGGATGAGGTGATGGAGGCGATCAACGGCCTGAGAATTGAGCCGGTGATGACAGCGCACCCAACGGAATCCACGCGGCGTACGTTGCTGGAAAAAGAGCAGATGATCCTGCGCAGACTGGTAGATCGCCTGGATCCATCGAGAACGCCGGAAGAGGAATTCGCTGCACTGGAACGCATACGTGCTGCGGTAACCAGCAACTGGCAGACCGAAATGTATCCCGAACAACGACTGTCGGTTCGCAACGAGATGGAGCATGTGTTGTTCTATCTTACCGATGTGCTCTATCGGGTAGTACCGCCATTTTATGAGAGCCTGCGCCAAGCTCTGGAATCGAATTGGGAGGATGCACAAGACCGGTCTTTACCTGCATTGCTCCGGTTTGGGTCCTGGGTGGGCGGCGATATGGATGGTAATCCCAATGTCAATGCGGACACTATCCGGCGGTCTATAGAATATCATCGTCGCGAGATCATTAAAAAATATTTACCTGAAATGCGTTCTCTTTCCCGGTTTCTCAGTCAGTCGCTGACTGAAGTGGAAGTAAGTCAGGCTGTTTTGAACCAGTTGGAAAAGTACCAGGAAATGCTGCCGGGTGAAGCTGAGAAAATCGGTCAGCGCATCCGTAATATGCCTTACCGCTGCTTGCTCAAATTAATGATGGCCCGAATGCAGCGGGTACTCGACAACTCAATGGGCGCCTATCGCAATTCGCAGGAATTTCACGCTGATCTCGAACTGATCCAACAGTCGTTGCAAATGAACAAAGGCCAGCATGCCGGCATTTTTGCGCTCAATCGTCTGCAAGTCCGCGAAAAGACCTTTGGTTTTCATCTGGCTACGCTTGATATTCGTCAGGATTCACTGGTGCATCGACAGGTTATCGCGCAAATACTGGCTGACGATACCTGGCTCAATCTCGATGCCGGTATAAGGGCCGACCGTTTAACTGAAATACTTCTGTCAGACGAGTTGCCGGAATTACCGGATGATGAATTCATTGCGAAAACCATTGACGTATTTCGCAGTATCGCCTGGGGGCATAAACATTTTGGCCGGCATGCATTGG
>BTRB01000026.1:0-17276 GCA_036986175.1 Gammaproteobacteria bacterium
CGCAGATGATTGCCACAGGGATTTATGTATCGCGAAAAAGACGTTAGAGGAACTGACCCGGTATTTCAGCCCTTCGCAACAACTCGATATTACGGTTACGGTAGGTATGTACATGACCCTTGCATTGATCATCAAGACCTGGGACGTACCAATGGAAAACAACTAAAGAATATTCCTGACAAATTCATCAAACAGGCCTGACCAGCACCGTAGGGTGGGCCAGCCGTTCAACCTGCGATTTTATCGCATCAATAACCACCCGGTTGCCGTGCCCGAGACAGGAAATAGCCGCCCCGCCACTGCCGTCAAGATACTGTTTGCCATCAGCATCGTACAGGTAAACGCCTTCACCACGCACGGCCATTGGGTAGTGGTGCAGTGGATTTCGGTAGAAAACGCTTCCCATGTTTCCTCCGCAGTAATCTGTCGCTGTCAGGCTGCGTCTGCTGCTTTGGCGGCTTTTGCAGCCGCCCTCTCTTCAGCCGCGTCCACCAGCACTGTCACAGCAGCGTCACCGGTAACATTGGTAGCGGTTCGCACCATGTCCAGGATCCGGTCGACACCCAGAATGAGCGCGATACCCGAGGACGGCACGCCGACAGATTCAAGTACGATAACCAGCATGACGATGCCGGCTGCCGGCACGGGTGCGGTACCGATTGAAGCCAGCAATGCGGTCAGCACGATGGTCAACTGGGCGGCCAGGTTCAGATCCATGCCCAATGCCTGGGCAATAAATACCGTGGCCACACCCTGGTAAAGCGCGGTACCGTCCAGATTGATGGTCGCTCCCAATGGCAACACAAATGCTGCAACTTCATTTTTGACACCCAGGTTTTCTTCAACACATTCAATCGTTACCGGCAGTGTTGCCGCACTTGAACTGGTGGAAAATGCCAGCAGTTGCGCCGGTGCAATACCCTTGTAGAATTCCTTCAGACTGTAGCGCGTAAAAAAGTGCACAATGGGGGTATAAACCAGCAACACGTGCAATATCAGGCCAAACACAACAACCAGCGTATAGAAGCCCAGAGAACTCAGCAGACTCAATACCGATTCGATGTTATCCCCCGCCACTGCGGTGATGGTGCCGGCAATCAGTGCAAATACACCAATCGGAGCAGTCACCATGATCAGGTCAACCATCTTGATAATGATGTCATTGAGGCCCTGGACGAATGATTTGACGACCCGGGTATGTTCATTGGGGATTAAAATCAGGCTAACACCAAAAAACAGCGCAAAAAACACCACCTGCAACATGCGCCTGTTCTCGCTAAAAGCAGCCACGACATTCTGCGGTACAATATCGACCAGTGGTTGCAAAGGCCCTCTCTCTTTGACCTTTTCTATGGTCGCAGCACGCCCTTCCACCTCCTCTACATAAGATGCCTGCAAGTCGGCACTCACTGCGCGTGGAATGGATTTACCGGGCTGCAGCACATTGACAACCACCAGGCCGATGGTGATGGCAAAGACCGTGGTCAACAGGTAGATACCGATGGTCCTGCCACCCATGCGTGACAACTTGCTGACATCGGCCAGCGAGGCCACGCCGGTCACCAACGAGGCAAACACCAACGGCATGGCAATCAGCTTCAATAAATTAACGAACAAGGTACCAAACGGTGTGATCCAGTCGCGGGTAAAGCCACTCAATTGGTTGACGGCGGCGAAAACACCAAACAGTGCCCCAGCCACAAGGCCGATGATGATTTGCCAATGGAGTTTCATTTTCATTTTTTTACCCTTCTTGATCTGAACCGGCCAACTGCTAATAAGATAATGCCATAATTTGGCATTTGACACGCCATCTGAGCCAAATGGCCTGATTGCAGTCAAAGCTTAACTGCTGCTGATTGTTGTTGCCGCCCCGCCGGGCACTTCGCAACGGGCTGATTGCGCTGGCATTGCTGTTCGACTTCAATTTTGGACCTGGCTGACCGCTGTTGTGGCGATTTCGATGACAGCGTGTACTGTTTCAGGCTTCTGTGGCAAAATGATTGACTGATCCAGGGCTACACCTAAAGCTTCGCCGAGAGAGACGTCATTTGGACAAGCCTTTTCCAGCCTACGATGGGGACGAGCCGTACGTGTTCGTTTGCTACGCTCACGATGACTCAAAGATCGTTTATTCGGAAATCCGGTGGCTGCGCGATCAGGGTATCAACCTGTGGTACGACGAGGGCATCAGCCCGGGTGCCGAATTTCCCGAGAGGCTTGGTGATGCAATTCTGGGGGCGAGCCTGGTTCTCTTCTACGTCAGCCCGGAGTCTGTAAACTCGCGACATTGCCGCGACGAAGTATATTTTGCACTGGATCGCCATACGCCGGTTCTCGCGTCCCATTTATCCGCAACTCAAATGCCGGCCGGACTGGCTCTGTCCACAGGAACCACGCAGGCACTCATGCGTTTTGAGATGCGCCTGCCCCAATACCGCAAGAAACTGATTTCGGGCATTTCTTTATTATTGGAATCATCGGGTAATATTAAGATAGATCCGAAGACCCCCGATACTCCCTCAATCCGGTATCGTTTGACTCGGCTGGCCGTTCCATTGATCGTTGTCGCATCGGTCATCTTTGCTGTACTCATCGCTGTTGGCGCCAAACAGAACCTTGATCGGCAGGCTGACATCCGCTGGGCCAAAGATGAAGTCTTGCCGCAAATCAGAAGTCTCATAGATGAAAGATGGCGAGACTTCACCGAACCCTACGCGCTTGCCGTCAAAGCCGAGGAAATCATCCCGGATGACCCTGAGCTCAATGAAATGTTCGAGTCGATCTCCCTGCGCATCAATATTGATTCAGAACCGGCCGGCGCTGATGTTTATATGAAGAATTACCAGCACCCGGAAGAAGAATGGACATACATGGGTATGACGCCGATCGAAAACGTCCGGGTCCCGGTCGGCATCTTCCGCTGGAAACTCGAGAAATCGGGATATGAGACAGTGCTGGCCGCAGCTTCGTCCTGGGACATCAACCAAAGCGCCAACGATTTGCTGGTTCCGAACCATTTCAGCAGGAGACTGGACAGGATCGGCGAGATTCCGCCCCGCATGGTACGCGTTGCCGGCGCGCAGACACCGCAGGGAGAAATTCAGGATTTCTTTATCGACCGCTACGAGGTAAGCAACGCCGACTTTCAAAAATTTGTCGACAGCGGCGGCTATCGCAACCGGGATTACTGGCAATATGATTTCGTTAAAGACGGCCGGGTGCTCAGCTGGAAGGAAGGTATTGCCCGGTTCGTTGATCAAACCGGGAGACCGGGTCCCAGTTCATGGCTTGGCGGGATCTACCCGGACGGGCGTGCAAATCATCCGGTCTCCGGCGTGAGTTGGTACGAGGCGGCTGCTTACGCGGAGTTTGTCGGCAAGGCGTTGCCTTCGGGTACGCACTGGGGCGTGGCGCGTGGCGAGTATTCGCCGCTCATAAAGTACCCGCAACTGGGCGGTTTTGCCGTCTTTGCACCCTTTAGCAACTTCGGCAGCGAAGGCACGGTCGAGGTTGGTAGTCTTCCCGGGATAACGGCGTACGGCACCTATGACCTCGCAGGCAATGTTCGGGAATGGAATTCAAACGACACACCGCTGGGAAAGCTGGTTCGGGGCGGTGCCTGGAATGACAATCCGTATCGTTTCGCCGAGCCTAGCCAGGCACCACCGATGTTGCGCGAACCAGGCTATGGTTTCAGAACAGTCCTGTATCCCGACATCGCGAAAGAATCCGAAGCAGTGTTCGCAGAAGTGCCGATTGGTCTGTCGAAGGAATTTAGCAAAGAAGAAATCGTTTCCGACGAAATTTTCGAGATCTTCAAGCGCCAGTTCGACTATGACGAACTGGACCTGAATACGAAACAGGAATCGTTGGACGACAGTTCTGAGTTGTGGACACTGGAGCGTGTCTCGGTCGACACCCTTTACGGCAATGATCGCATGATTATCAACCTGTTCCTGCCAAAGAATGTTTCGCCCCCGTATCAGACGGTCATTTATTTTCCCGGCGCCGGGTCCATCTTTCAGACCTCGAGTGAAGAAATCGATGATTATTGGGAGTTCTCGATTTTCGTTTCGTTCCTGGTCAAAGCCGGGCGCGCCGTCGCTTACCCCGTTTACGAGGGAACCTTCGAGCGGCATGACGAGCGGAAACTGTCTATTCGGCAGGGCTCGCCCGCAAGCACGGAATACGTCATCCACCTCGTCAAGGACTTCCGCAGAACGATCGACTATCTCGAGACTCGCGAGGACATTGACGCTGATCGTTTGGCATTCTATGGGCTGAGCTGGGGCGCCATTATGGGCGGGATCATTCCCGCCGTGGAAACCAGGCCAAAAACGGCAATCCTCCTGGCCGGCGGTCTCAGTGCCAGAGGCAGACCCGAATCCAACCCACTGAATTACGTACCGCGCATTACAATGCCGTTATTAATGCTGGTCGGGCGATTCGACACGATAAGTGGGTCTGGAGACTCGGCAAAGCCGATGTTTGATCTGCTCGGTACCGCAGATGATCAAAAGATGATGAAGGTCTACGAGACGGATCATATCCCGCCAAAAAGCGAATACATTGCGGAAATTCTGGCCTGGCTCGACCGCTACCTCGGGCCGCCTGGCGAAGCCGGAACGGTGACTACAGCTACGGCAGCGCAAACTCTCTGAATTCGGCACGGGAATAACCATGTTTAAAAAGACCCTGTTACTGATCTTTCTCAGTATTTCTCTGGTTTCCTGCAAGAACATTGCAATCAGGGAAACGGCCCCGACTGCACATTTTGACCTGATGGTGGTCAATGGCATGGTCTATGACGGCCTTGGCGGCGAACCTTACCGTGCCGACATCGGCGTGCATGGTGAGCGTATTGTCGCAATCGGAACCGGGCTTGGCACTGCCGGACAATTAGTCGATGCAACCGGTCTTGCAGTCGCACCGGGCTTTATCAACATGCTCAGCTGGGCCACTGAATCGCTGATCGAAGACGGCAGATCACAGGGCGATATCCGTCAGGGCGTCACGCTCGAGGTGATGGGTGAAGGTTGGTCCATGGGCCCACTCAATGACAGCATGAAAGCCGAGTACCTGAAGCAACAGGGCGACATCAAGTTTGACATCAACTGGACCACGCTGGGTGAGTACCTGCAGTTCCTGGAAGACAAGGGTATTTCGACTAACGTCGCATCCTTTGTCGGGGCCACCACGGTACGTATCCATGAACTCGGCTATGCGGACCGGCCGCCGCAGGCTGATGAATTGCAGCGCATGCAAAACCTGGTGCGTCAGGCCATGGAAGAAGGAGCGCTCGGTGTGGGTTCATCACTGATTTACGCGCCTGCTTTTTATGCCGACACCGAAGAACTGATTGCGTTGAACAAGGTGTCTGCCGAGTATGGCGGACGCTACATTTCGCATATTCGCAGCGAAGGCAATCGCTTGCTCGAAGCGGTTGATGAGCTGATCTCGATCGCCAGAGAGGCTGGAACCGGCGCTGAAATTTACCATCTGAAAGCGGCGGGTAAAGACAACTGGCAAAAGCTTGACCAGGTGTTTGAGAAAGTTGCAGCAGCGCGTGCCAGCGGCCTGGATATCAGCGCTGATATGTACAACTATACCGCAGGAGCCACGGGGCTTGATGCTGCCATGCCTCCCTGGGTGCAAGAGGGCGGGCTGGATGAGTGGGTAAGACGCTTACAGGACCCAGCCATTCGCGAGCGCCTGATCGGGGAAATAAAAACGCCCACCGATGAATGGGAAAATCTCTACCTGGCGGCAGGCAGTGCGCAAAACCTCCTGCTGATCGGGTTCAAAAACCCGGAGCTTAAATACCTGACCGGCAAAACCCTGCGCGACGTCGCCGCCATGCGCGGTACATCAGCGGAAATCACCATGATGGATCTGGTGGTAGAAGACAACAGCCGGGTCTCGACGGCCTATTTCATCATGTCGGAAGAGAACGTTAAGAAGAAAATCGCACAACCGTGGATGGCATTTGATTCCGATGCCGAATCCATGGCACCTGAGGGCGTATTCCTGTTATCCAGCAGCCACCCACGCGCCTATGGCAATTTTGCCCGCCTGCTGGGTAAATATGTACGTGACGAGCAGGTGATTTCATTGCCGGAAGCCATTCGCCGTTTGACATCTTTCCCGGCGAAAAACCTCAAGATTCAGGATCGTGGCGTATTGAGGGAAGGCTATTTCGCTGATATCACCATTTTCGACCCGGCTACCATCCGCGACCACGCGACCTACGCCGAACCACACCAGTATGCAACCGGCGTTGCACATGTGATTGTCAACGGCGTGCCGGTATTGCTGGACGGCGAGCACACCGGTGCAACACCCGGACAGTTTGTTAAAGGACCGGGATACAAAGAGCAGTAAAACACACCATGCTGTCAGCTAACAATCAGCTTTCCACGCATAAAGGGATTTTCCTTGCCACCACAACAGATTCCGCAGTAAAAGACGTATTCGCCTGCCTCGGTGGGTGTAAAAGTGAAGGACAGGGTCTTTTTGGGAGCGACCCGTTCATCAACGCCAAAAGCGGGAACCGTAAAAGCATGCCAGCCACCGCCATCGGTGTGAAACTGGTTATCCATGTTGATCATGGTTACGGCAACAGGTTGACCGGCTTTTGCATTGATCACGGCAGGCGACCAACCAGACATGCTGATTTCCAGGGTAGCTGCTGAACCTGCGCCTCTGATATATGGGGCCATGAACAGGGCGACGGCCAGCGCCACCACCGTCAAACCGGCCAGGCCGAGTAATCTTCCGCGTTTCCTTGAGGTGGCCTTGGGGGCCTGCTTGGTATTCACTGCTATCTCTCCTTACTCCAAAATAAAAATTCGGCTCCAACAGCAGTGTAAGACCGCGAAACCGGTGATTAATACGTATTTTACCTGTAAGAAATGAGGATAAAATGAGCTAGATCATCTGGCGGCCAGAAAAGCCTTCAAATCGTCTTTATTCCTGGTTGCTTTTTCACTTTTAAGCGGAAAATATCATTGCGGCTGTAGTGACCCGTAACATCAAAGTCCATGCGACTGCGTACCAGTTCATCAAGATCCACTTCCGCAGTCAAAATGCCTTCTTCATCATACAGCGGGCCGGCAAGAACCTTGCCTAACGGCGATACGATGACGCTGCCACCCCTTGAAAGCACCTCTGGTCTGTCTGCGGCGAGTTCAGACTGCAAGTGTTGGGGGAAATCACTTTTCGTAAAATACTGGTTGCAACCAATGACATAGCACCTGCCTTCAAAGGCGATATGCTGCATGGTGGCGTTCCATGAGCCGCGGGAATCTGCCGTGGGCGCAAGGTAAATCTCAACGCCCTTGTTATACATCGCCATTCTTGCCAGCGGCATATAGTTTTCCCAGCAAATCAAACCACCGATTTTCCCGATTTCGGTATCGAAGGTGCAAAGCGTTGACCCATCACCTTCGCCCCAGACCAGGCGCTCTGCCGCGGTCGGTTTTATTTTCCGATGCTTGCCCAGCAGGCTTCCGTTGGGACCAAAATATAGCAAGGAGCAATAAAGCGTTTTGTTTACTGTGTCACGCTCTGTTACACCAACGGTGAGAAAAACCCTGTTCTTTTTTGCACATTCTGCCAGTCTGTCGGTGTAGACACCCGGTACTTCCACACTGTTTTGCCAATATTCCCTGAACTGATCCCGACCCGCTTGTGTCCTGCTACCGACAACCGTGCCAAAACCCAGTCCAGCGGGATAACCCGGAATAAACGTCTCGGGAAAAACAACCAGTTTGCAACCGGAACCTGCTGCGTCTGAGGTAAGTTCTATGACCTTTTCCAGCGACTTTTCAAGGTCAAAAATTGCCGGGGTTGCCTGTACGCAGGCTACTTTGAATTTTCTGCTTTTGTTCATCATGGCTGTGTTGGATTTATGAAACCCGTTATGCGGTCAATGAGTTTGTCGCGAATAGCAGTCTTGAACAGGTTTTGTGCATGCACGTTCCCGGGGTAAATCTCAATTTGTTTTGGTTCAGCGGACGCTGCGTAAATCGCCATGACACCAGTGAACATTCTTTCACTTTCCGACACGATAAAAAGCTTGTCGCTTGCCGTTGATACTATCGCCGGCCCCCCGGCCGGCGCCAGCAATACCACTTTATCTATGGGAATGGAATTGTTGCTTAGCGCCAAAAGCACGGCCGCTCCGCCCATGCTTGCCCCGACCAGATTGATATCAGTAAAACCCTGCTCTTTCAGGTAAGAGATCGCGCCGAGAATATCGTACATTTTTTTTGTACTGCTGCCGGATCTGCTGTTGCCATAGCCTCTAAAGTCTATGGATAGTGCGGAAACGCCTTTGCGCTGAAATGCCTCCGCCAAAAAATACCAGCTTTCTTTATTAAAAATAGCACCATGGGCAAAAATCACCGCCTTGCTGCTGCCGGCCTTAAAAAAGGACGCTTCAATCCTGCCACCGTCTTCAGTGCCAAAGTTAACCAGTTCATAGGCTTGAGCAATGGCCTTCGGACTGCTCAAAACAGTGAAGAAAGCGAGTACGGAAACGAAGCGGTTGAAGTTCATAATATCTCCTGGCTATAACCAGCTTATTTTAGCTGATCTGGACTGCCACGTGCCCTATAATTATCTGTCAACACCAGACATTTGCAGGCCCGGGGCTTGCGGGAATCCAGATGAGCGAAACAGCGACAGAACGTGAAGTCATGGACTATGACGTTATCATCGTCGGAGCAGGGCCGGCGGGTCTTGCTTGTGCCATTCACCTGAAGCAACTCAAACAGGACCTGATGGTCGCCGTAATTGAAAAAGGTGCGGAAGTCGGGGCGCATATTCTTTCCGGGGCAGTCATTGAGCCGGAGCCGCTTGACGAGTTGCTGCCCGGCTGGCGGGAGGATCCACCGCCTATCTGTATTCCGGTAGAGTCTGACGAGATTTCGCTGCTGACCCAATCATCCAAACGTAAACTCCCGACGCCGCCGCAACAAAAAAATCATGGTAATTTTATTGTTTCCCTCGGCGCCTTGTGCGCGTGGCTTGCACCAAAGGCAGAGGCGCTGGGTGTGGACATCTTCCCGGGCTACGCCGCAGCGGGTATCCACTATGCGGAAGATGGCTCGGTCGGTGGTGTCATCATCGGCGACATGGGTGTGGACAAGCAGGGACAGCCCAAAGACACTTACCTGCAGGGCATAGAAATACACGCTCCGCTAACGGTCCTGGCGGAAGGCTGCCGTGGCCATCTCAGCAAGCAACTGATCAACAAATTCCAGCTGGATGCAAATTCGGACCCACAGGCTTATGGCATCGGCATCAAGGAGCTGTGGCGCGTTGCGCCAGGCAAATGCAAAACAGGACTGGTACAACACAGCATCGGCTGGCCACTCGATACAGGTACCTATGGCGGCAGTTTTATTTACCATATGGACAAAGACCGCGTGGCAGTCGGATTCGTCTGTGCACTGGACTATGCCGACCCGGAATTCTCCCCGTTCGAGGCTTTCCAGCAATTCAAGCACCATCCCGGCGTCAAACCGTTGTTTGACGGCGGGGAAATCCTGTCAGGCGGCGCCCGCGCCATTATGGAAGGCGGCGCGCAGTCTCTGCCAAAGACTGAAATGCCTGGTGCCTTGTTGATCGGTGATGCAGCCGGCCTGCTTAATTTACCCAAGATCAAGGGCACGCACCAGGCGATCCGGTCTGGCATGCTGGCCGCCGGCCACATCGCCGACACCGGAAAGGGCGAAGGCTTTGACGGCCTGCTGCGGGCTTCCCCGATTATGCAAGAGTTGCACAAAGTACGGAATATCCGCCCGGGTTTCAACAAGGGCCTGTGGCGTGGACTGATGACTGCAGCCATCGAAACCGCAACTGCCGGCAAATTGCCGCGCACGCTGCACAACCATGCTGATTATTCTGCCAGCAAGAAACTGCAAGAATTCACCGCCGTTGACCGGCATTGGAAAAAACGCGATCTGCCACCCCGTGACCGTTTGGCTTCTGTCTATTTTGCAGCAACCGAATACGACGAAGATCAACCGGTCCATTTGCAAATACTCCAGCCGGATGTTTGCATCATGCGCTGCGGTGAAGAGTACAATCACCCCTGCACACGCTTTTGCCCGGCAAAAGTCTATGAGATCCTGGAAGATGGACAAGCCAAACATCTGCAGATCAATGCCGCCAATTGCGTGCACTGTAAAACCTGTGACATCAAGGACCCCTACCAGATCATAAACTGGGTCACACCCGAAGGCGGCAGCGGACCCAATTACCAGAATCTTTAGTCATTTAAGGAACCCCTATGAAAATATTGGTTGGCATCAAGCGTGTTGTAGACTACAACGTTCGCATCCGCGTCAGGTCTGACGGCAGCGGTGTAGACACCGATGGTGTCAAAATGAGCATTAACCCTTTCGACGAGATAGCTCTGGAAGAGGCATTGAGAATCCGTGAGGCCGGAAATGCCGAAGAGGTCATCGTTGTTTCCCTGGGTGGCAATGAATGCCAGCAACAATTGCGCACCGGACTCGCCATGGGCGCAGACAGGGCCATACAAATCGACACCGCTGGAAGACTGCAACCCCTGACGATTGCACGCGCCTTTCTGAAACTAGTGGAAAAAGAACAACCCGGCCTGGTCATACTCGGCAAACAAGCTATTGATGATGACAATTCTCAGACCGGCCAAATGCTCGCGGCCCTGTGGGATCGTCCACAGGCAACTTTTGCATCTCAAGTGACACTATCAGATAACCAGGCAACCGTGGTCCGCGAAGTCGATGCCGGACTTGAAACCATTGAAGTGGACTTGCCGGCCGTCATTACGGTGGATTTACGACTGAATGAACCGCGTTTCGTCAAGCTGCCGGACATTATGAAAGCCAAGCGCAAGCCACTGGACGTGATTGCACTGGATGAACTGGGTGTAACTTCTGAGAACGACCTGCAATTCACTCATCATGCTCCACCACCGGTGCGTGAAAAAGGCATTATGGTCGAAGACACGGCGCAACTGGTCGCCGAATTGAAAAACCGCGGATTGGTGTGAGGGGATGAACATGAGCAGAACGTTAGTCATTGCAGAACACGATGGACAGAACCTCAACCCGAGTACCGCGAAATGCGTCAGTTGCGCGACAGCTGTCGGACACGAATGTGACATTATCGTCATGGGTTCGGATATTCGCGAAATTGCAGAACAGGCTGCGGCCATTGGTGGCGTCGGCAAGGTAATTGCCGTCAACGCTGAACCGCTGGGAAATCCGCTGGCGGTCAACTTTGCAGCAGAAGTAGTCGCCATTGCTGATGATTACAGCCACATCATGGGGCCTTCCACCACTTTCGGCAGAGACCTGATGCCGCAAATTGCCGCAAGGCTGGGCGTAAATCAGGTCAGTGATATCGCTGCGGTCGAGGGAACACATCATTTCAAGCGTCCGATTTATGCCGGTAATGCCATCGTAGATGTGACCGCACCTGACGCCGTAACGGTTGTGGCCACGGTGCGTGTAGCGTCGTGGAAAGCTGCCGGGAACGATGGCACCGCGTCCATTGAGGAGCGTACCGCCAGCACAGGCCCAAGCGACCACACCCGCTACATCGGCCTGCAGTCCGGTGGCGGCGAACGTCCTGACCTGCAAACTGCTGCAAGGGTGATTTCCGGCGGGCGCGCGCTCGGCAGCGAAGAGAATTTCGAACTGATCTACAGCCTGGCAGATTTGATCGGTGCCGGTGCAGGCGCTTCGCGCGCAGCGGTAGATGCCGGGTATGTTCCGAATGATATGCAGGTTGGCCAGACCGGCAAAATCATATCCCCGGACCTGTACATCGCATTTGGCATCTCAGGTGCGATTCAGCACGTCACCGGTATCAAGGACGCCGGTACGATCGTGGCAGTCAACAAGGATGCAGAAGCGCCCATTTTTGAGATTGCAGATATCGGTCTTGCCGCAGACCTGTTCACAGTCATTCCGGAAATGAAGGCATTGCTCAGTTAGAGCCCGCATATTGCATCATGACAAAGCCTCTCTGGTCGCCTGGCACCTTACGTGTACAACAGGCCAACCTCACACGTTTCATCAGGCTTGTACAGCTGGAAAGCGATCCGGGTGTGACGGATTACGCAAGCCTCTATCGTTTTTCAATTGAATCGCCAAAAGCGTTTTGGCGGGCGATGTGGGAGTTTGGCGGTGTCATAGGCGAGGCCGGCAACCGGACAGTCGAGAATTTTGACCGTATGCCCGGTGCCCGGTGGTTTCCGGATGCCAGTCTGAATTTTGCCGAAAACATGCTGCGTTACCGGGATGCACGCGAAGCACTGGTATTCAGGTCAGAAACGGGGTTGCAGAGCTCCCTTAGTTACCGGCAGCTTTATCAACAGGTAGCAGCTGTTGTATCCTCCCTGCGCTCACTGGGTATCGAACCGGGTGACCGTGTAGGCGGCTATATGCCTAACCTGCCAGAGACCATTATTGCCATGCTGGCTACCACCAGTATCGGTGCCATCTGGTCTTCGTGTTCGCCTGATTTTGGTATCAATGGTGTCGTGGACAGGCTTGGCCAAATCGAACCTAAAGTCCTCTTTTGTGCCACAGCCTATACGTATAACGGCAAGCAACATGACTGCCTGGCCAGGGTCCGGGAGATTCAGCAACGAATCAACGGCATTCAGAAAATCATTGTTACGCCTTATACAGACCCGGACCCCGATCTGGGCGGTTTGGACAACGCCGAACTCCTGGCGTCGTTTAGCGATCCTGATGCCACTGAAATCGAGTTTACCCGCCTGCCCTTCGATCACCCGGTCTATATTCTGTACTCGTCCGGTACCACCGGTGTGCCCAAGTGTATTACCCACGGCGCGGGCGGTACGCTACTGCAGCATTTGAAAGAGTTGCTGCTACATACCGACCTGAAGCGCAGCGACCGGTTTCTTTATTACACCACCTGTGGCTGGATGATGTGGAACTGGATGGCCAGCGGCCTGATGACAGGTGCTACAACCATTCTTTATGAAGGTTCACCCTTTTATCCCGGCCCTGAGGCGATGTTCGACCTGGTTGATGAGCTGGAGATCAGCATTTTAGGCACCGGCGCCAAGGCTATATCGGCATGGCAAAAAGCCGGGATCAAGCCACGTGAGACACACTCGCTGGCCTCTTTGAACACACTGTTATCAACTGGGTCACCACTGGCGCCGGAGAGTTTTGATTACGTTTACGCGGATATCAAACAGGATTTGTGCCTGTCGTCTATCGCCGGTGGCACAGATATCGTTTCCTGCTTTGCCCCCGGTTGCCCCGTGTTGCCCGTATATCGCGGCGAAATACAATGCCTGGGCCTCGGTATGGCGGTCGAGATATGCCGTGACGATGGCAGTTTTGCAGATGTAAATGAGACCGGCGAGTTGTGTTGCCGGCAAAGCTTCCCTTCGATGCCGGTGTGTTTCTGGGGTGACGGGGATGGCACAAAATACCAGGCAGCCTATTTCGAACAATACCCGAACATTTGGGCGCATGGTGATTTTGCCAGAATAACCGAACATGGCGGTATGGTTATATTCGGGCGCTCAGACGCTACTCTGAACCCGGGTGGAGTGCGCATAGGCACTGCGGAAATTTACCGGCAGGTCGAAAGCCTTGAAGAAGTCGAGGAGAGCATCTGCGTTGGCCAGGACTGGGACGATGACGTGCGCATCGTCTTGTTCGTGCGCCTGCGCAATGGTTTGGAACTGGATGAAGACCTGCAAAACCGCATCCGCAGGCTTGTACGCGAGAACACCACATCCCGGCACGTGCCCGCCCGTATCGTGCAGGTCAGAGATATTCCCCGCACGGTAAGCGGTAAAATCGTCGAACTGGCCGTACGTAATGTCATTCACAACCGACCCGTCAGGAATGTGGAAGCCCTTGCGAATCCCGAGGCTTTGGATCTGTACAGGGATTTGCCGGAATTAAAGGCGTAGAAAATCTGCCTATTGCATTGGTGTACTTTCAATGTGCAGGCTAATTGACATCAATCCTTGATCGATATATTGTAAGGGTACCTAACAATATATCTGTTTCAAGCAACCGCCATCCAGGGTGTCAAAGTGGATTCTGACTCAACGATCAGCAAGCATCCCCCGGTTATCACACTGAAGGAGTGCCAGCCACGGTGATCACTTCAGTGCTTCGAATCAACGGCGAAGACCACACGGTAGCCTTCCCGGTTCATCACACCTTGCTGGAGGTGTTGCGCGAAGAGTGCGGATTGACGGGCACAAAACATGGCTGTGAACTGGGTGAGTGCGGGGCATGTGCCGTGCTGGTCGACGGCGAGCCGATTCTGTCCTGCCTGATGCTGGCTGCGGAACTGAAAGGTAAAAATATTGAGACCGTTGAGGGCCTGCAACAAAACAACGAGCTTCATCCACTGCAAACCGCCTTCGCCGACCTCGGCGCCACCCAGTGCGGCTACTGTATTCCGGGCATCCTGATGGTGGCCAGGGCGCTGCTGGAGCGCGAACCGGACCCAAGTGATGAACAGATTCGCGAAGCACTTTCCGGCAATCTCTGCCGCTGCACTGGCTATAACCGAATCGTGCTGGCCGTCAAGTGGGCAGCAGCGATGGCCAGGGGCGATACGTGGCGGCCACCGGACGAAGAATTCCTGGGCACGCCGCTTCCCCTGCCCCTGGCAACTGGGTGACGTCTGAAACAATGGCAAAGGCAGATTCGAAATCCACCGCCGATCAGCCCGGGGTTGCAGATGATCAACTGCAGCTAAGCTTGATTGGCACTCCGTTCCGGCGCGTCGATGGACACGCCAAGGTCACCGGACAAACACAATTTGCGGATGACCTGAGTTTTCCACGCATGGTCCATGTGAAACTGGTGCGCAGCACCGTGCCACACGCACGCATCAAACGCATCGATTGTTCCGCAGCAGAACAGATGCCCGGTGTTTTAAGCGTTTTACTGGGTGAGGAACTGCCTGTGCCCTATGGCATCCTGCCGGTATCCCGGGATGAACATGCGCTGGCCATCGATAAAGTACGCTTTGTCGGTGATCCGCTTGCTGCTGTGGCTGCATTGACCGAAGACCAGGCCCATGCCGCTGCCCTCGCGGTTCGGGTGGAGTACGAAATACTGCCGACCATTGACAGCGTCGAAACCGCACTTAAGACCCCCGAGCCACGTATCCACGAATATGGCGACGAAGGCAACCTGCACAAGAAAATCTCGCTTCAGTTCGGCGATACCAAAGCGGGCTTCGAGCAGGCGGACGTGATCCTCGAAGACACCCTCTTTTTCCAGGGAAACACTCATCTGCCCATCGAACAACATGCCGCAGTCGCCGTACCTGAAGACGAAAACAGGGTCACGCTTTATTCTTCTACCCAGACGCCCCATTACGTACATCGCGCACTAGCGCAGGTGCTGCAGATGCCCGCGTCGCGGATCCGTGTCATCGCATGCTCCATCGGTGGTGGATTTGGCGGCAAGACCGACCCGTTCAACCACGAGATCGTAGTCGCTAAAATGGCACTTAAACTGGGTCGACCGGTCAAGGCCACGCTGACCCGCGAGGAAGTATTTTACTGCCACCGTGGCCGCCACCCGGTACTGATGAACCTGCGCACCGGGTTTCGCAAGGACGGAACCATGACCGCGCAACATCTGCGCACCGCGCTGGATGGCGGCGGCTACGGTAGCTACGGTGTCGCCAGTACCTTGTACACCGGAGCCCTGCAGACCACGACCTATACACTGCCGGCCTACCGCTTCGAAGCCGTGCGGGCGTTCACCAACAAACCGCCCTGTGGTCCCAAAAGGGGCCACGGTACGCCGCAACCCCGCTTCGCCTTTGAGGTCCACCTGGACAAGGCGGCCGAGCGTCTGGACATTGATCCCGCAGAGTTGCGTCTACGTAACCTGGTGCCTGCGGATAGCGTGACAGCCAACTGGCTGCAGCTTGGCACGGTCGGGCTGGGACAATGCATCGAGGCCGTGGTGGCCGGCAGCGGATGGAAGGAACGTTACGGTAAGCTGCCCGAAGGCCGGGGACTGGGCCTCGCCTGCGGAGCCTATATGTGCGGGGCCGGATTGCCGATCTACTGGAATCATATGCCGCAGTCCGGCGTTCAGCTCAAGCTGGATCGCAGTGGTGGTGTTGCGGTTTTCTGCGGCCAGGCGGAAGTCGGACAGGGTTCGGACAGCGTACTTGCAGCCATCGTGGCCGAAGTCCTGGGCATCGACCTGGCAGATATACGTCTGTGCGTGGCGGACACCGATCTGACGCCGGTAGACCTGGGCAGTTATTCATCAAGGGTGACCCTGATGGTCGGTCAGGCGGCCCTGCAGGCGGCCGAGCGGGCACGAGACCTGATCGCCAGGGCTGTGAGCAAGCAACTGGAGGTGCCGGAAGACTGCGTGGTATTCGCCGACAACCGGGTTTTCTACAGCGGCGAGCCCGGCAAGGGTCTGAGTTTCAGCGAAGCGGTGATTGCGGCCGAGGCGCGCTTTGGAACCCTGGGCACCACCGGATCGTACACTCCCCCACGTGCTCCGGGGCGTTACCGTGGTGCGGGCGTCGGCCCGTCACCTACGTATTCCTACACCGCTGCCGTCATCGAGGTCGAAGTGGATCCGGAAACCGGACTCTACGACGTGGAACATGTCTGGATCGCGCACGACATCGGCAAGGCCATCAACCCGGTGCTGGTTCTGGGCCAGATTGAAGGCGGCGTATACATGGGCCTGGGTGAAGCCATGATGGAGGAGCAGGAATTTCGCCGCCTGCCCAAGCGGCTTTCACCATCACTGGTGCACAAGATGCCGTCGATGCTGGAGTACAAGAGTCCAGGCTTCCATGACATGCCGCAGATAACCAGTTACCTGATCGAAACTGCTGATAAACGCGGCCCCTTCGGGGCCAAGGAAGTCGGACAGGGGCCGTTGCTACCGGTCATTCCTGCACTGGCTAATGCGATTTTCGACGCAGTCGGTGTGCGGGTCGATCAGGTGCCTATCCAACCGGACCTGGTGCTCAAAGGACTAAAAGCCAGGGCCAAAGGCAAAGCAGGCCGGGTAGGGCCGGCTGGATTTCCGGAGATTGACTACGGCGATCCGCTTGTCGTGCCCACCCCGGAACAGGGCGGCGATGGACACGCCACTGCCGATCCCCACGTCAGGAAAAGTCGGGGCACCGGGTCAAGCGACGGGACCATGAAGGAACGCGACCAGGCCCTGAAGGAGAAGAGCAGTGCTGCGCTTACCACCGATTGAGTTCCGCAC
>BTRB01000027.1:0-17140 GCA_036986175.1 Gammaproteobacteria bacterium
GCTGGGCCAGGTACACGGGCTCCCAGTCCGCCTTGCTCAATAGCCAGTCGCTGCCATCACGTATCCATTCAGTCTCAACCTGAAATAATTGTCCATGCTCCGGAAGCAGGCCACCGCCACCGGTGATAAGAATTTTAAACTGTGCTGAAGCCTGTATTGAATCCTGGTCAGTGTCCTTTTCCTGCACGTGGATGGGGAAAAATTGTGCCTGCAAACGCCGGTTATCATTCATCTGGAATAGCATTAAACGGTGAAAGTCGCGCCGGTTCATAACTCCGGACTGACCGCTGAATTCGTCGGCAACGTAGCCGATAAAGTCCAGGTGTTTGCCCTCTTCAGCACTTTGCTCCATGTTCTCCAGTGTCGCTATGACTTGCTGTTCTACGCTGAGTTCTTCACTGCAACCCGCCAGCAACAAAACCGCCAGTGTGGCGCCGATTATAATCCTCATCCACACCTCAATCGCCTTCATCCAGATAACGTTCCAGCAAATGGGAGGAAACCACGATCAGGTCGTGCTCGGTAATCAGACCAAGCAGCTTGCCGTCGTCAACGACAGGCAGACAGGCAACCTGCGCTTCACGCATCAGGCGGATCGCTTCGACGGTGGAGGTGTCAGAGTTCACGGTTACCGGGTTTCTTTTCATGATCTCATCAACCGTCACCTTGTGCTCACGCCCCACCCTGCCGGTGGCTACCAGTCGCAGCAAGGCACGATGGGAAACCAGGCCAACCAGTTCGCCATCATCACCCTCGACCGGCACATGCCGTACATGCCGCCAGTCCATCAGCGTCGCAGCAAAATCGACAATATCGTCAGGGCGTACGGTAAACAGGTCGGTAGCCATGAATTGAGAGACTTTCAGGTAGCTATCCCGCCAGTCCTGTTGCTCACAGAAATCTGCCAGCCGC
Organism: Gammaproteobacteria bacterium; assembly: GCA_036986175.1. GTDB lineage: Bacteria > Pseudomonadota > Gammaproteobacteria > Xanthomonadales > SZUA-36 > SZUA-36. The sequence continues at coordinate 913 of BTRB01000027.1, forward strand.
CACTCAGCTATCGGGTGACCGTCGATTTGTTGCGTAACCATGCTGGAGACAAGACTACGCAGGCGCTGGTCCTCAGTGCCGCGGCCGCTCATGTTGTTGAGGGACTCCAGCGCCCAGCGCGACCCGGTTCTGCGGGTCGTGACACGCTCGCGTAAAACACCGAGATAACGTTCAATGTCTTCCTGATCGACGCCGTGGTTGCTTAGCCCCGCTTCAGCCAGCGGCAACAAATGTTCGAGGATCAGTTCCTGGGCCGGCATATGCCTGTCACCAAACCAGTTCATTTGTGCACGTATGCCATCCCTGGCCGCCGCCATGAAATTGGCCTTAATATCATCAAAGGGGATCAACTCGCGCACATCTTCAATCTTGTCTGCCATACCGGCCATCATGCCCACAAAAAAGGCCGTGTTGGCTATTTCATCAATGATGGTCGGCCCTGATGGCATAACACGATTTTCAATGCGCAAATGCCCAACGCCATTGTGTACGCCGTAGCAGGCACGGTTCCAGCGGTAAACGGTGCCGTTATGCAAACACAGTGCCTTCAGCTTCGGTGCTATGCCCTGCGCAACCATGGCCAGCGGGTCTTTTTCAGTTTCGGTTGTCAGAATGACCCGGAAACGGGCGATATCCTCTTTGAAGATCTCGGTCACGGACTCGTCAACCCAGCGGTCGCCAAAGTGCACCCTGGGCTTCAGTCCCCGGGTCTGGTGGGTGGTCGAACGGGCATCGATGGAATATTCAAATACCGAGATACGGGTTTCATGCCACAGCCGCTTACCGAGCAGAATGGGCGAATTAACCGCAGCGGCCAACAGTGGGGCCGTAACGGTCTGGGCGATATTATAGAGTTTGGCAAAATCGTCCGGACTGACCTGAAAATGTACCTGGAAGCTGGTATTGCAGGCCTCCAGCATCAGGTTGTCATGGCTGACCACCAATTGGTCGATGCCGTTGATGGTGAACTGCAAATCATCACCACGCAGTGCCATAATTGCCGCATTCAATGCATGGTAACGGGGTGTTGGCACCATGGAATCAAGACCCAGGTTCTCCTTGGTCAGGGTGGGCAAAATGCCAATCAGGGCAATTTCGCTGTCACAGGCCTGCGCTGCCTTGCGGGCCCTGGCATAAACATCTTGCGCCTCGGCCTCCATGCGGCTGAGGCAATCTGAATGAAATTCCTGGACAGCAAGATTGGCTTCAATATTGAACAGTCCAAGTTCATGCGTGAAGCGCTCGTCATCGACAATTTCCAATACCTTGAGCGCGGTCAGGGCGGGCTTGTGTGCCTGATCGATCAGGAACATTTCCTGCTCCGCACCGATACGACTGACACCCGACTCCACCATGCCTTCATCAAGCATGGCCTCCAGTGCTCTCACCTCCTCAAGAAGTGACTTCATGAACGCCTGGCGTGTGGATTCGTCGGCGTATTGTTCGATGTTCTGTTCACCCATCAGGCAGCGCCTTGCGCAGTGGTCCCTGTGCCGATAATAAACACAGCCGTGCAGGTCGGCAAATAAAAAACACAAAACAACTGCGTAAGGTCAACTATCATGTAAAAATAGTTATCTGAAAATTAGTGCTTTAGATCCATGTTCAGAGGCCTGTCAATGATGGAAAAACCCTGGTTAAGCAGTTATCCACCCGGCGTGCCGGCAAATATCGATCTGGGAGAGCATTCTTCCATTGTCGATTTGCTTGAAAAAAGTTGTGAGAGGTACACAGACCGTGTGGCTTTCCACAATATGGGCGCTGACCTGAGTTATACCGAACTGGATTTCCTGACCAGGAACTTCGCTGCTGCGCTGCAGGACATGGGCATGCAACAGGGCGACCGTATTGCGCTGATGATGCCCAATACACTGCAGTATCCGGTGGCGCTGTTTGGCGCCCTGCGGGCCGGTCTGATCATCGTCAATACCAACCCGATGTATACCGCAAGGGAGTTGCGTCATCAACTGGTCGATGCCGGCGTCAAGGCAATCGTGGTGATTGAAAATTTTGCCTCTGTGCTCGAGAGTGTCCGCGATGAGGTTCCACTGGAACACATCATCACAACCGGTGTCGGTGATCTGCTGAATTTCCCCAGGTCATTACTGGTCAACTTCGTGCTCCGCTATGTTAAAAAGGCCATTCCAGCCTGGTCTTTACCCGGCTCGGTCAACTTCCCTGATCTATTGGATAAAGGTAAACAGTTGCCTTTGAGGCCAGTCAATATCGGTTTCGAGGATGTAGCATTCCTGCAATATACCGGTGGCACCACCGGCGTTGCCAAGGGTGCGATGCTGACCCACCGGAATATTGTTGCGAACCTGCTGCAGGCCAGGGTCTGGCTGACCCAGCTGGATGATTCCACCGAAATCATCATTACTGCATTGCCGCTGTATCATATCTTTGCGTTGACGGCGAATTGCCTGACTTTCATTTACCTCGGCGGCACCAATATCCTGATTACCGACCCGCGTAATATGGCAGGTTTCGTCAAAGAGTTGTCCCGTCATCGCTTCACCTCGATCACGGGTGTCAACACATTATTCAATGCACTGCTGCATACAGAAGGTTTTGCAGATCTTGATTTCTCAAGCCTCAAAATGACCCTGGGTGGCGGCATGGCCGTACAAAAGGCGGTTGCCGAGCACTGGAAACAAGTGACAGGTGTGACCTTGCTTGAAGCCTACGGGCTGACCGAAACCTCACCCGCAGCCTGTATCAACCCGGTAAACCTCCCAGACTATAACGGTTGCATCGGCCTGCCGATATCGTCCACAGACGCCTGCATCAAGGACGATGACGGTCAGCCGGTGCCGGCTGGCGAACCCGGTGAATTATGTATCCGCGGGCCACAGGTAATGAAAGGCTACTGGCAGCGGCCCAATGCCACCACCGAGGTTCTGGACGCTGACGGCTGGCTGCAGACCGGTGACATTGCCTGTATGACACAAGGTGGTTATTTTAAAATTGTAGATCGCAAGAAGGACATGATCCTGGTGTCTGGCTTCAATGTTTACCCGAATGAAATTGAAGATGTCCTGGTCATGCACCCTAAAGTTCTGGAGGCCGCAGCGGTCGGCGTCGCAGACGAGAAATCCGGCGAGGTCGTCAGTGTATTCATTGTTAAAAATGACCCGACCTTGACGGAAGATGAAATCAGGGCATTTTGTAAAGAGAATCTGACCGGTTATAAACGACCGCGCTATATTGAATTCAGGGACGACCTGCCGAAAAGCAATGTCGGAAAAATATTGCGCCGCGAACTGCGTGATACGCAGGCTTGATCAACCCCTCACTTGCTTTTGCGCTTCAAAGCCAGCGCCCGCATGGCTTTATCATCACCGTAGCGGCGTTTGATTTTATCCATGGTTCGGTCCAGTGCGGTTTGCGCTGGGGTATCAAACACCAAACCGTGCTTGCCCGGTGTTTCAAGGCCGGATACGCCAACACCCAGTAATCTCACCGGCGTATGCTGGTGCTCACCCAGCCAGGTTTGCAGTAATAAACCCGCTTGCCTGAACACGACTTCGGTGCTGGCGGTCGGGGCTGCAAGGCTGCGGCTACGGGTGACGGTGCGGAATCGGCCGTCGCGCACCTTGATCTGTATGGTTCGGGCCAGCAGCCCCTGTGAGCGTAACCGACCCGCGACTGATTCCGCCTGGCGCTGCAACTCTGCCATCAATTCCCCGGGCTTGCTGATATCCCGTTCGAAAGTGACTTCACGACTCAGGGATTTTTCCGGCCTGGAAGCCACGACTTCCCGTTCGTCCTCACCCCGGGCCAGGGCCAGGAAATGCCCGCTTCGATTACCCAGGACCCGGCTGAGTACGACAGGATCTGCCTTGCGTAGCTGGCCAATGGTCAAAATGCCCAGCTTGTGTATTTTTGGCAGTGTCTTTTTCCCGATACCCCACATTCGTTTAACCGGCATCGGGTCCAGAAATGCACGTACACCATCACATGAAACATGCACAAACCCCTTTGGCTTGGCGCTATCGGAAGCGAGTTTGGCAAGAAATTTATTGTGCGCCATGCCCACTGATGCATGCAGACCTGTACGGCGCAGTATCTGAGCCCGTAAAGAGGCGCCGATGGTTTCAATACTGCCGAACAATGAAAGGCTGCCTGATACATCCAGAAACGCCTCATCCAGGGACAGGCCTTCCACCTGGGGTGTTACGTCCCGGAACACATCAAATACCAGAGCGGAAAGCTCCCGGTAGCGGGACATCCTTACCGGCAGGATAATTGCCTGTGGGCAGAGGTGGCGTGCGCGTGACATCGGCATTGCAGAAAATACACCGAATTTACGTACCTCATAGCTGGCTGCAGCAACAACCCCGCGCGTGCCTGTGCCGCCTACGATGACCGGTTGGTTTTTGTATCGAGGTTGATCAAGCTGTTCCACAGATGCATAAAACGCGTCCATATCAACATGAATGATTGCCCGCCCGGACTTACTTTCTGTCTCTGAATTTGCGATTGGGGCCACAGTGCCTTCATTATATCGATATGGATACGCAAACAGCAGTCCGCATCCCTGTTGATGAATTCCCGATTCTGCAACATGGCCACTACGCCAACCACGCGGCGATTGCCCCGTGGCCGCGTGCGGCAGCGCAGGCAGTAGCAAATTTCGGCCTCGAGAATACCGAACTCGGACCGGAAAAATATGCCCACTGGTTATTACGCGAAACACAACTGCGCCAGATGCTGGCAACCATGATCAATGCCGGCTCAGCTGACGATATTGCCTTGCTCAAGAACACCACGGATGGTATTTGCACGGTTGCCAACGGCATTGACTGGCGCCATGGGGATAACCTGCTGTTGCCACGTGATGAATTCCCTTCGAACCGCCTGCCCTGGCTTGCTTTGCAAAAGCTGGGCGTGGAAGTCAGGGAGGTTGACATACGCGCAGGGGCCGAGCCGGAACAGGCCTTACTCCAGCATATGGATGATCGCACCCGCCTGTTGTCTGTCAGCGCTGTGCAATGGACGGACGGGCTGAGATTACAACTTGAAACCCTCGGTACCGCCTGCCGGCAAAACAACGTATTATTTTTCGTTGATGCAATCCAGCAGTTAGGTGCCATACAGATGGACGTGGAAGCATGTGGAATCGATTTTCTGGCTGCCGACGGTCATAAGTGGATGCTGGCACCTGAAGGAATTGCGGTTTTTTATTGCCACGCGACTGTGCGTGAGCGGCTTAAGCTAAGCCAGCACGGCTGGCGCATGGTAGACGAGCCTTACAAATTCACGCGCGAAAACTGGCAACCGAGCAGCACGGCTATCCGGTTCGAGGCAGGCAGCCCGAATACTTTGGGCCAGGCAGCCATGCATGCTTCAATCGGTCTGTTACAGGATATTGGCATGGCAAGCGTGGAAGCCCTGGTCAGGGAAAACTCACTGGTCTTGTCTGAAAACCTGGGAAGTATCCCCGCCATTGAGTTAGTGCGGCCATTTGAGCAGCACAGGGTTTCCGGTATTGTCAGTTTCAGGGTAGCTGGTAAAGACCCCGCTGAAGTTTACCGGGTATTGCAACAAAGGAATTTGACTTGCGCAGTTCGAAGTGAGGCTATTCGCTTATCACCGCACTTTTACCAGGCTGGCAAACCGCTGCAGGATATCCTCAATATAATTGAGGACGTAGTGTCAGGATAATATTCGATTAATTAGATTAACTATAAGCTATAATATACTGATTATCATCACATTGTATGGGTTCTTTTTTCAGACTTCAGTAGTTGGGCCAGGTGTGATTCAATGATTGTCCTGGCATGAGCGCCATCAGATGTATCAGCAAACTGCACGCCAATTCCCGGCCGCCTGTGGCCCTGAGCACCTGCGGGAGTCACCCAAACCACTTTACCCGGGATCGGCAAGCGCTCTTCCAGTTCCATGATGGTTAACAATAAGAAGACCTCGTCGCCCAGTGAGTAACGCTTGGTGCTTTGCACAAACAAACCACCGCCCTGAACAAAAGGCATATATGCGCTGTAAAGCGTTTGCCTGTCTTTGATTGAAAGTGAAAGTATGCCTTGCTGCGCCATATTTGTACTCCTTCCATGTAATCAGATACTTTGTTCCGCCCATCTTATCAGCCAATCCTGCAGAAGTAAGTCCCCACGTATCGGTGTGGCTGACAAACTGCGATTAAAATCCGCCTGTTGTTGCAACTCCAGCAGTGATTTTGCCTGCAGGCATGTACCTGCAGGCACCCAGCTTGCCGCCATGCCGGCCATGACGGATTTGACCGCTTCACCTGTGCACATGGATAGCCAGCGCCACAAATCATCGGGGTTCAGTTCGGCGAGGCCTGTGCTGATTAACGCAACGGACCCGGGGCGCGCAAGCAGTGTAGCGAGACCTTCCTGTACCTGCCCATAGGCATCACATTCAGGTGAATCAAGATACCGGGCTGCACGCAGTGGGCTACCGCCTGCGGCCTTCAGTGCCGCACTGACCTCATCGCGTGGTTTGGTTGAGGTACTTTCCAGCCACTCCAGAACAAGCTGATCATCGGGCTGGCTGACAACGATGGACTGGCAGCGGCTGCGAATGGTGACCGGCAACCTGGCCGGCTCACTACACACCAGTATCAGCACCGTATTGCCGGCCGGCTCTTCCAGACTCTTGAGCAACGCATTGGCCGCGGCCAGGTTCATGCTCTGTGCAGGATGAATGCAGGCTACTTTGCGGGCACTGATCCACGGGGTCAGGTCCAGCGAAGCGATCAAGGCGCGCACCTGGTCCACCTTGATCACATCACTGTCCTCTTCCGGCTGTATTTCAAACCGGTCCGGATGTGCGCCGCCGGCAAGCAGCTTGCAAGAACGGCATTGCTTGCAGGCTTCAGGCAGCTGTTCACTACACAGAAGCTTTGCCACCATGGCCGTCGCAAGTGCGTTCTTGCCGCTACCCGCAGGCCCTTCGATCATTAAAGCATGCGCCAGCCTGCCTTGCTCAAGGCACCGCAAAAAAAATGACCAGTGCTCTGTCAGCCAGGGATAAATCATAGCCCCGGTAATTTTTCCAGGATGTCTTGTACCTGTTGCCAGACCTGTTCCTGGTCCTGCCCTGCGTCAATCACGCTGAAGCGCCGGGGGGATTCTGCTGCGCGCTCAAGATAAGTGGTTCTGACCCGCTCAAAGAACCCGGTCGACTCGATTTCGAAGCGGTCCGCCTGTCCTCGCCCTGCGACTCTTTGCAGACCTTGTTCTATGGGCACATCAAATAAAAGTGTCAGATCCGGTTGTAAATCCTGGTGGACAAATTTTTCCAGCACAGCGACAGTATCGCGACCCATTTGACGGCCACCACCCTGGTAGGCGTAGCTTGCATCCGTGAAGCGGTCACTGACCACGACCTTACCGGCTGCGAGTGCCGGCCGGATCACTTCCCGCAACAACTGCGCACGGGCGGCAAATAAAAGCAACAGCTCGGTACGGCTGCCCAGCCCCCCATTACGGGTATCGAGCAGCAGGTGGCGAATCTGTTCAGAAACCGTTGTGCCACCCGGCTCGCGGGCTTCCACAACTTCCTTGCCATGCGCCTCCAACCACTCAACAATACGCACGTGCTGGGTACTTTTTCCTGCACCCTCACCCCCTTCAAGGGTAATAAAAAAACCCTTCCCCGATGTGATCACTCTGTTGTTTCCTGATGTGCGCTGTGTTGTTTAAGCATTCGTTGAACTGCCTTGTTGTGTGCTTCCAGTGTAGCGGAAAACGTGTGGCCACCCTGCCCGTCTGCGACAAAAAACATGGCATCACCCTCTGCCGGGTGTGCTGCCGCCTGAAGTGATGCCAATCCCGGTAGCGCAATAGGGGTTGGCGGCAAGCCATAGCGTGTATAAGTGTTATATAGCGTATCAGCGTCCAGATCCCGACGACGGATATTGCCGTCATATGATTCGCCCATGCCATAAATGACCGAGGGATCGGTTTCCAGTCGCCACTTTTTTAGCAAGCGGCGCACGAAAACGCCGGCAATGACTACGCGTTCATCATCACGGGAAGTCTCTTTTTCCACGATGGATGCCATGATCAGCATTTCATAGGCTGTTTCATAGGGCAGGCGCTCGTCCCGCCCCGCCCAGGTTTCCAGCAGGGCCTGTTGCATATCGTGGTAGGCACGCTGCAGGATTTTCAGATCAGAATCACCCCTGACAAAGACATAGGTTTCAGGTAGAAACCAGCCTTCGCTGTCGCCCGCCGGCAACCCATCCAGGGACTCCAGGTCCGCTATCCTGAACAAGCTGTGCCGCAGTATCGGGTTACTGCCCAACGCGGCCAGTAACTGTCGCACATTCCAGCCTTCCACAATGGTAAAACGGTAAGTAACAACCTTTCCGGAAGCAAGCAACTGCAGCATGTCTGCCGGTGCCATGCCGGATACCAGGGCGTACTCCCCGGCCTGGATGGTTACCGCCTGAAGCTTGTTTAACAGGCGCCAGCGCCAATCCATGCGTGTAACCCCGCGCTGCGCGAGTTCGGCCACCACCGAGCGGATGCTGGAACCACGTTTAACCGTGAACACCATTGGGGTATTTCCAATCGTCAATGGTGTCCGCAGAAAATTTTGGTATTGTTGCCACGCACCTATTGCCAGGGCAGCGGCCAGCAACAAAAAAATAACTGCGCCAAGCCCGGCCCGTTTTGTGCCCCTTTTCATGCCGGCGTACCCGCATGAAGCCAGCTTTGCAGTTCCCGTGTGAGCGGACCAATTTGATAGTCCTGGCTATCAATTGCAGTCACCGGCACGATACCGCGAACGGAATTACAAATGAATACTTCATCAGCCTCCTGCAGCAGGTCCACCCGGATTCGACGTTGCTCACAGCGCGTGCTGAATGCAGCCAGAAGCTGGCTGCGAATAACACCACGGACCCCGCAACGATCCAGCCTCGGTGTTAATAACCTGTTTTCTACAACCATGAAAATATTCGCTGAAACTGCACTGATAACATGGTCCTCCCTGTCCAGCAGAATGCCCTCGGACACACCATCGGCATATGCTTCTGAACCGGCCAGTACCTGCTCGAGCCGGTTAAGATGCTTGATGCCACCCAATACGGGCTGTATGGCCAGCCTGAGATCGCAGATACGCGCTTTCACACCCCGGGCAGCGTTCTCATCGACATCCTGCGGGAAACCATGGGCGCTGACTATTCTTATGCACCCGGCATCTCGCGGCGCGGTGTAACCGCGCGCATAACCACCACGGCAAAGGACTATCTTCACCACGGCATCAGCAAGACCTGCACTGACAGTTTGCACGTCCCGTAACAGGATGGCCTGCGCCGGCATATCAATACCCAGACGCTGACATCCGGCACCGAGGCGGTCCATGTGGGCTTGCCACTTGCGTGGCAGACCGTTGTGCACCCAAAGGGTTTCAAACAGGCCATCTCCATAACTCAGGCCACGGTTTGAAGCCTTCACAAAAGTTGAAATCTCACCGTCAACCAGGCATTCAATCATATCTATCTCAACCAGCTCCCAGTGCGCGCAACAAGCCCCGGGCCTTATCCTGGGTTTCTGCCAACTCCCTGTCCGCGTCGGAATCTGCCACGATACCGGCACCCGTACGGAAACTGATATGTTTGTTATGCAACAACATTGAACGTATCAGGATATTCAGATCCATACTGCCATCCAGTCCCAGGTAGCCAAAAGAGCCAGTGTAGAAACTACGGCCATGCTTTTCCAGTTCAGCAATAATTTCCATGCAGCGCACTTTGGGGCAGCCGGTAATTGTGCCGCCCGGAAAAACAGCCCGGATGACATCAACCGGTGTAACCCCGGGGCGAAGACGCCCACGCACGTTTGAAACAATATGATGAACATGTTCGTAGGTCTCCACAACCATTAACTCATCCACCTCCACCGTTCCTGTTTCACAGACCCGGCCGAGATCATTGCGTTCCAGGTCTATCAGCATAATATGCTCAGCGCGTTCTTTTGGGTGCGCAAGCAGTTCACGCCTCAGCGCGTTGTCAGAATCGCTGTCGGTGCCGCGCGGGTGGGTTCCGGCTATCGGTCTCGACTGCACCTCGCGCTCCCGCATACGGACCAGTCTCTCCGGGGAGGAGCTCATCAGCGTATACTCACGCCAACGCACCATACCGGCAAATGGTGCGGGATTGCTTTTGCACAGCGAGCGATAAAGTGTGGCAGCATCGGCCGGCCGGCTAAACTCCCCACGCCATCCACGTGACAGATTAACCTGGAAGACGTCACCATCGAGGATATATTCATGGATTTTCCCGACGGCCTGCCGGAATTCTTCCGGCGCTTCCGGCAACAACCCCGGGAACTCCATGTTTGTGGGTGTAACAATTTCCACAAGGGCTTCAATCTCTTCGCGTAGCTGATCCAGCAACGCAGGGTCCTCTGCGGCAAGCTGTAACACACCCGGTTGCTCAGGCCGGCTGTAAATGACGGCAGGGCAACGTGTTGCAAAGGCAACGGGAAAGCCATCACCGGCATCCGGAAAGTTAACTTTCGGTTCAATTTCCGCAGCCAGCTCATAGCCGAGATACACAAACCAGCCCCCTGTGAACGGCCAGTCCGTCTCATTATCTGAAGATCGTTCTTCCTGCAGATACCAGTCGTTTAAGCGGGACAGAAAACTATTGCCCTTGCCCGGGCCGGTGATACTCCCGTCACTGTACTTACACAGTTGTTCGTCGCCTGACCTGAGCAACAGGCTGTATTCACCCAGGGGTCCACGCGCAGCGCTGTCGAGCAGATAGGGGTAATACCCTGGCAATGCGACGGCAATACTTTGCAGGTCATGTGAGCTTTTCAGCGTACAACAATGCAATGTAATGTCAGTCAGTGAATTTGCGGAAAACCAGACTGCTGTTGGTACCGCCAAAACCAAATGAATTGGAGATCGCAATATCTATGTCTTGCTCACGTGCCGTATTGGGCACGTAATCCAGGTCACAGCCTTCACCCGGCTTATCCAGGTTGATCGTTGGAGGGACAATGCTGTCACGGATACCGAGCAGGCTGAAGATGGCTTCAACACCACCCGCAGCACCCAGCAAATGCCCGGTCATGGATTTGGTTGAACTGATCGGAACCCGCTGCGCATACTCACCAAAAATCGTCTTGACGGCAATAGTTTCTGCCAGGTCACCCAGTGGCGTCGATGTGCCATGCGCATTGATGTAATCAACATCCTGCGGGTTCACCCTTGCATCTTGCAGGGCAATCTTCATACAACGGGCCGCACCTTCGCCGTTCTCCGGGGGTGCTGTCATATGAAAAGCGTCTCCGCTCATGCCATAACCGATGACTTCACCAACTATTGTCGCACCACGGCGTTTGGCGTGTTCCAGTTCTTCAAGAATAACGACACCGGCTCCGTTGGAAAGCACAAAACCATCCCGCTCTTCATCCCAGGGACGACTGGCGGCCTCCGGGGCATCATTGCGGGTAGACATGGCGCGTGCAGAAATAAAGCCACTCATGGACGTCGGTGTCGTAGCGAATTCGGCACCACCGGCCACCATCATATCCGCCTCTCCATACTGGATCATGCGGGCTGCCGTGCCCATATTGTGAGTGGCTGTACTACAGGCGGTGACAATAGCTATATTTGGACCTTTGAGGTTATAACGAATCGACAGGTAGCCGCTGATCATGTTGATGATTGAGCCCGGGATAAAGAACGGGCCGACTTTGCGTGGGCCGCCCTTCAGGTAGGCTTCAGTGGTATTTTCAATGGTCGCAAGACCACCAATACCTGCGCCCATGGCGCAACCGATACGCTCAGGATCATGAGATGAATTTTCATCCAGCAGACCGGCGTGTTCCAGGGCATCGACGGCCGCAGCGAATCCGTAATGGACAAAATTATCCATCCGCTTGGCTTCGCGGGGCGCGAGGTAATTCGCCACGTCAAAATCGACCACTTCCCCGGCGATACGGGTTTTCATATGTTCCGCATCAAAAGAAGCAATCGTCCTGATACCACTACGGCCATTACATATTGCATCCCAGGCGGAATCAATGGTACTGCCCACGGGTGACACAATGCCCATACCAGTCACTACAACACGACGTTGCGACATCTGCAAAACCTCAACTCACGAATTTGTTATCTGAAACGAATGACGGCCGGCGAATTGCCGGCCGTTCACATCTTTTTTTCAAGGCCTCAGCTATTGGTGGAATTGATGTAATCAATAGCCTGCTGAACACTGGTAATTTTTTCCGCCTCTTCATCGGGTATTTCACACTCAAATTCTTCTTCAAGTGCCATAACCAGCTCAACGGTATCCAGAGAATCTGCACCGAGGTCGTCTACAAAAGAGGCGTTGGCGGTTACTTCCTCATCTTTAACACCCAGTTGCTCTACAACGATTTTCTGAACGCGTTCTTCAATACTGCTCATTTTTTGGTAATTCCTTAAAGTTTGACACAGAGACGCTATTTTAATGAATCTGCGGCAACTCTGCCAGTTTATAACTATTCGCCGTCGTATGTATCAATGGCGGTGACCGTGTTAATAAATTGTTATCTCATATTTTTTCTCACCAATGGGATCAACCCATGTACATACCGCCATTGACGTGAATCGTCTGACCGGTAATATATGCCGCTGCAGGTGAAGCAAGGAAATTGACCGCTTCAGCAATATCACCGGGCTGACCCAGACGCCTGAGCGGAATATCCTGCAACATGGCCACGCGCTGGTCTTCATTCAGTTCCCGTGTCATGTCCGTATCAATAAACCCCGGCGCAACCACATTCACGGTGATGCCTCTTGAACCAACCTCACGCGCCAGTGATCGGGAGAACCCCATCATACCAGCCTTGGCAGCTGCGTAGTTTGCCTGGCCCGCATTGCCCATGCAGCCAATGACAGAGGCAATACTGATGATGCGACCCATACGGGCCTTCATCATACCCCGCAAGCAAGCCTTCGAAAGCCGGTAAACGGAGCGCAGATTGGTATCAACTACGGTATCCCAGTCATCTTCGCTCATGCGCATCAATAACTGATCCCGTGTAACCCCGGCATTGTTAACCAGGATTGTTGGCGCCGAGGCCTGTGCGGTGATTTCAGTCAATGCTGCACTGATACTGTCGGCGTCATTGACGTTGAGTACCAGGCCCGTCAAAGCATCCGCACCGCGCCCGCTGATAGCGGCTGCGCCGGCTTCACTTGTGGCCGTACCAAAAACACTGGCGCCATTGGCAGCGAGCATGTCGGCAATAGCGGCACCTATTCCGCGGCTTGCGCCGGTGACCAGGGCGACCTGGCCCTGCAAGTAATTATCCATCGTTTTCCTCCGCCCGCATAGCACCCTCAATCGCTTCAGGTCCGTTCAGGGCAAATACCGCTGATTGTTTTGCAATACGGCGATTCAAGCCCGCAAGCACTTTACCGGGTCCACATTCAATAAAGCGGTTTACACCCGAGTCCAGCAGTGATTGTATGGTTTCTGTCCAGCGAACAGGTTGCCACAATTGCCGTGCCAGCGCCTCCCTGACCTGTTCCGCATCGGCATACGAACTAACGTCTGCATTCTGCACGACGGGCAGGGAGCTGTCTGAAAAACGCACATCCAGCAATAGTTCCCGCAGCCTTGCTGCCGCTGGTTTCATCAGTATACAATGCGAAGGCACACTGACCGGCAGCGCCAGTACGCGCCGCGCACCTGCCTGCATGGCCAGCTCGCTAACCGTCTCCACTGCGTCTTTGTTGCCGGAAATTACCACTTGCCCGGGTGCGTTGAAGTTTGCGCAGGTAACAATTTCGTCACCCACAACCTGTTTACATATTTGGTTCAGCACCTGGTCATCCAGACCCAGCACAGCGGCCATCGCTCCGGTACCTGCCGGTGTGGCCTGCTGCATCAGTCGTCCACGTTCAGCCACGATTGAAACGGCATCGCTGAATTGCATGACCCCGGCTGCCACCAGGGCTGAATACTCGCCCAGGCTATGGCCGGCAAGATAGTCTGGCTGTACACCACCGAGTGCCTGCCAGATTCTCCAGGTGGCGATCCCGGATACCAGCATGGCGGGCTGGGTCACTTCGGTTTGGTTGAGTTCTTCAGCCGGACCGTTTGCAACCATGGCCCACAAATCATAGCCCAGCACCGATGATGCCTGTTCAAATGTCGCCTTTACCTGGCTGAACTCATCTGCAAGGACAGACATCATGCCCACGGACTGGGAACCCTGTCCGGGGAACAGAAATGCAGTTTTTGTCATGTTTTATCCTGTTGATTCGGCCGGCTTGCGGCCGCCTGTCAATACTTTATCAGCGCTGAGGCCCAGGTGAATCCACCTCCAAAGGCTTCCAGCAGCAAAATCTCACCACGCTTTATCTTGCCCGAACGCGCAGCCTCATCCAGCGCCAGCGGCACTGAACCAGCCGAAGTATTGCCGTGTTTATCTACGGTAACGACAACCTGATCCATGGTCAAACCCAGCTTTTTGGCGGTGGCGCTAATAATGCGGTAATTCGCCTGGTGTGGAATCAGCCAGTCCAGATCCGACTTTTCCATATTGTTGTATTCCAGGGTCTCATCAACAATGCGTCCCAGTGTACGCACAGCAACTTTGAACACTTCATTGCCTTTCATCTTGATGAACACGCCGCCACGTGGCTCTGCCTTGAATCCTGTGCCCACACCGACATCAACCCCAAGCAGGTCACGGTGCCTGCCGGCTGCATGAATATGCGTCGACAGTATACCGGCCTCATCAGAGGCTTCCAGAACCACCGCACCGGCACCATCGCCAAACAGGATTGCGGTGCCACGATCATTCCAATCTACCATGGCGGTCAGCTTATCCACTCCAATGACCAGCGCCTTTTTGACATCACCACAACGGATGTATTTATCTGCAATCGACAAGGCGTACATAAAACCAGAGCAAGCGGCATTTACATCCATTGCACCGCAATCCGGCAGCCCGAGACGTGCCTGTAACAGGCACGCAGTACTCGGAAACACCAGGTCAGGGGTGGTTGTGCCCACAACGATCAGGCCAATTTCCTTTGCGTCAATACCCGCAGTTTTCATAGCCCGTTGGGCGGCAACCTCCGCCATGTCGCTACAGGTTTCATCCTTATGCGCCACGCGTCTTTCGGAGATGCCTGTACGTTCACGAATCCACTGGTCGGAGGTATCCAGGATTTTCTCCAGATCCACGTTGGTGACTATTTTTTCCGGCAAATAACTGCCGGTTCCCATGACTCTTGAATACTTCATGCATCTGCCTCGATGGAATAGTCCTGGATCATTGACGCAATTAACTGTGGAAC
This sequence comes from Gammaproteobacteria bacterium, assembly GCA_036986175.1. GTDB lineage: Bacteria > Pseudomonadota > Gammaproteobacteria > Xanthomonadales > SZUA-36 > SZUA-36. Next base: position 16,216 of record BTRB01000027.1, read on the forward strand.
CTGTTGCCGGGCCGCTTCTACCGCTTCAACCATTGCCTGGCCCATCGTTTCGCGACTGGCGTTGCCGTGCAAAGGTGTTACTTATTCTTCGTCGCCGTCGAAATCAACAACCGGTGTGTCGATAACTTTACGGCCCTTGTAGTAACCCTCCGGGGTCATATTGTGGCGTAGATGCGTTTCACCAGTGGTCGGATCCACAGACAGTGCTGGCGCTTTCAGCGCGTCGTGTGAACGTCGCATACCACGGCGTGATGGGGTTTTTCGGCTTTTTTGTACAGCCATGATCATTTACTCCTGATGAAAAAAATATTAATCCTGTTTTTTCCGCTCCAGCATTCCCTGTAAAGCGGCAAAGGGGTTCGAGTTACCCCCGTCTTGCAAATCCTGACCCTGCGAAGTCACGCTTTCCGACGTTTCCTCACCAGTCGAATACTCAACCCTTTCCAAACCCGGCTTACGCGGTATTTGCGGCAAACCAAGCAGAAGTTCTTCTTCTACCAAACTGACAATTGCCAGCCGGCCATTTTCCGTGTTGACCGGTTCGTAATTCTCCGGCAAATCAACCTGTTCGCCGTCGCGTTCTATGACGGCCAGATCGCAACGGCGTTTCACCTGCTCGTCATAAACTTCAAGACTGGCCTGGCAAACCAATGGCAGCGCGGCTTCCACCTGTAAATCTACGATGACCCGCCTATCAATATCACGTCTGAAAGCGGCTACAAATGTAGCATCACCATCCGCTGTAACCAGCAGCGGTACCAGCCGCTTCATACGTGACAACGGAACCGTACCGCTGAAAACCCGTTTGCCCTCAGCTGCGCGTTCCGGCGAAATCCAGTCTGGATATTCCCGCGACATAGCCTCACAATTCTCCGCTGGTCCTGCCAGCCCAAAAATATCCCAAAAAAAATCTCCAGGAAATATC
>BTRB01000028.1:0-16782 GCA_036986175.1 Gammaproteobacteria bacterium
GCGAATTCATCGTATGGTGGATTGCTTAAAAATAGCCCTGAACTAAAAATAATCTGCGTAATCTGCGTAATCTGCGGATAACTTCGCTCTTTTACCACCAGACCAGATCAGTAAATCAATCATCCAGCGGTTCAACGCCCCTGGGCGTACTGCGTAAATGGATGTCTGTTTGCGGGAAAGGAATCTCAATGCCCTTCTCAATGAAGGCATTGTAGATACCCTTCAACAAGTCATGCCGTATCCGGCCCCGCAACTCGGGCCGGTCAATCCATGCCAACAATTCAAAATCAAGCGAACTGCTTCCAAAAGCCCGCATGCGTACCCTTGGCGCCGGCTGCTTGACGATTTCTGTGTGATTTAGTGCAACCTCTTCAAGTAACTGGCAAACTTCATCTACATCACTGCCGTAGGCAACACCAACCGGCACGCGGATGCGTTCTTTCTCCCACGGCCCACCACTTTCATTGACGATTTTTGCATTGGCAATGACAGCATTCGGAATGGTCACTTCCACATCATCACGTGTCAGCAAACGGGTTGAGCGCATACCCAAGTGTGTAACCTCACCACGCTCACCGGAATCTAAAACGATGTAATCACCGATTTTGTACGGTGAGTCGGCAACAATAAAAATCCCGGAAAACAGGTTCGCAAGGGAATCGCGGGCGGCAAAACCCACGGCAATACCAATAACGCCGGCTGAAGCCAGCCAGGCCGTCGGGTCGATACCCCAGATCAGCAGGAAGACATAAGCCCCGAGACCGACCAACACTATCTTGAGGGTCATATCAAACAGCGGGATTGTTTTTTCCTGGACAATTTCAAAGCGGTGGTGGTTGGCACCAATCAGCTCCAGCACAATGCGTGCAGTGCTCAAACCGGCACGCATCCATGAAAACAACAAAATGGTTGCCAGCGTGGACAGGAGTGCGTCATGCAAACCCCGGGGTAATTTGAATGCGGAAACTGCCAGCATCAACGCCAGCGTAACAGTGGTCAGCACCAGCGGACGGACCAGGTATTCGATCAATTGGTCATCTGCTTTGGTACTGGTTTTGTCGGTCACCCTCCTCATGGCCCGGGTGATCACCAGCTTCAACAGCCGACCAAAGGCATAGGCTGCCAATATTAAAAATAAGGCCAACAGCCCGGGATAGGGCGCAAGGTAATCCCAGATGGGCTGTAGCCAGTCCGGCATGTACTGCAGGACATCCAGGTCAGGCTTGAATACAGCCTTCGCTGCTGCCGTAGTGGCTGCTTCGGTTTCTTGCATGACTTGTGCCTGAATTTAAACCTGAACCTATCTTATCTGTGATCGATACACTGTGCTAGCGGCCGGATCCCCACCGCTTCGCGCAGTTGCCGCATAAACGGTGCAGCCACCTCACGGGCACGTGCCGCACCCTCCTGCAGACGGGACTCGATTCTGGAGGGTTCAGCGATCAGCCCCTCATAGGCCAGCCTCGCAGTAGAAATTTCTGAATTTATCAGTTCAAAACATTGCTGCTTGGCCGCTCCCCACCCAATCCCGTCGGCATAGGCCTGTTTCATTTCCGCACGTTGCTCCACACTCGCAAAGGCCGAGTAAATAGCGAACAATGCAGAGTCTTCGGTCTGCTTCGGTTCACCGGGTTCCAGTGAGTTGGTAACGATTTTCATGATGGACTTGCGCAGTTGCTTTTCCGGCAGCCATAACGGAATGGTGTTGCCATAGCTTTTAGACATCTTGCGGCCGTCGCGGCCCGGTAAAACTGCAACATCATCATCCACCACGGCTTCGGGCAGAACAAAATGTTCTCCGAAATGATGATTGAAACGCTGGGCAATATCGCGTGTCATTTCCAGGTGCTGGACCTGGTCACGGCCGACCGGTACTTCATTTGCATTGAACATCAGGATGTCGGCCGCCATCAGGATGGGGTAACTGAACAAGCCCATGACGATGCCAAAATCCGGGTCCTCGCCGGCCTCAACATTGTCCTGTACGGCAGCTTTGTAGGCATGGGCACGGTTCATTAATCCCTTGGCTGTGATACAGGTCAGGAGCCACGTTAACTCGCTGATTTCAGGAATATCGGACTGCCGATAAAAAATTGCTTCATCAGTATCCAGACCCAGGGCCAACCAGGTTGCAGCAATTTCCAAAGTGGACTGGTGTACGACTTGCGGGTCACGGCACTTGACCAGGGCATGATAATCAGCCAGAAAATAAAAGGACTGAACGTCATCTTTATGGCTGGCCTGGATGGCTGGCTTGATGGCGCCGACGTAGTTCCCCAGGTGAGGCCTGCCGGTGGTGCTGATACCGGTCAGAACGGTGCATTTACTCATGGTCTGGTCGAAAGCCTGTTTGAATTCCGGATGCGCCATTTTAAGCGAATCGATGGGCGAATAGTTGCTTTATTTCGGTAGCAAAAAAATTACGGAAAATGTCACCGGGAAATATCACCGGGGCAACGTTTGAGATCGACCGCAATACGGCGCTTATCCCCCGAGGCGTTTGCCAGTCCGCGTATGCAGGCCAGCATATCAGGCAGATCTTTGCGCAAACTGCGGCGTACCAGCCATCTTGGCGCTGGAATTTTTGGCTGAATCCTGATCTCGTGGATGACGATGACATCGTTACCCTCAGCCAGCGGAACCAACCTCCACTGCCCATGCAGGACTTTAAGGTTACCGTCCACAAGATGGGCTTCGCCAAAATTACCAGACTTCCGGCTCGCCTCGAAGGTGAAATCCAGGGTCGGGGTGTACCAGTTGCTGCGTAAGCGATGATGCATCAGCATACGGGTTGTCCCTGCCTCCAGCACTTCGCACAGCTTGAGGCCGCGGATATAAATCAGCTCATTTTTACAGTTGCCTATAACCTCCCATACGGCATCGGCTGTGGTATGCAACAAGGCGGTAACCCGTGCGGCACCTCCTGGCTTGTCGCTGTCCATGGTTTGCAGCAGGATTTCACCACTTCTTAAACGCGCCAAATCATAGTCACCCCCAGCGTCACCCGGCCCTGCTGAAGAGGCCCCGGCAAAACAAAGGAGAACTGCTGCCAGACCTGAACTTCTCAAGCTTGCAGTGCCCATGCTAAACCCGCTAAACGTTCCAAATTGCATACAGACCTGATTATGGGGATGAATATACAAAGGCGACCGACACTTGTGCCGAATGCATTCATTATTACTGCATATCAAATAGCGCAAACGTATAGTCGAAGACTATAATAACGCCATGAATTTTCGTACACTGCAATATTTTGTAAAGCTTGCTGAGCTTAAACACTTCAGCAGGGCCGCTGAGGCATGCTTCGTCAGCCAGCCTACACTGAGTACTCAAATCCGTAAACTGGAGGAAGAACTGGGTGTCTCACTGGTTGAACGGGCACCCCGAAAAGTCATGTTGACACCAATCGGTGCAGACGTAGCACATCGGGCGAGGCACATTTTACGTGATATTGAACACATAAAAACTGCCGCGAGCCACAGCAAGGACCCGGCCATAGGCATCATCAAGCTGGGATTATTCCCCACGCTGGCACCCTACCTGCTGCCGCATGTCATCCCTGAAATCCGCAAGCGCTACCCTAAGCTGGGCCTGCAACTCACCGAGGAAAAAACCGAAATTATCCTGGGGATGCTGGACCAGGGACAGCTGGATGCAGGTTTGCTTGCGCTGCCAGTCGAGGCGCCCGGTATGGACGTTGAAATACTGTTTGAAGAACCGTTTGTAACGGCCATGCCGGCCTGCCACCCGTTAAGTGACAAAAAGGTCATCAGCTTGCAGGATCTGGAGGGTGAAGAGTTATTGCTGCTGGAAGAGGGCCATTGCCTGCGGCAACACGCGCTTGCTGTGTGTGAACTCGCGGGTGCACATGAGCGGGTAGATTTTAACGCCACCAGTTTGGAAACCCTGCGCCAGATGGTTGCAGCCAATGCCGGCGTTACGCTGCTGCCGGTGCTGGCCGTCAAACCGCCGATACCCTCTACCGACAATATCGCCCTGCGGCCTTTTGCAGCACCGGCCCCCAGCCGTACGATTGCGCTGGTATGGCGCAGCAGCTCGCCGCTGGGGGGGTTCCTGCGAAAGCTGGCGCAAAGCCTCAAGGTGAAACCAGCCTCGCTGCTCAAGCCTTAATGTAATTGCTGTAGGAGGGACCAGCTCCGCTGGTCGCGAATATCCAGGAATCCACAAAACCCAAGCGGGGATACGGGTACCTGCCTCTGAGACCTTAAAAAACAGGGAAGTTTTTTCAGAGCCTCCAAGGACGGATTCACGGCGTGTCTCAGAGGCAGGTACCCGTGTCGCCGCGAATCGGATGGTGCAAATCTCATAGAATGGTGGGCAATGAATTGCCCACCCTACGTCAAATCTTGCAGCGTCGCCCCGGTCGCCAGTTTGGGCGCGTTTTTCCCGGTTCCCACTGCTCTTTGCAAAAACATGTCTTGCAAAGTCCAGCTACGCTTGACCAGGGCCAGGCCGACACGCCTCAAGGGAAACAACCCGTCGCCATCAAACAGACTGCGCAAGGCGTGCATGCCGAATGCCATCGCTTCGGATTCAGCCCGTCGCCATCGAGCATAGTGTTGCAGCACACCGGCAGAACCAATATCGTTTCCTGCAAGGCGTGCGCGGATGAGGGATTCGGTTAACGCGGCCGCATCCGCGAAACCCAGGTTAACCCCCTGACCAGCCAGTGGGTGGACCACGTGAGCTGCGTCACCTGTCAGCACGGTCCGTTGCGCCGCATAACTTTCGCTCAAGCGCATGCTGAGTGGAAAAGCTGCCCTTGGGCCGCAACTCTCTACTCTGCCCAGCCAGCCACTGCTGGCAGTATCCAACTCGGCCAGGAACGCTTCATTGTCAAGCGCCAGCAGACGCTCTGCCTCCATTGAAGGCCGTGTCCAGACTATCGAAGAACGGCCATCGTGAAGGGGTAAAAAAGCCAGCGGTCCACCCGGCATGAACCTTTGCCAGGCCACACCGGGATTGGGTTTCTGTTTGCCGACCACAGCCACCAGACCTTGCTGGTTATAGGCCCTGTAGTCCTGGCGTATACCGATTGCCTTGCGCACCCGCGATGCAGCACCATCAGCGCCCACCACCAGGTCAGCCGTCATGTGTTTGCCGCTTTTGAGCCTGACGCGGTTTTGATCCTGGCCAGGCTCAATGTCATCCAGCCTGTCCGGACAATAAATCTCTACAAGACCGCCTGAACTGACCACCTGCCACAAAGACCATTGCACCAGCACGTTCTCGATGATGGTGCCCAGTCTCTCCAGATTGAAAACCGGCGCATCAAATAACAACGGCTCAAGTTCCACACCATCCTCAACCTGCATACGCCGGTATGGCCGGGACCGCTGTGCGCTGATTAGCTTCCAGGCACCGGCCTGGCGCAGCACAGCCGCAGAGCCGGGTGAAATGGCTGACACACGCAAACCTACATCGGCCTCTGCATCAAACGGCTGCGGCTCATGCGCCTCAACCAGTGCCACTGAGAAGCCACTGCGCGACAGCAGACTGGCCAGTACCGCGCCAACCATGCCGGCACCTATGATGGCTACGTCGTAGTGTGAGCTACTCATTGGAACCTCAGCGGCTCCCCCAGGGCAAGGCGGGGAATCCTGCCGCGATAGCCCATGGCTTTGTTAACTGCCTGGCGCCTCAGGCCCGGCAGAAGCGTATGTGCGAAAAATCCCGCCGTGCGCAAACCAGCTACCAGCATCGAGGGGTGCGCGAAAAGCCGGGTGATTCCGTCGGACCAGGCAATCGTGCCGCGTTGATCAGCCTGGCGCCAACGGCTGTATAGCTGAAGCAGCTTGTTGTCCCCCGGATCATCCTGGCCATTATCAGCGAGTATCTCCGCCAATACGGCAACATCCCGCAGGGCAAGGTTGAAGCCCTGTGCGCCAACCGGGTGAATGGCGTGGGCGGCATTGCCGAGAATCACCACTCGGTCGCGGATGTCCTGTTTGGCACGTACCAGTTTCAGCGGATAAGCCGAACGACTACCCGCCTTTAAGAAAGCTCCCAACTCCGTCCCGAATCGTTCTTCTGCCCGGGCGAGGAAAGTGGCATCGTCCAGTTCCATCAGCGCTGTCGCATCTTTACTTGCCACCGACCAGACCAGCCCGCAGCGCATCCCCTTATGTGGCAGCACTGCGAAGGGACCCGTCGGGGTCAGGCATTCAAATGCCCGGCCTTCATGCGCCTTTGAAGGTGTGACATTACAGATGACTGCCGTCTGGCCGTAATCGCGTGTCTGGGTGGGGATTTGCAAGTGATTACGGATAAATGAATTGGCGCCATCGGCCGCGACCACCAGACGGGATACCAGTGTTTTTGTACCTGCCCTGCTACCTGCAGGGGAATCAAGACTCAACACGGTGTTCACTTCACCTGTTTCGATACCCGTAACACTGGCGGGACAAATGACTTGAATATTCTCCGTTTGCTCCAGTAGCCCGGTTATCGCAACGCCGAACCTGCGTGCTTCGACTACGTGGCCAAATTCTTCCAGGCCGATTTCTGCCGGGTCCAGCACCACCCGCCCGGGGCGTTCCAGCTCTGTTACAAAGATTTTACGAATGGCGGTAGCGTCGGCTGTGAGCTTTTCCCACATCCCAATAGTGGACAGGATGCGGCATGAGCTGTGGCTGAGTGCCAGGGTCCGGTCATCATAACTGGGTTGATCCGCCGCTTTGAAGGCCACCGCCTCGATGACCTTTATGTCATAACCCAACGGCGCCAACGCGAATGCCAGGCTCGCACCAGCAAGGCCGCCGCCAACAATGGCGATGTCACAGGCCTGGCTCATACCGCCATCAGCGCCTCGACATCGTCCACACTCTTGCAGATATCAGCAGACAGGACATCGGCTGCATCTGTTGTTACTGCAACATTGTCTTCAACGCGGATGCCCATGCCCCGCCAGACTTCATCAATTGCAGTGGCGGATACCGGGATGTAAATCCCCGGCTCCACCGTCAGTACCATGCCTGGTTCCAGCACCCTGGAATGGCCATCTATTTCATATTCGCCCACATCATGCACATCCAGACCTAACCAGTGACCCGTGTTATGCACGTAATAGTCCTTGAAGTGTTCCTCTTCCAGGGCTTCTTCCAGGCTGCTTTTTAATATACCCAGGTCCAGCATGCCCTCAGTCGCGACACGTACCGCTGTTTCATGCACATGATCCCAGGGATTGCCAGCGCGAACCTCATCAATGGCTGTCAGCTGTGCCGCCAGCACCACTTCGTACAAATCCTTCTGTGGTCCGCTGAATTTTCCGTTGACCGGGAATGTCCGGGTAATATCAGAAGCATAACCATTGTATTCGGCACCGGCATCAATCAGCAGCAGATCACCATCGTTGAGCTGATCGCGATTGCTGATGTAATGCAATATGCAGGCATTAGCCCCACCGCCTACAATAGGAATATAAGACGTCTCGCACTGCTCGCGTGCAAAGGCATGTAACAGTTCCGCGTGAATTTCCGCCTCATTCATACCTGGTTTGCATACCGCCATGGCGCGCTGATGGGCCGCTGCTGCAATGCGTGCACACTTGCGCATCACTGATATTTCCGTACGGCTCTTGAACAAGCGCATTTCATGCAGGTTATGATCCAGTGCGGTGATCTCATCGGGTGCCAGGAATTTCTTGCGTGTCTTGCTGCGGAATTCATTTAACCAGCCAATCAGAAGCTGGTCAAAGTCAGGGTCTTTACCAAGATCGTAATAAATTCTTTCACGGCCATGTAGCAAACCAGGAAGACGCTTTTCCATTTCAGCCATTGGATATGCCTGGTCAAACCCGAATTGCGCTGTTGCACCTTCAGTACCGGCCATTACTCCATCCCACATTTCACGGTGTTGATCCCTTTCACGGCAAAACATGATTGAAAGACCGCCTTTTTCTTCAGGCAACAGCACCAGCATGGCGTCAGGCTCTGAAAAACCACTCAGGTACAGAAAGTTACTGTCCTGACGATACGGGTAGTGAACGTCATTGTTACGGATTTTCCGGGGAGCGGCACGCACGATAACCATGGAGCCCTGTCCGGAAATTTCCATCAGTTGATGGCGACGCTTTGCGAATTCTTTCTGTTTTATCATGACGGTAACTTACAGGCGCTGCAAAAAAAAACTCAATGAATAAGATCCTGTCCGTCCGGACCGCGAAGATCTTCCCTGATCATCAGGATCACGACCCTGATGTATTCAACAATTTCCGTGTAAGCATTTTCATCATCTTCGCTTTCGGTTGTATCAGCCACGTCTGCTTTCGCAAACTGCTGCAGATCCGCCAGCGCTTCGTTGGCATCATCCGACATGGCTTTCAGGCCGTCATCCCCGCTCGAGCCCAGTCCTGCGAGAAATCCGCTACACCATTGCGAAAGTGCCATGGTCCGTTCTTCCAGGATTTCATTTTCATCCGGCAGCCACAAGCGCAAGCCCATGTCTTCATCTGCCAACTGTTTTCTGCTTGAGTTCAGCAGTTCCTCCAGTGACATTTTCAGACCCGTTCCAGGTGTGCTGACCAACTCAAGCATATCCAGTAAACCAACATAGGCATCAAGACTGCTTTGCGGAAGGCGGCACAGCAATCCACAGGCTACCCCATGGCATTCGGCCAACTCCGGTGCTTCAAGGCTTCCCTGGGCGATCGCCAGTGTGTGTTCAAAGTCAGGTAAGTGGGCGGTAGTCATCCGTCATTCTCGATAGCATATGGATAATGACCGCGATGTTATCAGGTGGGCCGTTGACTTCACAGCGCGAGACAAATATCACATTGCTGATTGACCCTTATTACCTGCCAAATTATAGTGTTGTCATGGATTCCTTAGAACAGACAGATAAAGATCTGCAACGACTCGAAAATCAACTACGTACTCTGCTCGGTCAAATCCAAAAACTCCGGGAGGAAAACCACTCATTGCACGTCCGCCAGGAAACGCTGGTGACAGAGCGTGCATCTTTGGTGGCCAAGAACGATGAGGCACGCATCAAAGTTGAAGCGATGATTAATCGTCTCAAGGGCCTGGAGCAGGTCTGAATAAATATGGAACCAGTATCTGAACCGATTTCGGTTACCATTCTTGACCGGGAATACCAGTTCGCTTGCCGCCCGGAAGAACGTAAGGCATTGCGGGAAGCAGCCGACTATCTGCATGAGCGTATGCTCTCCATCAAGGGGGAAGGCAGATTGATGGCGCTCGAGCGTATCGCGGTGATGACAGCACTGAACCTTTCCGATGAATTACTCAAAATGCAAAAGCTTGAGCGACATCGTAAGCAGAACGTGGACAAACGCATTCGAATGCTTGCGGATGAACTGGAAGATGCACTCGAAGATCAATTAGGCTAGAATGAATATGCCCTCTGTGGTGTTAGCCAGCTGGCCTGATAAATGCCTTGTCCCTAATTTGTAATATAGGAATGGCATATCTGATAGCCGGTGTGCATGTTCGCCGAAGTGCGAAAAGCCTGAAGCTCGGAGCGCCGTCCCACCTGAACCTCTGGTTCAAGGAAATCGGGTTCGCAGCGGCATCCACGGAGGGTTCTTCCGTGCCAGATAGTCAGTTTGTAAGCTCGCATGTACCTTCTTCAGACAACTTTTTCGCCATGGTATGACTGAATCTGCCAGCCAGACTCCCGCCCAGGTTTCCAGGCAGGAATTGCGCCGTAAACTTCGTGACATGCGGCGGGATATCGCCAGTCGGCAACGCGTCTGCCTCGACCAGGCGATCCGGCAACACCTGTTGCGCCTGGTCGAATCCAGGGCCGCTTCCACGCTGGCGGCCTATTGGCCATTCGACGGTGAGCCGGACATGATCCCGCTATGCAAACAGCTGTTTGACAAAGGCGTCGAGATCGCCCTGCCAAGAATTGCGGAAACTGGCAACAGCATGGAGTTCCACGCCTGGCGACCAGGCCTGATACTTGAACAAAACAGGTTTGGAATACACGAACCGGGGAAGACTGAAAAAAGACCACGGTCAGATTTTGCCATAATGATCATGCCGCTGGTTGGCTACGATCGCCTCGGCAACCGTCTCGGCATGGGATCAGGGTACTATGATCGCCACCTGAAATCGAAGCGGCATTCATCTACCCCATTGCGGGTTGGCATTGCCTATAGCCTGCAGGAAAGGGAGCTGATCAGTCCCGGTAACCGGGATATTCCCTTACACGGCGTGGTCAATGAAAACGGGTGGTTTACCTTTGGTCAGTAAACAAGTAAAAACTACAGGCAATAATGACTTACACAGATTTGGAGAATTTAATGAGGCACTGGTTGGTAAAAACGACCCGAATGTATTCAGCGTTGACGAGCGGGCTGAATGTCCGCACCAATGGGACTACATCATGTCGTTGAGAACAGCATGAATCAGGACGAATTAAAGCGCCTGGCCGGCGCAGCTGCACTGGACTATGTTCAGCCTGACAGCGTTATAGGCGTGGGTACTGGCAGCACGGTCAATTGTTTTATTGAGGCGCTGGTGAGCAGCGGTATCCGTATCGAAGCGGCGGTATCCAGCTCTGAAGCTACCACCCGATTGCTGGAGGATGCCGGTATCCTGGTGATGGATCTAAACCAGACCGGCGGCCTGGATATATATTTCGACGGCGCTGACGAGTTCGATCGGCATCGCCGCCTGATCAAGGGCGGTGGAGGCGCGCTGACACGGGAAAAAATTATCGCGGCTGCATCCAGGAAATTTGTATGTATCGCTGATGCCAGCAAACAGGTGGGTGTACTCGGCACATTTCCCCTACCTGTTGAAGTGATTCCGCTGGCACGCAGCCTGGTAGCCCGAAGGATGGTTGCACTCGGCGGGCAACCGGTGTGGCGTGAGGGATTTACCACCGATAACGGCAATTGGATTCTGGATGTACACAATATGGACCTGGTTGACCCTGTCAGAATGGAAGAAACCATCAATAACCTGGCCGGTGTTGTAACCAACGGGTTATTTGCTTTGCGACCCGCCGATTTAGTCCTGATTGCCACAGAAAGTGGCGTAGAACAGCTTTGAGCGTTAACCAATGAGTGCCTCTGCGTGGTGTGACATAATCAGGCAAAGAGGCCATGAGAAATAACCCGACTGGAAATCAACAGCCTGTTTGAGGTATACTGGTCGTCCGGTTGCTATTTCAGAAAGGATTTCTGCAGGTGGCCGGCAGCATTTGCAAGGGGTAAATGCTAGTTTTTCAACTAGTTAGACAAGGATGTTGCAACATGAAATCTATTGCTCTTTTGGCGACCGCGCTTTTTCTCGCAAGCGCACCTTCACCCGACTCCGACGTTATTTCTGAACTATCTGCCGGTTTTTTGTTGTCAAATAACCAGCAGGCATTGATGGCAGCTGAGCCACAACAGAACATCGCGCAGGTACAAGCGGATTTTCACATTTCAACAGCGCTTGCTTCAGATACACCGGTTGGCGAATAACCCGACCAGACAGCCGAACAGGTAAACATCGCTGACTAAGCCAGGAAATTATTCCCGGTACTAAAAAGCTTGTGGCAGCCCAGCCTGTTATGTAGCCAGGTATTGCCTGGCCAATCGCAGTAGTTACTTTTGCACCAAAAGTCCGTTAGAATTCACGCCTCATTTCCAAATGAGTAATACTTGAACATCCCAACGGAGAACTTTTAAATGAAATCATTCCTTTTTGTTGTACTGACGGTGCTGATGTTTTCTGCGTCATCCGTCATAGCCGGTGATGCAGCAGCAGGCAAAGCTAAAGCTGCTGTCTGCGCAGCTTGCCATGGCCCAACCGGCACCAGCAGCAACCCCATATGGCCCAACCTTGCAGGACAGCAGGAAGCATATCTGGCCAAGCAGCTCAAAGACTACCGCGAAGGTAATCGCAAAGACCCGCTGATGTCACCCCAGGCAGTTGCCCTCAGTGATGATGATATCAACAATCTGGCTGCGTATTTCAGCTCCCAATAGCGCCTTAAGCACTTCTGAGAAGCCGGAATCTGATTCCGGCTTTTTTTCTGCATAAATTCTGTAAACCTTCCGATTCATGCCATCTGGATGCCCACTAACACGAGGTATAATGCAAGACACAGTTTTGGGGGGGGCAACCTTGGATTGGAAACAACCGTCATGCACCTTACACGATTTACAGATTATTCTCTGCGCGTCCTGATTTACCTCGGACAGCACAACAAAAACAGGGTAACCATTCAGCAAATTTCAGATGCCTATGGTATTTCAAAGAATCACTTGATGAAGGTAGTCAGCAATCTTACGCGCCTGCAATTTGTCGCAGCGCAACGCGGGCCCGGCGGTGGAATTCGATTGAACCGTTTACCCAAAGATATCGCCCTGAACGATGTTGTCAGTCACACGGAGAAATCCCTGCAAGCACTGGATGCGGAATATACTCCCGCCAGCGCCGAAGTCACTCCTGATATCCTCCTTGGCAGCTTTTTGCGTCATGGGTTGCAGGCCTACCTTGAAGATTTGAGTCACTACACGCTGGCCGATGTTCTCAAGGCAAAAAGTAATGTAAGCCAGCTGTTGGAAATAAGCGGGAAGGCTGCCTGAATCCACCAGCACCCCCGCTGTTAAATTAAGGCCCATTCAGTGTATGCTTCCTCCCCAGGGATGCCACCCTTCGGAGGAAGCAGCAGTGAATTTACCCGTAAGCCCGCAAAACACCCCCACTACCCAAGCCATTGAGATCGCCATTCGATTGGCAGTTACGCTAATCGCTGTAGTCAGTATCGCGGCGATTTTGATGCCTGTTATTTCACTTTCTACATCAGTGGTAGAAAGCGCGATCACGATCGGCAATCAGATCAGTACCGGCAAGGCAAACATATCCCCGCCGTCTGAATCTGTTCGCGAATGGCCGTTGATCGGCGCAGCGTTTCTGTTGGGCGGTGAGGCATTGTTGGCGTTATCTACTTCCACGATTCGCAGCGTCACGGTCGGTGTCAAGAGTACAGGGAAACAACCATGCTAATTAACTTGCTGTTGGGCAGCGTCACAGTGTTCCTTTCCATGGGTATCCAGGTTGCCGTCGTGGTCATGATGATCCGCTACCTGATAAAAATCACTGGTCGTGAAGACCGAAAAACAGATGGTTTTGGCTTCGATACGTATGTCATCAGCATGGTTTTACTATTGCTATTTGCTGGTCACCTCGTACAAATAGTCATTTGGGCGGCATTGTTTATGTATCTGGGTGAATTCAGCGATTTTCTGACAGCTTTTTACCATTCCGCTGTCAATTTTGCCTCACTCGGCTATGGCGATATCGTCATGAGTGAGAAATGGCGTTTGCTGGGAGCGCTGGAGGCCAGTAACGGGGTTTTGATGTTCGGTCTGTCCGCCGGCACCTTGCTCGCGGTAATGACACGCCTGTTTTCCCGCCACAATATCGGTATGCCGACCCCACAAGGCGGGGTAAATCGGCCCGACAGCAATTCATAGTGTTGAAGGTCTGCAAAACAGCACTGTACCTGGCGCTATTTTTGCAACTAATTTCATGCGTACCGGTTAGCCCGGACACAACTGGGTATTGCCCAGGGTAGATCGCGAGCAACATAGCCGCGCTCCCCTGCGTGAGCACTCGCGATTGATCAATCCAACAACCCAACTGCTATAATTCTCACCGGCCTTTTTGACGAAGTAAAACGATGCCCGAATTCAACCTGTTCCCAAGCGCTGCTCCAACCATGGCACGCAAGCACCTGTTGCTGGCTTTTGTAGTTTCCTGGCTGGCAATAACATCCGCTGCCTTTGCCCAGCAAGAACAGCCGGCAGATACCGAGCCGGCGACTCAGGACGTTATTGAAGATGTTGCTTTTAAGGATAACCTTGGCCGGGACACGCCCCGAAGTAGTTTCATGGGGTTTTTAGAGGCGACGGAAAAATTTGACTATGAAACAGCCGTCCAATTCATAGACCTGCGTAATCTACCCAGATCGGTCAGAAAGTACAGCGGTAAGGAGTTGGCCAGACAACTGGATTTTGTCATCAAACGTGGCATTAAAATAGATGTCGACCTGCTGAGCAGGAAGCCTAACGGGCAGGTGGTAGACGGGCTGCCGGATTACCGTGATGAGCTTGGCCGGCTGGAAACGGACAGTGGGGAACAGGTCCTCTTTCTGCAAAAAGTACCGGGGCCGGAGGATAACTACATCTGGAAAGTTTCCAATGCCAGTATCGCGCTGATACCTGGTCTTTATGATTATTTCAGCTATCCGGACTGGGTTGAAGATATCCGTCAACGCCTGCCGCAGGACTCCAGCTTCCTCGGTATTGAACTGTTTAAGTGGGTCATCGTACTCGGCGTGGCCTTGTTGGCAGCACCGGTATTCTGGCTAATCGGGTTCGCGCTGAGCTGGCTGATCAGCAAGCCAGGAGCACCGCTACACCGGCCTGTGCGAAAGTTGTTTACCCAGCCTGTACCCATACTTTTAGTCATGATAGTGACCGGCCAGCTTTTAGTGGAACTGGGGCTCGGTGCAACAGCACAGAAAATCGTAGAAGCAAAAACGCTGATGACGCTGGTGGCTATATGGCTCACCTTTTCAATCATTGACCTGGTGCGTGCCAGAAGAAGGGAAAAGTTCCTCGCCCAGGGCCGCTCAGACGCCCATATTCTGGGCCGTCCAATGGCCAACGCCCTGAAGCTGTTTGCGCTGCTTGTTGCCATCCTGATTTGGTTGAATAATTCCGGTGTCAACATCACAACGCTGCTGGCCGGCCTGGGTGTAGGCGGTATCGCACTGGCCCTGGCACTGCAAAAACCCATCGAAGACCTGCTGGGTGCGATCTCAATCTACTCCCAGCAACCGATAGTCACCGGTGACTTGTGCAAGTATGGCGATATCCTCGGCCGGGTCGAAGAAATCGGCCTGCGCACAACCCGTATCCGCACACTTGCCAATACACTGGTTTCCATACCCAACAATTTGATAGCCCATGGTGCAATCGAAAACTACTCAGCTCGGGAGAAGATGTTGTATCACCCCGAACTACCGCTTCGCTATGACACCAGCGGTGAACAGATGCAGACCATTATTGACGGCATCGACAGCATGGCCCGGAATCACGCAAGGGTGATAGCAAGCTCAGTCAGAATACAGTTTACTGAATTTTCCGAAAACGCAATGATCATCAAGGCGCGGATCTATGTGAACGAATCAGATTTCAGCAGCTACCTGGCGGTAGTAGGTGACCTGAACATGGGCATCATGAAAGTCGTTCAGGATGCCGGTGCGCACTTCGCGCAAGGGGCGAAAACCGTCATGCTGGAATACGGCAATAACGCCGGCAAACCGTGAACCGGGAGCCCGGGTAGCTACAGGTCTTTTGCAATTACATCACCAAGCCGCTCTTCGATGTAGCCATAAAAGGGGTTACTGCGCAGCCGCTGCAATAGTGCCGGCGGCAGGATCAAGGCGCCACTCTCACCCAGCATTTGCACGCGTCCAAGATGGGGATAACCTGAATCCACCCCGCCGGACTCCAACCCATACACTTCATCATCCAGGGGAAACGGAAGCGCAACATGCGACAACGAGTAGACGTCATCCGGCCAGGCATAGGGAAGTGTACGGCCGACAAAGCCCGGCAACCCTGCAGCCTGGCGTAACTCAAGCACCCTGAGATCATTCCCAGACCGATTGGTCACGACGGATACGGCATATTTTCCGGATCCTCCGTTCATCGCACGGTTCAACAGCAACTTGTGCTTTGGCAGGACATAATCCTCCAGCTCTGCCCTTCGATTGATATCAAACAGCACCAGTTCGCTGCCATTGGCCGGCAGTTTTTCATACAGCTTATCCAGGACCGCTGAAGTAATCACCGTCTTATCAACCAGCGACTGAAAAGTCAGTATTGGCGGCATTTGTTCCAGTTGACCGTTCACCGACATACGCTGTAGCTGCGCAGAGACCGCCGTGGTTAATTTATAACTCTGC
The DNA here is from genome assembly GCA_036986175.1 of Gammaproteobacteria bacterium. Classification (GTDB taxonomy): domain Bacteria; phylum Pseudomonadota; class Gammaproteobacteria; order Xanthomonadales; family SZUA-36; genus SZUA-36. Next base: position 15,961 of record BTRB01000028.1, read on the forward strand.
AGCCCCGCATTCATTGGGAAAGAGTTGTATTTGTGCGGATCATACTCGGGCAAAATATCCAGCCAGCGGGACTGCTCGAAAAACTCCAGGCGCCCCAGCCAGTAGAACAGACGCGAAAAACGCGCCAGCGAATCAACGGCTACCATCGGAGATAAAAGGACCAAACGGTCCGGTGTCCTGGCCGCAGGATCAGTGATTGAATCCATAGCATACATGAGCGCCAGGCTCGCTCCATTGGAATAGCCAAGAATATAAAACGGCTGTTCCGGTTTAAGCTGCCCGGAAACCTGCTTTGCGCCCAGCCTTACCGCCGCGTACCAGTCCTGCCACTGCACCCTGTCCAGTTCAGCCGGTAGCGTGCCATGCCCGGGCAGTCGCATATTGAGAACATAAAAACCCTTTGCCTGAAACAGGGCTGCCAGGTGGCGCAGGGTATACGGGGAATCGGTCATACCGTGCAACAGCAGCACACCACCCCTGATAACCGGTGGGCGCATCCGGCTGCTGCGATTCAGGTTATTGCCTGATTTTACCGGGTAGGAGTGGTTGCCCTTTCTATAGCGACTCAGCCCGGTGCGCTTATCCTGAAGCGCCGCTTTATCGACCAGCGCCTCCAGCTTTCGAAAAACAGCAGCTTCTTTAACCAGGTATTGGTCAAATGTTGTAACAGCCGGACTGTCTGCGACGCTGAATTCAGCGCCTATTTCTTCGCTATGCCACCACTCCAGGTCAGGACCATTGCGGACGGCCATAGCCCTGGCCAGTATCAGGGTCACTGCCACCAGCAGGAATGAAGAAATCACGAAGCTTGTGATGCGCAAG
>BTRB01000029.1:0-16710 GCA_036986175.1 Gammaproteobacteria bacterium
GATTTTCTCCGTGCGTTTAATGCTGATGAAGTGGAAATTGAAGCGGGCGCAACGGTGTTAATTATCGGTGGTGGCAATTCCGCTATGGATGCCGCTCGCGCGGCTCAGAAATTAAACCCCGATGGCCGGACCGTGATTTCCTGCCTGGAAGAAAGAACCTCCATGCCGGCCTTTCAGGAAGAAATCAGCCATGCACTCGAGGCGGGTATCACCATTCTGGACGACAGTTGTGTTGACCGGGTCGAGAGTCTGGACGATGGTCAGCGCCAGGTTCATTTGAATCGATATAGCAGCAGTGAAAGCCTGCACAGCATGGACGTCGATTACGCGATCACAGCCATTGGTCAAAGTGCCGAATCCTTGCTGCCCGACAATTGGGTGCGGACGAACCAGGATAAACCTGGCTGGATTGTTGATAAGGCCTCCAGTATGCCGGGCAACGTTTTTATCGCCGGCGATCTGGCTGCGGGTAATCATCAGAGTCTGATTGGCGCCATAGGCAGTGGTAAGAAGGCTGCTATCGGTGTGCGCAAAAAGCTTGAAAACTACGTCTACGATTACGAGGGTCAGACCGCTCTGGATAATTTAACCGGCATAACCCAGGGACAGCGTACTTTCAGTACATTGTTTTCATCTGCCGGTATCAAGATTGTTCCACAGCTCATTCAGGACAGGATAAAGCCTTTTAATCTCTATCAAACCTGCGAACGCTGCAATCACTGTATTGACAATTTCGGTTGTCCGTCACTGCACAAACTTGACGGCCGTGTTGTTATAAATCAGCAAACCTGCATCCGTTGCGGTCTGTGTATTGATGTGTGTCCCAATGATGCGATTCACTGGGAAACTGATGCAGGCCGCCTGGAACCCCTGGAGATACGCTAAGCATGCCGCAGCGCAAGAAACTGGTACTGGCAAGTGTGGGTGGTCAGGGCGGCGTTTATCTGGTGAACCTGCTGGTCGAAGCTGCCACCCTGGCAGGACTGAAGGTTGGTACCAGTGAAATTCACGGCCTTTCACAACGCGGGGGTTCGGTCACTGCCAGCCTGACCTTTGGCGAAAACACCTATGGCTTTGTCGATGTAGCCCAGGCTGACTATATGATCGGCCTGGAACCGCTGGAAGCCCAGCGCAATCTCAGGTACCTGCATCCGGACAGTCGTGCTGTTATCGACAGTCATAAAATGATTCCCCATTCGGTGAGTTCACAACAAGCCGACTATCCCGACACCGGCGGCTTTATCCGCTACCTGCAGGAGCAAATCAGGCAGGTCATCTATGTCAGCGAAGCAACACCGGATATCGAATCAATCATGCGCAATCTCTACGTACTGGGCCGGACAACCAAACTGGAAGATTTCCCTGTTCACGCCGATTGCATATTGCAAGCTATTGAGAAAAAGGCCAAACCTGAATTGCTCAAAGCAAGCCGTCAGGCCTTTGAAAAAGGCGTGAATTTCCGTCAAAAGACAACAGATTAAATCCACAATTTGAAGTACAATTCTTTCACCAATCCAACCTCATGAATCGATCAATAAATGTACAAAATCCGAACGTTTAACAGCCTGGCCGCAAAAGGCCTGGAGAGCTTTCCTGCAGACCAGTACCAGATCGGGCCGGACGTTTCACCTGCGGATGCCCTGATGCTGCGCAGCCAAAAGTTACATGATGAAAGTATCGATGAAAGCGTCGTCGCCGTCGCCCGCGCCGGTGCCGGCGTAAACAATATCCCGGTAGATCAATATGCTGAGCGCGGCATCGTGGTGTTCAATACACCGGGCGCTAACGCAAATGCAGTCAAGGAACTGGTGGCGGCGGCATTGTTGCTCGCTTCCAGGGACATCTTCGGTGGCATGAGCTATGTACAGTCACTTGGCGAAATCGACAGCAATGTGGAAATGCACAAGCTACTGGAGGCGAACAAGAAGCGCTTTGCGGGTTCAGAGATCACCGGTTTGACGCTGGGCGTTGTCGGACTCGGTGCAATCGGGGCTATGGTTGCCAATATGGCGCTGGAACTGGGCATGAAAGTTGCCGGTTATGATCCGGCAATTTCAATTGAGTCTGCCTGGCGTTTGTCCAGTCGCGTTCAGAGGGTGGACAGCCTGCAGGCGCTTGTCGGAATTTCAGACTTCCTGACCTTGCACGTGCCGGCAATCCCCCAAACGCTGGGGCTGATCAATGCCGATATCCTGGGCCGTTGTAAGCCGGGTGTGCGTTTACTCAACTTTGCCCGCGACGAGATTGTAGACCTGCCGGCGGTCATCGCTGCTCTCGACAGTGGCCAACTGGCAGCTTATATCAGCGATTTTCCTCACCCCGAGTTGCTGGGGCGTAAGGATGCATTGCTGCTACCGCATATCGGTGCCAGTACCCGCGAGGCCGAGGAAAATTGCAGTGTCATGGCGGCGGACCAACTGATGGATTTCCTGGAAAACGGAAATATCCGTAACTCGGTGAACTACCCGGATACCTGTATGGCAAGAAATGACGGATACCGGATAACGATCTGCAATGAGAACATACCTAAAGTGTTAGGCACGGTTTTATCGGTACTGGCTGACCACAATATAAATGTCATCAACATGGTGAATCTCAGTCGCGGAGATTCTGCCTACAGTATCATTGACGTTGAGGTTTGTGACACCGATGTTATGCGTGCGATAAACAATGCAGAGGGTGTCATTCGCACGAGGCTTCTTCCACCGGGGAAATAAAAACTACCGGAACACCCAGGGGTACCGTTCGCTGAATCGACAGCACGCCCTGGCGATGGTGAAATTCGTCAAAGTCCGGCAAAAAAGGTTATTCTAGAGGCCAGATGAAATTATTTCTGCGGTTAAATATTTTTTACGGAACCCTCACGTTACTGGTCTGGGGTGGTTACCAGCTGGTTCCCGACCTGCAGCGCTATGTGCCGTTGGGTGTAGTGGAGCAGTTACTAAGGCAGGGTGATGCCAGCGATCTGAGCGGAATTATCATCCGCGCTTCAAGCGTAACCGACGAAGTTGGCGGCCTGTTATGGCTGATTATGGCCATCCTCGGTTCTGTCGCTTTGATGGTTCCGGTTTCGTGGACCTACCTGGCCATACGCAGCAGATCCAAAATGGACCAGTCTTTGCTCGAGACTATCCTGATATTGCCAATCGCGGTTACCGGTATCGTCCTGATTGTGCAGAACAGCCTGGCCCTGGCATTCAGTCTTGCCGGAGTTGTGGCCGGGGTACGCTACCGGTACTCGCTAAAAAGCACCGCCGATTCATTGTTTATATTCCTGGCGGTTGGGGTTGGGCTGGCAAGCGGGGTGGGTATGTTACTGGTCGCAGCAGTAATGTCGGCGATTTTCAACTACACCTTCCTGCTTTTATGGGAATTGAACTATGGTGGCAGTGAGGATGCCAAACATTACATGCGCCACAGTCCGCGTGAAAAAGAGCGCCGCAAAGCAAAAGATAAAGATACCGGCATATTCGACTGATTTGAGGCTAACAGGAGCTGTCAATGAGCCAGGAGTTGTCAAAGAGCCGGGAGTTGTCAAAGCTCCTGGCCCCATTTTTCCTGTTGCTGTTTTTGCTGGTGTCCGGCCTTGCAATGGCAAAGGCAAAAAAGCTGGACGATTACCACTGGACCGGCGTGGAGCGCGTTATTGCGATTGGAGATTTGCATGGTGACTATGCGCAATATCTGAACGTTATGCGCTCTGGGGGTCTGTTAGACAAAAAAGGCAAATGGAGTGGTGGCAAAACCCACCTGGTGCAGACCGGTGATATAACCGACCGTGGGGCCGACAGCCGCAAAATCATCGACCACCTGGTCAAGCTGGCCAAACAGGCGAAAAAGAAAGGTGGCTATGTGCATTTGCTCATCGGCAATCACGAGGCCATGAATGTGACGGGTGACCTTCGTTATGTCACCAGGGGTGAATTTAGTGCATTTCAGTCGCGCAATTCTCAACGCTATCAGGATTTGCAATGGCAACGGCAGGTCGACTGGATGCGCGTAAATGTCCCGACCTTTGGAGAAACGGATCTTGATGCCTACCGTAAGGAATGGGAGCAACGCGTCCCGCTTGGCTGGGTTGAGCACCGTATTGCCTGGTCGCTTGATGGTGAGTATGGTCAATGGGTCAAGGGCAACCCGGTGGCTATCCAGATCAATGACAGCATATTCCTGCACGGGGGTATCAGTGCCAGGTATTGCAAATTCAGCCTCGAATCATTGACGCAGCAGACCATCGCTGCGATGCAGAACTACGATCCAGCCATCACCACCATCGTAGATGATCCGCTTGGCCCGATATGGTACCGGGGCCTGGCGACGGAAGATGAAACAGATATTTACAGCCAGACGCTGGACAATATCCTCAACCGCTATGGGGCCAAACGCATCGTTGTCGGGCACACGCCTACCGGCGGCGCCGTATGGCCGCGTTTTGGCCAGCGGGTTATCGTCAATGACACCGGTATCGCTGCGTACTATGGCTCACACAAAGGGGTGCTGGAGTTGACTGCTGCCGGCGCGGTTGCCATTTATGGTGACTGGAGAATTCCGCTACCGGCAGACAATGAAGGACGGGAGGACTATTTACGGGCAGTGATTGAAGCTGATGCAAACAATGGCCTGCTCAAAAACCAACTTGCGCGTATGTTGGCACCTCCAGCGGGGGATCCTGGCGAACCTGCCGTTGGCGAACCTGCGGGCCAGGAAGGCGAAGAGACGGTTTTGCCAGTCACTACCCCCGGCACTTGTCAGTAATTTCGCGCCTGAATCGTTTGGGGTCATCAAGTATTTTGTAAAAGTCTTCGAGATACCTGATCGCCCTGTTTCGGTTTGAACTGGTCAGGTGTGTGTTTTTTTCAAACAAGGCCATAATCTGCGGCTTTTTTTCCTGAAAAAGTGCAACCGCCTGGGGCAGGGTGTCGTTTTGCATACAGAAACCACGGTACAGCCGCTGCCGCACACTCCTGATATTGAGTTTATCCGGGGGTGCTGCGTAATGGGCGTTAACCAGTCCGGTTGCGTCAAAATCATACGGGATCACGTATTTCGGGACCTCGTTCACACCTTTGCCGATGACCTTGGAGTTGTGGCAGCATTTATCTTTATCCGGGCCACCCAGTGCTGACCAGTCTAGGTTGCCGACCATGTATTGAAACAAGGCGTAATTACTGGTTTCGACAGGGTCCAACTCGCTACGGGAAACTCGCCCAACGGTGAGTTTTTTCAGGTCGTTACGGTCCGCTACCTCGTCGGTATCTTCAATCAGGAAACTGAAGCGTGTAACCGATTTTGAATCTCTTTCGCTGTCTTTGTAGTCCACGATAAGGGGTTTTGCCCTGAAACTGTAATCGGTGATCAGGTTATAGATACGATAGACCAGGAATTCCTTGATGTAATACTGCTCATATTTTTTACTGATGTCGCAATAGGTCACCAGCTTCAGGGATTTATTGCCCCGTAGTTCTGTGCCTTTCATTTTCTGCTTGTCGAAATAGACCTTCAGCGGTGGGAAATCACAGATACGCCTCCGCGTCAGGGCACGGGGCGCAACCTCAATGTCAACCGTAATGTCCCGTCCATCGACACCCGGGTAAGTCAGTTGCGCCGGATAGCGGGCATCCTTTGAAGACTTGTTCTGGATCCTGCGCCACGGCCCTGTCAATGTGACTTTCCATTCGTCGTTGTCACTAAATAACTTTGGCGGCACGCTGTCTGTTGCCGCCAATAAAGGTTGTGCGAACAGAAATGCGCTCAGGAGAGAAAAGTAAATTGTGGATCGCAAGGCAGTATTCATCGGTTGGCTGTGCGTCATTACGAAATACTAAATGATGAACCCAGTATATCCCTAACTAAAAATCCGTGAATTGCGCCGTACCAATACCCACCTCTTCCAGCAACACGGGAATATCATCCTGAACCGGATAAATAAGCTTGTTGTCTTCGGTGACCAGCGCTTCCTGGAGTGATTTTTCAACCTTTCCGCCGTCGACGTACAAAACCTCACCCTGCACAATCGCGACATTCAGTTTATCCAGTTTGTCAGGGTCAAGAACCGTCAGCGGGGTCTTGCTGACCGGGCAGCAAAGTATCTCGAGCAATTTTCCATCAACAGGCATGGCAGAATCCAGTTAGTAGTTTAAGTACATTGTATCAGGCATGCTGCAATTGAAGAACACTCCAGCCCTGTTTGCACAATCGACGCACTGGTACACTAACAGGTGTACTGGCAATCCTGCGGAGAATAAACGTGGCAAACGAACAAGCACTGGTTGGTCTGATCATGGGCTCGAAATCGGACTGGGAAACCATGCAGAATGCGGCTGAAACCCTTTCAGCCCTGGGCGTACCCCATGAAGTCAGGGTTGTCTCGGCCCACCGCACACCAGATTTGATGTTTGAGTATGCCCACAGCGCTGCAGACCGTGGCCTTGAAGTGATCATCGCAGGTGCCGGTGGCGCAGCACATTTGCCAGGTATGGTGGCGGCCAAGACAGCCTTGCCGGTGCTGGGTGTGCCGGTAAAAACCAGGGCCATGAACGGCATGGATTCCCTGCTTTCTATTGCACAGATGCCTGCTGGTATTCCGGTAGCTACCCTGGCAATCGGTGATGCCGGAGCGACCAATGCTGCGTTACTGGCGGCCTCAATTTTGGGTATCAAGTATCCCCGGATTCGCGCGGCACTGGAAGAATACCGCCGCACACGTACCGAGAAGGTCCTGAGCGAACCCGACCCTCGTGGTGGTTAAAACCGTCGGCATATTGGGTGCAGGCCAGCTGGGCCGCATGCTGGCACAAGCCGGTGGTCCGCTGGGGCTGGAGTTCATATTTCTTGATCCGGCTAAAGATGCCTGTGCAGCAGAACTGGGCGACCACATCCATGCCGGCTGGGATGATGAAGAAGCATTGACGGAGTTGGGCAAACGTTCAGATGTTGTCACCTTTGATTTTGAAAATGTTCCGCAATCCTCGGCTGGCCTGATTGAATCCCTGTGCCCCGTGTATCCGCCACCACGAGCGTTGTTTGCCAGCCAGGACAGGTTGCGTGAAAAAGCACTGATGCAGGAACTGAATATTCCGGTCGCGCCGTTTTTTCCTGTCACATCCCGGCCTGATCTGTTGACAGCTATTGAACGGATGGGATTGCCCTGTGTTTTGAAGACCCGGCGCTTTGGCTACGATGGAAAGGGCCAGGCAGTTTTACGTTTGCAGGAGGATTTGGAGCGGGCCTGGCAGCAGTTGGGTGGGCTGGATCTCATTTGTCGGGATTACATTTGTGAGGGTTTTGTCCCTTTTGATGCTGAATGTTCCATCATTGCAGCGCGAAGCAGGGATGGCCGGAGCGTTTTTTGGCCATTGACTCTCAACCTTCATCGCGAAGGCATATTAGCAATCAGCATGGCTCCTGTTTTTGGCACACAGATGCAATCCCGTGCTGAAGTGCTGATCCAGCGGCTTCTGGATCACTTCGACTATACCGGAGTGATGGCGCTGGAGTTGTTCCTGCAAGATGGTGAGTTGCTGGCCAATGAGTTTGCTCCCAGGGTGCATAACTCCGGTCACTGGACCATTGACGGTGCCCGCACTTCGCAGTTTGAAAATCATTTACGCGCCATATGCGGATTGCCGCTGGGCGACACTGAATGTACTGCAAAGACGTTGATGTTTAACCTGCTGGGACAAATGCCTGAGGCCGCAGACCTGCCCGTTGCGACAAGCGTCCGGCAGGATAATTTGCCACAGGATAATTTTCATTGGCATGATTATCACAAGACAGCACGTGCCGGGCGCAAAATCGGCCATGTGACAGTGGCTGCAGAAAGTGACACCGGTCTGCGGGCCAAAGCCGCGCAGGTGGCCAGCGATCTGGGCGTGGCAGCGGAGATAAACCTTGAGACCCTGCTGGAGAGCCTGGGCAAAGCCGGCTTATGAGCAATCCTGGAATATGAGCAGACCCGATGGACACATCTGCAGCAAGCACATTTAGCAGCGTCGAGCTGGGGCTGTTTGCCAGCAGGATTGCCGCAATTTGTGAAGAAATGGGTGCTCTGTTAGGCAGGGTGGCTTTTTCACCCAATATTCGCGACCGTCTGGATTATTCCTGTGCACTTTTCAACCACCGGGGCCACTTGCTGGGCCAGGCCACCCATATTCCCGTGCACCTGGGCAGTATGGCCTATGCCATGGTTGACCTGGTAAACAGCCGGCAATGGCAGGCCGGTGATATGTTAATCCTGAATGACCCTTACAAAGGCGGCACCCATTTGCCGGATATAACTTTGGTGGCACCGGTGTTTTCCGCCAATGATCTTGTGGGCTTTTGCGCCAACCGGGCGCACCACGCGGATATTGGCTCAGACGCACCTGGCTCTATGCCACTCAGCAGTACTCTGGAAGAGGAAGGCTTGCTTATCCCACCAACGCTGTTGATGAAAAACAACAAGGTGGATAGTGGTGTATTGCAATCCATGTTGCAGAAACTGACCAACCCGGATACCTCCAGGGGGGATTTTAATGCGCAGATTGCAGCAAACCTGTTGGCTACAGGGCGTTTGCAGGACCTGGTCGAGGCATCGGGACTAAGTGAGTTTGAACAACGGGAAAAAAGTTTGCAATCCTGGGCGGAAACACTGGCGCGTAAAAGTTTGGCAGCCATTCCAAATGGATCTTATCAATTTGAAGATTACCTTGATGATGATGGGCACGGACAAACAGACATTCCAGTTAAGGTGACACTCAACATTACTGGGGAGGGCGTCGATATCGATTTTTCCGGTACAGCAGTGCAGGTAGAGGGAAATCTCAATTGCCCCATGCCCGTGACCGCTGCAGCGGTTTTTTACGTACTTCGTTGCCTGATGCCGGCACATTTGCCAGCCTGCCATGGCGCACTCCGGGGCGTCCGTATCACCGCTCCTGAAGGCTGCCTGGTTAATGCTACAGCTCCCGCTGCGGTTGCCGCAGGAAATGTTGAAACCAGCAGCAGGATTGTTGACGTGGTATGCGGTGCTCTATCGCAGGCTATACCTGACCAGGTTCCGGCAGCCAGCCAGGGCAGTATGAATAATCTGGCCATGGGCAGCCACGGCGAGCATGGCTGGGACTACTATGAAACGCTGGCCGGTGGCATGGGTGCTGCATTTGACAGCAACGGTTGCTCAGCCCGCCACAGTCACATGACCAATACCCTGAACACCCCGGTGGAGGTACTCGAACTGAATTACCCGTTGACGATTGAGCGCTATGCCATCAGGCGGGGTTCAGGCGGTGGGGGCGAGTTCCGTGGTGGGGATGGTATTGTGCGCCGCTACCGTTTTCTTGCTGATGCCGAAGTGTCATTACTGACGGAACGTCGCCGACTGTCACCGTGGGGACTGAAAGGCGGAGAGCCGGGCCGTTGCGGCCGCAACGAGCTCAATGGACAAAAGATTCCGGGAAAGTATTGTTTCAAAGCCATCGCCGGACAAACCCTGACCATCAAAACACCCGGTGGAGGCGGCTACGGCCGCAGGATGGTAAGGAAACCTTACGATATGCTAGACTCCGGGCAATTCTAATGGGCGGCGTGATGGCGCGAGCGGCAACAGACAATATGGACAACCTGGAAACATCCGGGTGTGGTGGAGCCACGACAAGGTCTCTGCTCAACGGTCCGCTGGAAAAATTGCTTGGCTATCATCTGCGCCGCGTGCAAAATGCCGCTTTCCAGCATTTTGCCGCGCAGTTGAACCACCGCGATATTACCCCGGGCCAATTGGGCCTGCTGGTGCTGATCGCGTGTAACCCCGGGGTCAACCAAACCGCGCTGGCGCGGGAAGTTGGTGTGGAGCGCTCGACGCTGGGGGAGTTCATCGATCGCTTTGTATCCCGGCAACTGGTGGAGCGCAGACAAGTGGCCACTGACCGTCGCATCCACGCCATCCATCTGACCCGCAAGGGCAGACGGTTTCTGGATCAGGTCCTGCCGGAAGTAGAGGTGCACGAGCGCGAATTCACCAACTCGCTGTCGACGCGGGAATTGCACACGCTTGTGCGTTTGCTAAAACGACTCTCGGCCTAGTGCTCCTTCAATGTGATAACTACGAGTTCAGCGAGTTGGGAAAAAGAATTCCAGGAATGACCGAGACAGATTCCATCGTGGTACGCGTCGTCGGCGACTCGGGGGACGGCATGGTCCATTTTTCAGGATATCTGTGCTGCAGGGGAAAGTAACTGACGCCAAGTTGATTTAGGTCAGTAACGCATCCAAAAAATGCGGTAAAGTTTAACAACATTTCACCTCGTGCTGGAATGTGAATGTGCCAGATCGCCCGCTTATTCCGGGGGTCTTTTTTTATGTTGGACTTGACGATTTATCTATGCAACCAGAGAAACTGCTTCCATGATTCCTGAACTTGGCCATTTTGCCCTGATTTTGGCGTTTGTCATTATATTATTGCAGGCATCACTGCCCCTTGCCGGTGCTGCCAGAAACAATGTTCAATGGATGCACATGGCCCGCCCCCTGGCCTATGCCCAGTCCCTGTTCCTGCTGCTGGCAATGGCCAGTCTGACCTGGTCATTTGTTACTTCAGATTTTTCAGTCAAGTATGTGGCAATGAATTCGAATTTGGCATTACCAACCGTCTACCGCATATCGGCGGTTTGGGGAGGGCATGAAGGATCACTGCTTTTTTGGGCATTTATCATGGGACTATGGTCAACGGCAGTGGCGTTGTTCAGCCGCAAGTTGCCCCTGGATACCGTGGCCCGGGTACTCGGCATCATGGGGATTATCAGTATTGGTTTCCTGCTGTTCATGTTGGTGACATCCAATCCCTTTGAAAGACTGATTCCTGCTGCTATTGATGGGCGCGATCTGAACCCCTTGCTGCAAGACCCCGGACTTGCGCTTCATCCGCCCTTTTTATACCTGGGCTACGTTGGCTTCTCAGTCGCTTTCAGTTTTGCTGCAGCCGCATTGCTGAGTGGCCGCCTGGACGCAGCCTGGGCCCGTTGGTCCCGGCCCTGGACTACGGTTGCCTGGTCATTCCTGACGCTTGGCAATGTGATTGGGAGCTGGTGGGCTTACTACGAATTTGGCTGGGGCGGCTGGTGGTTTTGGGATCCGGTTGAAAACTCCTCGTTCATGCCCTGGCTGGTGGGCACGGCGCTGATCCATTCATTGGCTGTTACTGAAAAACGTGGCACCTTCAAGACCTGGACGGTCCTGCTTGCATTGCTGACGTTTTCACTCAGCCTGTTGGGGACATTCCTGGTCCGCTCCGGTGTATTGACGTCTGTGCACGCTTTCACCACCAGCCCTGCGCGCGGTATTTTTGTGCTCGCTTTCCTGGGTGTTGTCATTGGCGGGTCGCTGGCACTGTATGCCTGGCGCGGCTCGCAGATACGCAGTACCGGAAAATTTCAACTCATATCCCGTGAATCCTTCCTGCTGATAAATAACGTCTTACTGATGGTTGCGACCGCCGCGGTATTGATTGGCACGTTGTACCCGTTATTCATCGATGCACTGGGTCTGGGCAAGATATCCGTAGGTCCTCCCTACTTTAACCGCGTATTCATTCCCATCATGATGCCGGTGTTGTTCTTGCTTGGAATAGGGCCCATGATGCGCTGGAAGAAAGACAGCATGGCTTCACTGGTACGGCAACTACGCCTGGTATTTCTATCCAGCCTGGTCATTGCGGCGCTGCTTGTATTACTGGTTGCCAGTGAACTCTCCCCCGGCGTATTCTTCAGTATTGCAGTGTCTATCTGGATAATAGGTGGTGCGCTGCTTAACCTCTGGAAGCGGATCAAGCTGAAAGATGATCTAATCGCTGGCATCAGAAAAACACCGCTGGCCTTTTACGGCGCGACGCTCGCACATATAGGCATGGGCGTGATGGTGATTGGCATCACCTTTGCATCAACCGCCAGCATTGAAAAAGACGTCCGCATGGAGCCTGGCCAAAGCATTGATGTTGGTGACTATACCTTTAAATTCGAGGGTGTCGAAAAGGTGACCGGTATCAATTTTCAAGCTATCGAAGGTACAATAATCGCGACTCGCGCAGGCAAGGAAATTGCAACCCTGAAGCCCCAGAAACGTTATTACCCGATGCAGGAAAAGCCCATGACCGAAGCTGCAATTGATGAGGGATTGTTTCGTGATTTATTTGTCGCCATGGGTGATCCACTGGATTCCGGGGCCTGGAGCGTTCGTATCCAGTACAAGTCATTTTTAGCATGGCTATGGCTGGGTGCAATATTCATGGCCCTGGGAGGGTTCCTGGCGATCGGCGACCGGCGCTATCGGCGCATTACCAAGAGACAGGTTGAGTTGGACAGAACGTTTGACATGAAGTCGAAGACTGACACAAAGCCGAAAATTGAAATGGAACCGGACTTCTCATGATTAACGGAATCTTCAAATCGCTACTGGTCCTGTTGGTAATCACACTGAGCCAGGGTTTGTTTGCCGGGGAAATCGTATCGGCGCCAGCCGACCCGATCGAATTTGACGATGCCGGCGAAGAAGCACGATATAAAAATTTAACTGAAAACTTTCGCTGCCTGGTATGCCAGAACCAATCAGTTGCCGCTTCTGGTGCCGATTTGGCGCAGGACATTCGCATTGAAGTATCCGGCATGATCAAAGACGGCAAGAGCGACCAGGAGGTCATCGACTTTCTGGTGGCCCGTTATGGAGAATTCATACTTTATCTTCCTCGTTTTAACGCTACCACGTTCCTGCTCTGGTCCTTGCCCGGCATTCTTCTGATCCTCGGCCTGTACATTGTGCTGAGAATCATAAAGAGGAGAAGCAGCGAAAAACAGAACGTTGGGCTTAATCAAAATGACGAGGACCGACTCAATAAATTACTCGGAACAGATAAGCAGCATACTGGATAATCATGATTTTTTGGCTCGTTATTACAGCTCTCATCATCTTCGCCCTGATCATTGTGTTGGGCCCATTCTGGCGTAAAAAAGACGTCAAAACACCGGACCGCACGGACCTTAACATCCGGTTATATAAGCACCGTTTGTCCGAACTTGAAACCGACCTGAATAATAAAGTGCTGGATAAAGACCAGTACGAGCAAGCAGTATCCGAACTCAAACTCCAGCTCCTCAGCGATGTCCCTGAGAACCCGGAAAACAGAAAAATTGCGCCCCGGCGGTCAAAGCAGACGATTTTTGCTATCGTACTTTTGGTTCCGGTCCTGTCCATCGGCCTGTACAGCCTGCTGGGTAATATGGATATAGCCACCGGCAACGTCGATCCAAGCTCCAGACAGGGGCGGGAAATTCACGATCTGGTAGCAGCACTTGCACAACGGCTGGAATCCCAACCCGACGATGTGCGTGGCTGGGTGATGCTGGGCCGGTCGTATGCAGTAATGGAGCAAGCTGACAAAGCAGTTGCTGCCTTTGAAAAAGCTTATGCGCTGTCACCGGAAGATCCTGACGTACTTACTGGTCTTGCTGAAACGCTGGCGCTTTCAAACAACAATCAATTAGCGGGGCGTTCCATGGAATTGCTGCGAAAAGCGCTCGAAATTAACCCGGATGACCTTCGCACACTGTGGTTGGCCGGCTATGCCGAGGTACAGCTTGGTAATAACGACCAGGCTATCAAGTACTGGCAATCACTCCTGTCACTCCTGCCCACGGATGATAAGGCGGTTGGGGTAGTACGTGAGTCGATAGCCCGGCTTGGTGTCCAAACAGATACTAACCCAATACAACAATAAATCTGCTCTTTTGCTTACGGATATTGAATGATGGCACAGAAGATCACCACCAAAGCCGGCAACAAGGGGTCCATTGGGCCTTACCTGCCTTTATTGATATTTGTGGTTATTGGGATTTTTTTGGGCATCGGCTTATTTCTGAATCCACACCTGATACCGTCACCACTTATTGGCAAACCTGTTCCTGAATTCAGCCTGCCACCCGTCCAGGGTCGCGAACTTGGACTTTCAAATGCCGATTTCGGCAACGGTGAGGTGGCGATACTGAATGTCTTCGCGTCCTGGTGTACTGCCTGTCTGGAAGAGCACCCCTTTATGATGAGTCTCTCAGCATCGGGCCTGGTGCAGTTTTACGGCCTCAATTACAAGGACAGTCCGGATGCCGCAGAAGAGTGGCTGGACAAATATGGTGATCCCTATATGCGTACGGGCGCCGATATTAGTGGTCGAGTCGCCATCGACTGGGGTGTATACGGCGTACCTGAAACTTTTATTGTCGACCAGCAAGGAAAAATTGCTTACAAATATATCGGCCCGATCAACCAACAGGTCCTGGACGAAGAAATCCTGCCGGTGATCAGAGAGCTGAAGAATACCGGGAATGATTGAGATTGCCGGTATTGGCGTATTAACTGCCTTTTTTGCAGGCGTCATTTCTTTTTTATCACCTTGCGTATTGCCAATGGTGCCTGGCTACCTTTCCTATGTCAGTGGCCAGTCCCTGGAGGATATAAAAAAACAGCAAAGTGTGCGGGACAGACTCGCAATTTTGCTGTTGAGTCTGAATTTCGTACTCGGCTTTACTACAGTGTTCGTACTCTTCGGTGCAACTGCTTCGGCTCTTGGTCAACTGATGCTTGCTTACCGCTATGAGCTCAATATCGTTAGCGGGATCGTTATCATTTTGTTCGGCCTGTTTTTGACGGGTCTGCTGCGCTTTAGCTGGCTACAACGTGATTACCGGATGCACGGCAATCCGAAAAAATCTACCAATGGGCGGCCAATGGCTGCATTTGTTTTAGGACTTGCCTTTGCATTTGGCTGGACACCTTGCATTGGCCCCATTCTTGGTTCCATTCTGATGCTGAGCGCAAGCACGCTCACCGTAGGCGGTGGTGTCGCCCTGTTATTCATCTACTCATTGGGACTTGGCTTACCTTTTATCGCACTGGCCCTGTTCACAAACCATTTTATGCAGCATGTTGATCGTGTGCAGCGCCATACCCGTAAGCTTCAAGTGGGTGCCGGTGTACTCATGATTATTATGGGGATTGCGGTGATTACAGGCTATTTAAGTGACTTTGCATGGTGGCTATTCAGGACGTTCCCCATATTTGCCAAGATAGGTTAGTGGTTCTCTATTAGTGACTGGATCGACCAGTCCGCGCCAGGTGAGAATTTGTTACGCTGTCGTTGATGAAATACGGAAACTACCTGTCTCCAGTCTGCATTCTTGTTCTTCTGCTGGGACTCAGTGATCCGGCTGCCATACGCGCACAAGAGCATGATTTCCAACCGGTCCACTGGGCATATTCTTCCATCTTCGGAACGGGCTGGTACCAGTTAGATGGAAACCGTTCGGTGTTCGTATTGCGGATGCCACCAAGGCAAACGCTTCGTCAGTCGTCCATTACTGACAGCGGCGAACGCAAACTGGGGGTTGAAATCAACTACCCCGTAACTGTGGGTTTGCACAGTATTGACGACCTGCAGGAAATTATTTCTCCCGATAACTTCGGAACCATCAGCTTCACGCCTGGCGTTGGACTGGAAATCCCGGTCAACAAAAGGTGGTATCTGCGCCCGTTTGCAAATTTTGGCTGGGGGACTGAAAAAGACAGCGACGACAGCGCCTGGATATACTATGCCGGCATCAAAAGCCGCTATACCTTTCCGGGGCGTAAGTTCGACTGGTCCCTGCTCAACGGTATTTACTATGCGGGCTATACCCCAAACTCCGGAAGGGCTGAATCGCTTGCTGCCGCACAACTGGGTGTCGGCTTCCGGCGACCACTAAACAACGCCACGCTTTTTGGGCGGGCACTTGATCTCAACTGGCATGTTATATATTCATTCCTTGGAGAAGAAATTGATTTTGGCCTGCCTGATGGAAAATTTGATCCTGTGAAAGATCAGTTTGAAATCGGTGTGGCCGTGAGTTTTCGGGACCAACCTTATGAATTCTGGTTTTTTAAAATAAACTACCTTGGCCTGGGCTATCAATTTACACCTGATGGCCGGTTCGAGGCCATCACCTTCAGTATGCGTTCATGGTTTAAAAAATAGATCCTGCGCTATACTGCCAGCAGTCCGTGCCTGGGTGGTGCGCAGCGTACCGGTATCCCGGCGATTTCATTCAGGGCTGCGTGGGTGTAGCTGTGCGCCATCTTGCCGCGCCAGGCGGCGGCAAAGTCGGTATTGTCCATCGGGGTGGCCACCTTTTGCGCCCGGTTTGCGGCTTCCAGGATCAAGTCCTCGTTCAGTACCTGCCCGACCAGCAGCGGTTCTACATCAACCGGCATCGGGCTTGAGCCTACCGCACCGAGATAAACCGCGGCGCGGGTAACAGTTTCCTGCTCATCGGTCCATACAGCGGCCGCCACCGAAAGCACCGCGAAGTCAATCGAGCCCCGGCGCCGGAGCTTCCAGAAAGCCGAACGGCAGTGGTCCTTATCGGCCGTCGCGGGGATCAGCACTTCGGTGAGTATTTCGTCGGCTTGTTTGCCTAAATAGTCGATGCCGTCATCAAGGAACAGCTCATTGACGGAAATCACCCTTTCGCCGTTCCTGCTGACCAGCTTGACCCGGGCGCCAAGGGCACACAGGACAGGCGCTGAATCGCTGGCCGTGTGTGCCCAGCAGCGTGGAGATTTGGTGGCTACCCAGCAGATGGAACCGCGCTCCTTGAGACAGTAGTCGATCGATTGCCGCCACTCCTCGGTCTGATTGTAATAGGTACAGCGGGTATC
>BTRB01000030.1:0-16636 GCA_036986175.1 Gammaproteobacteria bacterium
GCTGGACCGTCCGATTTCCGAGTTCGAAGGTCCGGTGGATTCCGTCCGTATTCCGGTATTGCCGCCGACCGGCGAATGCAAACCCTTCCAGGAAGTCATCATCGAATTGGGTTCACGCCTCAAGCTGCCGGCTTTCACCAATCCCGACGGCAGTCGCAAGTTCCGCGATTACCCGGATTTTGTGGTCAACTACGAAACCTCTCCCGGCTCAGGCATCGGTTTTTTGGCCGGCTGGCGCGGCAAGGGCGGAGAGAAATTCATGAAGGGTGAGCCCAACCCCAAACAATGGGAGATGTACGAGCAAAACAATTGCGTATTCCAGTATGAACTGCCCAAGTCCTACCAGTACATGCGTAACTGGAACCAGGGTTACCTGGAATGGGCCAGGCGTCACGCGCTGTTGCGTTATACAGAACCCATCAATATCCATATCTATTCCGAGGTGTTGCAGAAATTCCGTCTCGCGGCACAGGGCAAGTCGGACACCAAACAGCCGCCGGACCACCTGCGTAAGCGTGTTGAAACCCACTTCGATCCACTGCCGTTTTATGCGCAGCCGCTGGAAACACAGCAAACCGATCTGCATAAGTATCCGCTCAATGCGATTACCCAGCGGCCCATGGCGATGTACCACTCATGGGACTCGCAGAACGCCTGGTTGCGGCAGATTCATACCTACAACTTCCTGTACGTAAACACCCGCACCGCACTTGAGGCGGGTATCGATGACGGTGGCTGGATGTGGGTCGAATCCATGCACGGTAAGGTGCGTTGCCTGTGCCGTTATTCCGAGGCCGTGGAACCCGGCACGGTGTGGACCTGGAATGCCGTTGGCAAGGCATCCGGCACCTGGGGACTGGATGGCGACGCCAACGAGGCGCAGCAGGGCTTCCTCCTCAATCACCTCATCAACGAAGAGCTTGTGCAGTCAGCCGAAGGCGGGTACATCTCCAATTCGGACCCCGTTACCGGCCAGGCCGGCTGGTACGATGTACAGGTTCGCATTTACCCTGCCGGCATTGATGAGCCAAAGGTCAGTTCACCCCGGTTCAAAACTTTGCATCCTGTACCCGGTCAGGCGACGGATAGGAAAACGGGTCGCTGGTTAACCTATCTGGCCGGTAAGGGGAGCAAGTGATGACCCAGTTAGCACTGGTTATCGATCTGAATGTCTGTGTGGGCTGTCATGCCTGTGTTACCGTTTGTAAGGAATGGAACACGTCTGGAACAGCCGGCTACTTGTCCGACATGAACCCCTTCAGTAAGGATCCGACCGGTACCTTCTTTAACCGTGTGCAGACTTTTGAGGTGGGACAATTCCCCAATACTGAAACAGTGCACTTCCCAAAGAGTTGTCTGCACTGCGAAGATCCGCCCTGTGTGCCTGTGTGCCCGACCGGCGCCAGCTACAAGCGTGAATCAGACGGCATCGTGCTGGTAGACAGTGAAAAGTGCATTGGCTGCAACTATTGTTCGTGGGCCTGCCCCTATGGCGCGCGCGAACTGGATGCAGAGCAGAAGATCATGAAAAAATGCACCCTGTGCGTGGATCGAATCTACGACGAATCGCTACCGGAGGCTGAACGCAAGCCCGCCTGTGTGCTGGCCTGCCCCACCAATGCGCGCCTGTTTGGAGACATTGACGATCCAAATTCGGAAGTCGCCCTGGCGATACGTGAACAAGGCGGATACCAGCTGATGCCGGAGTGGGGTACGCAGCCGGCGAACCACTATCTGCCACGGCGCAAGACCCGCATTACCATCCACGAGGATGAACTGGTCCGCGCCGATAACCCACTCAAGAAGGAACGCCAGAAACCGATGCCGGATCCTGGCGACCCGACTCTCGACGAAACCACCAGTTGGTAGAGGAGCGTATTTATGCATCCCGCATTCTCTGTGATCCTTCTCACCACCCTGATCGGTGCCGGTCAGGGGCTGTTTCTGGCGCTTTTCACCGGGCAGTTGTACTCGGTTTTCAAGCTGTTGCCGGAGCAGGACTCCGTGCACTTCTATGCGCTTGGCAGCTTGTTGGCGCTGGTGTTACTGGTGGCGGGCCTGTTGAGCTCCTTTTTTCATCTTGGTCGTCCGGAGCGCGCATGGCGCTCGGCGGCTCGCTGGCGCACTTCCTGGTTGTCGCGTGAAGTGATTGCGTTGCCGGCTTTTATGTTGCTGGTGGCGGTCTGGGGGTTGATTCACTACCTTGGCTGGAACCCGGTACTGGTAACCTTCGGCAATTCTATTGAAATAGACCTGTCGCTGGTTGTTGGCATCGTTGCAACCTTACTGTGTTTTACCCTGTTCCTGTTCACCGGCATGATTTACGCCTGCATCAAAATGCTGCAGGAATGGGCTACGCCGCTGACAGTTATCAATTACACGCTGCTGGGTAGTTCATCGGGGTTTGTCCTCGCGACCGTCTTTGCCGCCTGGCAGGGTTCGGGCATGACCTTGTTTTTCGCTGGCTGGTCGATCATTTTGACTGGCATTGCCCTTGTGACACGCAGCGCGAGCCTGTTACGCAATGCGCGCCTGAAACACAAGTCATCACTGCAGACAGCCATCGGAATCCGTCACGCCCGCATTGAGCAAAAAGCCCAGGGCGCGATGGGCGGCTCATTCAATACCCGTGAATATTTCCACGGTGCATCAGAGCGCAAATTTAAATCCGTCAAGTGGGTTTTCCTGCTGCTGGTATTTCCCGTTCCGCTGGTGTTGATCGGTATGGGAATCGGTGCACAAGCGATTGGCTGGCTGATGGCGGCGTTCCTGCTACAGTACCTCGGCCTGCTGATGGAGCGCTGGTTCTTCTTCGCACAGGCAAACCATCCCCAAAACCTGTATTACCAGACAGTCTGATACCTTGGAGCCGGTCAGATTCAACATGAATTACAGGCTGGTCAAAATGGCACTGCTCGGCTTGTTGGTGATTGTTGCGCTTGTATTGACGGTGCAGCGTAGCGGAGAAATAAGCAGGCCTGAACTTGAGTTGCCCCAATTGAGTGACACTGATTTTGACTGGATCGCGGCGCGCATTTACCAGAATGAAGCAGCAGGCCAGTCACGCTATCTGACCTGGTGGGGTGAAGGTGAGGATTTCCCGTCCTTCGGAATTGGCCATTTTATCTGGTTCCCCGCCGGTGTTGATGCACCCTTTGATGAAACGTTTCCGGACATGGTCACGTTCGTGCAACAGCGGAGTCCAGGCAATTTGTCTGTGCCTGAGTGGCTGCACGACCTGACTCCATTTGACGCGCCGTGGGCGGACAAGCAGCAGTTCGACCAGGCCCGCACTGCGACTGACATGACCGAACTGCAACAGTGGCTGGACGTGACCAAGCAGTTGCAGGCCAGGTTTATTGTTGCAACGTTTGAGCAACGCTGGCAAAACCTGGCGTTGCCGGCAGAACAATATCAGCGCCTGACCGCGTTGCTGCAAGAGATGGCAGGAACCGCACAGGGGTTGTTTGCTGTTATTGACTATTACAATTTCAAAGGCCTGGGAGATAATCCCCGCGAACGCTACCAGTTACAGGGCTGGGGATTGATCCAGGTGCTTGAAACCATGCCGGAGTTGCGCACGGGTGAGCAGAGCCTGGTAGAACTGTTCAGCCGCGCTGCCGCCAGACGACTGAGTTTGCGGGTCAAATTGTCTCCACCTGAGCGGAACGAGACACGCTGGCTGGCTGGCTGGTTGCAGCGACTCGATGGTTATGTGGTAAACGAGGCACAGTCAGTCAAGCTGATCTCCGATTAGTGTCTGTCGGCCGGCATTGTTTACCTGTATGCCCGGCCAGATTTCAGTTACGATTTTCAGGACTTGAATTTTTTAGGGCTGGAGTAGTGGTGGGAACCTTAATGCGTACAACAAAAGCGATCGTCCGGCTGGGTGCGATTACACAAAACCTTGATGCTGCTACCCGTTGCGCCCCCGGATCAAAAATCCTGGCAGTGATCAAGGCAAATGCTTATGGACATGGCGCGGTCGAGGTTGCACGCCTATTGCAATCCAGCAATCCGGCCAGGGTTCCGGCATTTGCAGTGGCTTTTTTTGATGAGGCTGTGCAGTTGCGGGATGCCGGCATCAGCCGGCCAATTCTGATACTGCAGGGCACCACTGCCGCTGCCGATGTCGCTGAAGCCGCGGCAAAGGACTTTTGGCTCATGCTGCACGACCGGCAGCAAGTCGACAGGGTGCTGCAGTCAGCTACGGCCCTGCCGGTACGCGTGTGGATAAAAGCGGACACCGGCATGCACCGTCTCGGCCTGGATGTAACGGAGCTTGATAACGTCTTTGCAGCATTGTCAGCAGCGGCGAATGTGCAGCAGGACATGATCCTGTGCACCCATCTGGCTTGTGCTGAAGACCAGGAGAACCCACTGACCAGGCAGCAGGTGAATCAGATTCGCCCGTATGCGGCAAAATACAAGCTGCCTTTGAGTATCGCGAACTCAGCAGCGATCATGTGCTGGCCAGAGTCCCATGCTGACTGGAACAGGCCCGGCTATATGCTGTATGGCAATCATCCGCTGGGGCTATCCGGCAATGACTCTGAGGGCCTGTTTCCTGCCATGACCATGACATCCAGAATCTTGGCCATTAGGGAGGTTTCACCCGGTGAGGGGATAGGTTATGGGCATCGGTGGGTAGCTAAAAAACAATCGAAAATTGGAACTATTCCAATAGGTTATGCTGACGGTTACCCCCGGCATGCAGCGAGTGGCACCCCGGTTCTGGTCAATGGGCAGCGTGTTCCGCTGGCCGGCAGGGTTTCAATGGACATGATTTCGGTGGATCTCAGCGGCCATGAAAATGTAAAAATTGGTGATCCGGTAGAGTTATGGGGAGAGCAGCTGAGTGTAGATGAGGTGGCAGCGTGTGCCGGAACAATTGGTTATGAGATTTTGGCAGGCCTCACCGGCCACGTACCAATCACCTATTTACCCTGAAGTAAAAGCCCGAACTCTGACGGGTAGTATTTTTCCAGCAAGGCGTATCTGTACTGGCCCTGGTATGCCGCGACCGGTTCCCTGCTAACATGGCTGGCAGGCTGGTTGATCCAGCTGCTTTGGCCTGCAGAAGATGGCCCAGGAGTTCCCGGTGAAGTGGATAGGCCGCTATGAAATCAGCAATTTTTAATGGCCCTGTTTTTGATGGGGATGAGTTGCGCCACGGGCTGGCAGTGGTACTTGACGGCGACAGGATCATCGAGCTGTTGCCGGAGCAGGATATCCCTGACGTATTTGATGTTAGCTGGAATCTGAATGGCCACATCCTCGCACCCGGCTTGATCGATATACAGGTCAATGGCGGCGGTGGCGTGATGTTTGCCGATGCACCCACCGTAGATACGATCCGCAACATTGGAGCAGCGCATCGACGCTTTGGAACGACCGGGTTCCTGCCTACGCTGGTCAGCAGTGATTCGGCCACCATGGAGCAGGCGATCGAGGCGGTCAGGCAGGCCATAGACAGCAGAGTTCCCGGGGTGTTGGGTATTCATCTCGAAGGTCCCTATCTTAATGCTGAAAAGCGGGGCATACACAATGCCGACAGGTTTCGCAGTATCGATGAGGCTGCATTTGAGTTGATGACCTCACTGGATAAGGGCCGCACGCTGGTGACCATTGCCCCGGAACTCACCACGCCGGGGATGATTGCACGGCTCAGCAAGGCGGGTGTACTGGTTTTCGGCGGCCATAGCGCAGCGACGTATGAACAGACCTGTGAGGCATTGCAGGCCGGCATGCGGGGAGTTACCCATTTGTTCAATGCCATGAGCCCATTGGAAAGCCGGGCACCGGGCATGGTCGGGGCTGCACTGCAAGCCCCGGAAAGCTGGTGCGGGATTATTGCTGACGGCCATCATGTGCATCCGGCGTCTTTTGCTGTGGCCGTTGCCGCGAAGCAAAGGGGCCGTGTGCTATTGGTAACCGACGCGATGGCGGCGGTCGGTACAGCCAATAAAAAATTCAACTTTGATGGCGCTGAAATCAATGTGACGGGTGGTTGTTGCCGGACGGCCTCTGGCCGCCTGGCCGGTTCCAATCTGGATATGATCTCGGCGGTCAGAAATACGGTCCGGTTCGCAGACATTGATCCTCTGGAAGCACTGCGCATGGCTTCGAGTTACCCGGCCCATGCGTTGGGCCTTGAGAATTTTGTGGGCTACATTCGCCCGGGCTATAAGGCAAATTTTATTGAACTTGACGATGATCTGAACCTTTTTCGCAGCTGGATTGACGGCGGGGTGAGCACATAGCACCCGCTTGTTGGATAATGACCATGGCAAACCCCACTAAAGACTCCCTTGAATCCCTGCACCTTGAGCACTTGACCACCGAGGCGTGCAATCCTTTGAGCGTGGAACTCGACAGTCTCAGCGCACTTGAGATAGTGCAGTTAGTCAATTCAGAAGATGCCAAAGTTGTGCTCGCGGTGGGGGCTGTGTCGGCGGCGATCGCCACGGCGATTGACGTCATCGCCGATCGTCTCGGCAAAGGCGGGCGGCTGATTTATGTCGGTGCCGGGACTTCCGGCCGGCTGGGTATCCTGGATGCAGTGGAGTGCCCGCCAACTTTCAACACCGAACCGGATCTGGTACAGGGCTTGATTGCCGGCGGCCAGGAGGGGCTTGTGCGCGCGGTTGAGGGGGCTGAGGACTCACGGGACGCGGGGCGGGAGGATCTGCAAAAACTTGCGCTGGGCGATCTTGATGTTGTGGTCGGCATCGCGGCGAGCGGGCGCACGCCGTACGTTATTGGGGCGCTTGATTATGCCCGCAGGAGTGGCGCGTACGCGATCGGCTTCAGCTGCAACCAGGGTGCAGAACTTACGCACCACGCGGATTTGAATATTATCCCCGTAGTCGGCCCCGAGGTATTGTCTGGTTCTACCCGCCTGAAAGCCGGCACGGCGACCAAGATGGTGCTGAATATGCTCACCACCGGCGCGATGGTGCGTATGGGCAAAACCTACAGCAACCTGATGGTTGATCTCCATGCCACCAACTCGAAACTGATCGAGCGGGCAAGGCGGATCGTTGCAACACTGACCGGCTGCAGCCGTGCTGAAGCCGGTGAACTGTTGAAGCGCTGTGATGGCGAAGTCAAAACAGCCGTGGTTGTGCAGACCCTGGGTATTTCACCCCGGGCTGCCAGAGCCCGGCTCGACTCGGTGAAGGGGCATCTGCGTCTGGCACTCGCGCCTGGCGAGCGTTAGGCCCTGGTGCAAGTGCAGCAGAACAGCCGCCCCAACCTCCCCTGGGCCTGGGTACCCAGCCTCTATTTTGCCAGTGGTCTGCCCTACGTTGTCGTGATGAGCGTGTCGGTGATCATGTACAAGCGGCTCGGTATTTCGAATACAGAGATTGCGCTGTATACGAGCTGGCTCTACCTGCCCTGGGTGATCAAACCGTTCTGGAGCCCTTTTGTCGACATTCTCAAGACCAAACGGGCCTGGATCATCGCGATGCAATTGTTGATCGGAGCGGGCCTTGGTGGTGTAGCACTGACGATCCCAACGGATAATTTCCTGCGCGGATCACTGGCTTTCCTGTGGTTGCTGGCATTCAGTTCAGCAACGCATGATATCGCTGCCGACGGGTTCTATATGCTGGGTCTTTCCAGGCACGATCAGACGTGGTTTGTTGGAATTCGCAGCACCTTTTACCGTCTCGCGATGATTACCGGACAGGGGCTCCTTATTATTCTGGCCGGTACGCTGGAGAATGTGATGAATGCCCAGGGCACCGAATCAACGGCACTGACAGGCGCTGCGGTTACGCCGGGTACGAGCCTGGCCTGGGCAATTACGTTTTACCTGATGGCGGGACTGTTTGTTCTGTTCTTCGCCTGGCACCGCTTCGCACTGCCGAGGCCTGCTGAAGACGGGCCGAAACTGCATGCTACCTATGCAGAAGTCATGCGAGATTTTGTCGAGACTTTCGTGGCCTTTTTCCGCAAACCTCATATTGGACTGATTCTTACCTTTTTACTTCTTTTCAGGTTTTCTGAGGCACAACTGGTAAAACTGTCCGCGCCTTTTTTGCTGGACTCACCTGAACTCGGCGGCCTGGCACTAAGCACCGGGCAAGTCGGTTTCGCCTATGGAACCATCGGGGTACTAATGCTCGTGCTGGGCGGGTTGGCGGGCGGCTTCCTGGCAGCCCGGCATGGTTTGAAACGCTGGTTGTTGTGGATGGTTGTTGCGATAAATCTACCAAATGCAGTTTATATATTTCTTGCAACCACGCTTCCCGAAAACCTCGTGATCATCAATCTGGCGATTGGAGTGGAGCAGTTTGGTTACGGCTTCGGGTTCGCGGCCTATATGCTCTACATGCTATATATATCAAATGGGCCCCATCAAACCGCGCACTACGCGATCAGCACGGGATTCATGGCGCTTGGCATGATGATCCCCGGCATGTTCAGCGGTTGGCTGCAGGAACTCATTGGCTACCAAACCTTCTTTATCTGGGTGCTGCTTGCCACCATACCCTCGTTTATCGTGACTTATATGATTCCCCTGGATAAGTCATTTGGAAGAAAGAAGTCACAGCTTGATTCCCGACCGGCAGACAATATGAAAGATTCTTAACAAAAGAATCAGTAGCCGTCTTTTCTATCCCTGAAAAGTTGGGCCATAGATTTTGGTAACCACTTTTGGCACGCAAGCGGGCCGCCATCACTGGCGACCCGTTCGGTATAACACGATTGTATACGCCTTTTTGCTGGTAGAATTTTCGGGTTAGCCAGCTACTTTCTTGTAGGTCCATCCCAGTGCAGCGCCCCAGATAAGGTGCAGTACCAGGGTGGCTACCGGTGCCATTATTCCCATTTTCAGGCCAAACAGACCTGCGCCTGCCATTGGCAGCGGACCTATCATCATCAAGATCCATACTCCGATTGAGAAAATAATGGCGCTCTTCATGGGGCCGCCGGGGAGTTTATTCACCAGCGCAGCAAATAGTATGCCCCACACGAACGTGCCGATTGTGAAGTGTGCGACCCAACCCATGGCCAGTGGTGCATTCATCATGCCGGCCAGCATTTTAATGACGTTGAGTTCAGGCATAATGCCCATACCGGCTTTCATGACCATCAATATTGACAACACGACGGTTGCTGTAAAACCGGAAATAACACCTGCTTTGATATTCATATAAAAATCTCCTGCTGTGGTGGGACCTGTGTCCCGGGGTGGTAGTTGCCCCTTGGATGCAGGGAGATTCAAATTGGTTACACTCGAAAGGCAGAAAATTCGTTCCGCGGGCAGATTGGGCAGAATGGCCAGGCTCAATCGCCCGTTTTATTGTCTGCACGAAGTTTGAGGATGGTGTCAATCAGGCTCTCGGGCACATCATCGGGTACCGGTTCGTCCGGCGAGGTGAATACCGCACGGCCAATTTCTATCGTTCGCTGGTACGCTTGCAGGTACTGTCGGCATTCACGGCAAATGCGTAAGTGCCTGCCAAAGCGGGAACGCTCGCGCTTGGAAAGTTCGCCATCCAGGAAGTTGTTGATAAATTCCTCAAACTCCCTGCAAGTAATCATGCCGTGTATACGTCTGAACATAAGCCCTTTCAGGCGTCGTCCTATTCGGGATTTTTTATGCTCTTTCATGAGGGTAGCTTACCTCGCAATATGGGCTCGATCAGTTTTTTCAGCGCAGCCCGCGCCCGGTGCAGGCGAATTTTCACATTGCTGCCGGATAGTTCCAGCATCTGTGCAACTTCATTGGTGCTATATCCTTCGATGTCACGAAGCAGTAAAACGATACGGTAATTGTCAGGCAACTGATCAATCGCCGCGCGCACCTGCGTGCGGCGCTGTTCGTTTTCCAGGATGTCTTCCACGCTCTCAATGTGTTTCCAGGGAGCTTCAATACGGCATTCATATTCATCAAATTCTGGTTGGTATACATCAATTGACTGCTCTGAGCGGCGCTTGATTTTGCGCAGTTTCATCAGCGCAGCATTGACGGTGATGCGGTGTAGCCAGGTTTTCAGACTGGCACGGTTTTCGAAGTCATCGAGGCCACGAAATGCGGAAATAAAGGCGTCCTGTACGGCATCTTCTGCCAGGGCGCGATCACCCAGCAGGCGTTGGGCGACACTGATCATCCAGCCAATGTTGTTGCGCACCAGTGTCTCAGCCGGATTTGCACCAGGGTTGCCTGGTGGTACATTGGTAGGCTGTTGCCGCTCCATCATACTTTTTCTACAAGTAATTACTCATTTGAAAATAATGGTCTTGCCATCAAAGTGAGCGACGCTCGATCCGGGCACCGAGCCCTGCCAACTTGGCTTCGAGATTTTCATAACCCCGGTCGAGGTGATATATCCGGCTGACCACAGTTTCTCCCTCGGTTGCCAGACCGGCCAGGATCAGGCAGGCGCTGGCACGCAGGTCGGTCGCCATGACCGGAGCGCCGCTCAGACCACCCTTGTTGCCATGCACCACGGCTATCTGGGTTTCCGGTGTGATGTTAGCGCCCATGCGCACCAGTTCCTGCACGTGCATGAAGCGGTTTTCGAATATCCGCTCCGTAATTACCGAAGTTCCACTGGCCTGGGTCATCAGGGCCATGAACTGGGCCTGCAGGTCAGTCGGAAAACCCGGATGCGGTGCCGTATCCAGGTCAACAGCACGCCATTGGTTGCAGGGTTTGACCCGTACCCAGTCTGCCCCGGTTTCAATTTCGAATCCGCAATCTGCCAGTTTGTTGATCAGGGCATAGAGATCTCCGGGCACGCATTTAATAACTTTTACATCACCTCCCGTAATGGCCCCGGCCAGCAGCAAAGTTCCCGCTTCAATGCGATCCGGAATGACACTGTGCTTTGCAGGCCTAAGCTCATCGACACCTTCGATAGTAATTGTGCTGGTTCCCTCGCCCTCGATCTTTGCACCCATGCTGCGAAGGCAACGGGCCAGATCGACTATTTCAGGTTCCCTGGCTACGTTCTCAAGCACCGTGGTGCCACGGCAAAGTGTCGCTGCCATCATGATGTTTTCTGTGCCGCCGACGGTGGCAAAATCAAACACGATGCGATCACCCACCAGTTTTTTGGCGGTAGCGATGACATAGCCGTTTTCAATTTCAATATGAGCACCGAGCTGTTGCAGTGGCTCAATGTGCAGATTGATCGGTCGGGAACCGATCGCACAGCCGCCTGGCAGACTGACTTTCACCTTGCCGTAGCGGGCCACTAAGGGGCCGAGGCAGAGGATGCTGGCGCGCATTTTGCGGACAATCTCATAGGGAGCTACTAGCTCTTCCGCTTGCTTTACCGTGACCTTCAGTTGGTTCCCGGTCCTGCGGGTATCACAATTGAGGTGATTGAGCAGTAATTGTGTGGAGTCAATGTCCTTCAACAGCGGAACGTTATCGAACTGGTGTTCACCTTCTGCGAGCAGGGTGGCAAACAGCAGCGGCAGCGCTGCATTTTTTGAGCCACTGGTGGCTACTGACCCACTTAAAGCCTTGCCACCATTGATGACGATAACATCCATTTTCTACCCTTGTGCGAATGAGCTATGCGATAACCGCAGTGATTATTTAACGGACTTTTGGTCAGGAAGAATTTTGCACCATTGGCGGAGCGTTGTACATTGCATTCGTTGCGTGCTTTGACTTTCCTTGCTTGCGACGATTTGTGGCCAGGCAATAGTAAGTTATTTATCTACCCTATAGTCTCCTGCGAGTGGTGAAAGCTCTCCGCTTGCCTTCAATTCCTGAACACGCCTGGCTTGCACTGCGAGGTTTGATTGTAGCTCCGTATACAGGCGCTGAAACTCAGGTTCTCCACGAATTGAATCTAGTGTCGGATCGTGCTCCAGGAGGTACCACGCAAGAAATCGCCATCCCTCATCGATAGCCTGGCGCAACGCACTGAGTGCCTGCTGGGGGCGTTTTTGAAGTGCAAGAATACGAACGTCGGTTATCCAGTAGCCGTTGGTTCCGAGCCGCGGGATGGTCTTGATCACCTCCAGGCTGCCGTCCAGCAGGTCGCCAGCCCGCCCAGTCTCACCCATGCGCTGTAAGACCAGCGCAAGATCAACTGCAACTTGATAGTTGAAAATATTAACCTCGGGCATTTCCGGCTCTGTGAGTTCCCTGTAAGCCCTTGCATAACGTGAACGGGCGACCTCGTTACGACCAGCTGCAAGATCAGCATTGCTCAGCAGATTCAGAGCACCCCAGTCCTGCGGGGAGATATCGAGCAGCGTTCGCGCATCTCGTTGCGCCGCCATTTCATCACCCACATAAGAATTAAGAAGCAGACTGGCCCAGACAGTCCAGTAAGTATTCGGCCCCAGCTCCCGACCCTTGTCTACCCACATCCTTGCGCTGACTGGATCGCCCAGTTCCAGCCAGGCGATGGCCTGTACCGCCTGCAAACTTGGGCTTAGTGCGTCATTTTCTGCTGCTTTTTGATACCAGATGAGAGATTCGTCAACCCGGCCGTACACGAGGTAATAAATTGCAGCGATGTAAACATAGGCAAAAGCGTGATCTGGCTCTATTTCAATAACCTGAAGATATCGTTCCATCGCCTTTCCGAACTTACCCGAATCGTTGAGCACGAGCGCGATGCTGTAATTTATGGGTGCAGAAAAAGGATCGAGGACCAGTGCTTGTTGAAACAGCGCCAGGGCCTCTTCGTGCCTGCCTTGTCGCAAGCGCAGGCGGCCATACAGGAGGAACACGCGCGAGTAGCTGGGCTGTAGTGAAATTGCCTGATCAAAGGCTTGTTCCGCCGCCCGCGAATTTCCTTGCTGCTGCCTCAGCAAGCCAAGCGTTGCATATGCCTGACCGAGACCGCCATCCAGCTCCAGTGCTCTGGCGAGGGGCGGTTCGGCAAGCGCATTGCTCTCATCGGTCGGCAGCCCGCCACGAAAATTCGCGCCAAGCGTCAGATACGCATCTGCTAGTCCGACATACGCCAAGGCGAAATCCGGATCGAATTTTACCGCTACGTTGAAGCTGTCAATCGCCGCATTCAACGATTCGACCGATTCGATATCAGCCTGGTTCCTGCCCTTGAGATAGGCGGTATAGGCAGCAAAGTTCTTGGTCGGTATTGCTGACAGCTGCTGTGTTTCCTGAGGCGTGAGGTTTGCTTGCAACTGCTGGACAATTGTTGCCACAATTTCTGACTGCATTGCAAAAATATTGGTTGCCGTCAGACTGCGATCATAGGTTTCCGCCCAGAGGTGTTTATCTGTTTGCGTATCAATTAGCTGAACGTTGACCCGAATCTGGTCTCCGTCGCGCTGCACACCCCCTTCCAGAATCTTGCCGACGCCAAGCTCCCCGCCGATTCTCCGTATGCTGTTGGTCGTATTCCGATATCGCTCGACCGACGTTCGTGAAATAACTTTCAACGCAGCTATTTTTGACAACCTGGTAAGCAGATCATCCTGAATGCCACTTGCCAGAAAACCCGCACCGTCGTTGTCCGGGCTCATATTCTTGAATGGCAATACAGCGATAGATTTCGGGTCTGCGCCAGTCGCGATCACCTGCTCGGCAGGGAGTGCCTGGATTGCTGATATCTTAGCGCCCACACCATAGATCGTCGCGGCAATAACGATTCCCAGAGCTAAAAGGATGAAATAATCTGCACGCTGCAGCGATACCTCGACAAGGGTGTTACTGCCCTGGGTACGAGTTATTCGGCCCCCTGAAAAGTCGAACCGCCAGCCGAAAATCAGCGCGACAGGAAAACCAAGAATGGCTCCAAACCAGACCTGGCGCAGAGCCACCGAAGGCATGCCCCAACTATCGAATGCAAGATCCAAAACCTGCAGGACTATCCAGGCACCAACGATATACAGCGCCGCTACCCGAAATACCCGGCGACGGCTACATTCTGCAATGAAGGTTTTCATGTGGTGAACCAGTAGGTGCATCTTACAGGTTGAAAGATTGTACCAAAGGCGGGTGCCTGAAAATACGCTTTGGGTCAATTTCCGCCGGTGGCAATGACATGGGGTGAAATTCCAGTAAAATTCGATGAATCACGGTAAACTGTATACCCCCGGACAGGTCAAGCGGTAAAGTATCTATTTATGACAGACCCCCTGTTTGACGAGTGGCGTGCCTATCAGAAATTGCTGGAACATGACTACATGTACCACGTTGCGTTCTTCAACCACCTGAAACACGAAATACAACGATGTTTTCATGAACCGGTGACCATTCTTGATCTCGGTTGCGGTGATGTGTCGCCGATACTGCGAATGCTGGAGGAGTTGGACGTCAGGCTTTACTGCGGCGTTGATAAATCTGAAACGGCGTTGTCGAAGGCCGAAATCAAGCTTGCGTCACTGGATCTTCCGTCCCGCGTGTACCTGGGCGATCTGCTGGATACGCTGCAGACGCTGACCGGTCGGTTCGATGTGATCATTGCGAGCTTTTCCCTTCATCACCTGCAAACCGCCGAGGCCAAGAAGCAGGTACTGGAGGAGTGCCACCGCGTTCTGGATCCGGCGGGTCTGGTTGTGATAATCGACGTTTTTCACACCGAGGACGAAACGAGGGAAGATTACCTGCGCCGCTGGGTTGCTTTCGCGAAGAAAAGTTACCAGGCTCTGGATCACGTGGAAATGACCAGCCTCGTAGATCATGCGCAGAGCAATGATTTTCCGGAGTCACTATCCACGTACCAGTTCATCGGCCGGGCTGCAGGATACGGTAAATTCGAGGTACAGATGCAGGACAAGGATAAGTTTAATCACCTGGTGACGCTCAGGGAGTAGTACTGGACGTCCATATTCGCATCCTGACCGGTATGGGCCGTCCTCTCAGAAGGCAGACATGAAACGTAAACAAAGCAAGATAATTCTCGGTTCGGTCATCGGCCTGGCGGCGCTGGCAGTGGCTATTTACTATACCCGTCACAGCCTGCCCAAGGCAGAGCCGCAGCAACATCGGGATGTTGACTCCGTGCATGATGAGGAAGCACGCCGAGCGCTCGATTCTCCGTCTTCAATAGACGCTTACCTCCGCAGTCTGGATGATTTAACCGCACCCTGTTCCCTTGATCCGCCGTGCTCACTGGACGATAACCCCTGCGGTCTGGATGAATCATATTCACCCTGTGAGCTGGACTAACCACTTTGGGCTCGCACGGAAATAAGCTACACAATGAAGCGGCCGTGATCTCAGAGCAAGCCGCCGTCGAAGGCCTGTACCAAAGCATGGTCGAGATGGGTAAAGCGGGGTCAAACCCGGTGCTGGAAATCCTTCCGGAACCAGACCGTTTCAAGCAGGGGCTGAAATATCCGGCCGGTAACCTGAATTTTTCCGGCCTGGGGTTGCGTGCCTATTACCACAACCACGCCAAACCCTATATCCGGGAAAACGAACACGGTCATTTTCATATCTTTGTTACAGATGACCCATCGCAGGATGCAAAACTATGGCAACACCTTGCTGCATTATCAGTTGACAGCATGGGCCAGGCACGAAGCTGGTTTTGTGTTAACAACTGGGTAACCGGTGGCAGGTGGCTGCCAGCAGAAGGGGCAAAATCCGATCTGCTGAACCTGTTTCAACAAGACACAAAACAGCTCATCCCGGTAGAGAGGTGGATTTTTTATATGCTGGCTGTGTATTTCTCCCGGCTGCTCGACCTGCTGGTGGCACGTGATAAAATGCTGGAATCACTGACAGCAACAAATAGTCCCGATAAGCTTTTCAATGACCGTTCGATTTACGACCTGGCCAAGATGCCGGTTGATTTACTGGCCGATCTGTCAACGAACAGATAAATACTATGAAAATAGCCGCAGACCAAATCGATATAAGCTGTCCCGAGTCTGAAATCTACAATCGTCTGCTATCACTCGACGGCAAGCATATTCTTGAACTGGGTTGCGGTAATGCTGAAATCACCCGCGATATTGCGACATCCGGGGCAGACCGCAAAATTACGGCATTGGAAGTTGATGAAATTGCGCATGGGAAAAACCTGCAGATAACGGATTTACCCAATGTCGCGTTTGCACTGTCGGGTGCACAGCAAATCCCGCTGCAGGATGAGTCGGTTGACGTAGTGTTGATGTTCAAGTCTCTGCACCATGTACCCGTAGACCTGATGGAAACTTCAATGCACGAAATCAGGCGTGTGTTGAAACCCGGTGGCCTGGCTTATATATCAGAGCCGATATTCAGCGGTGATTTTAATGAAATTCTGCGCTTGTTCCACGATGAAGAAAAAGTTCGTGAAGCCGCGTTCAACGCGGTTAAAAAAGCTGTGGATGATGGTTTGTTCGACCTGGTTGAAGAAACGTTTTTTAATGCACCGACGGAATTTGAAAATTTTACTGAGTTTGAAAATAACGTGATAAACGTTACGCATTCCAATCATGAGCTTGATGAAAAATTATATACGCAGGTCAAACAGCGGTTTGAGCAACTCGTTGGTAGTGATGGCGCACACCTCTCAATACCGATTCGTGTGGATTTGCTGCAGCGTCCACAAACCAATGGAACCTCTCCGTCACCTGTTCTTCCTGAATGGGCCGGGTAAAAAATAACGAATTCTTTTGAAATTTTCGCTTAAATATGATACAAAAAAGAAAATAAATAGTATGATTATGTATCATAAAGCCGGAGCAG
>BTRB01000031.1:0-16529 GCA_036986175.1 Gammaproteobacteria bacterium
AGGGAAGGACTAACAGTCCAGAAACTCGAGAAAGTCAGGACACCCACCAGAAAGTCAGGACACCGCATCAAGCAGAAGAAAGTCAGGACACCCACTAAAAAAGTGGTGGGTGTCCTCGCTCTACTCTCCTCGCTCTACTCCTATCTCAGCGCCTGCTCTTTTATGCGTTTGATCCGGTCACGTATTTCGGCGGCCTCTTCGAAATCTAGCAGCTCGGCGTGCCGGATCATTTGATTTTCCAGTTCTGCGATGGTTTTGCCCAGTTCAACCGGTGTCATGTGCTGGTAATGGGCCGTTTGCTCTGCAACTTTCAACGCCTGGGCCCGGTCTGCCGGTGATAGCGAGCGTGCATCGTCCATGATGTCGGTGACGGCTTTGCGGATAGTTTTCGGCGTGATGCCGTGTTCCCGGTTATATTCTGTTTGGCGCTTGCGCCGCCGGTCAGTTTCGGTGATGGCGCGCTGCATGGAGCCGGTGATTTTATCCCCATAGAGTATTGCCTTGCCCCTGATATTGCGCGCAGCCCGGCCGATGGTCTGGATCAATGAGGATTCTGAACGCAGAAACCCTTCGCGATCCGCATCAAGAATGGCCACCAGGGAAACCTCCGGCATATCCAGCCCTTCCCTTAACAGGTTGATACCGACCAATACATCAAATTCACCCAGCCGCAGATCACGGATAATCTCTACCCGCTCCACCGTTTCCACATCCGAATGCAGGTAACGCACGCGCACGCCGTGGTCGGCCAGGTACTCGGTCAGGTTCTCGGCCATACGCTTGGTCAGGGTGGTGACCAGCACACGGTCGCCCATGGCGGTGCGCCGGGTGATTTCGGATAACAGATCATCCACCTGGTCAGTCACGGGGCGCACTTCCACTTCGGGATCAATCAGGCCGGTCGGGCGTACAACCTGCTCGACCACGCTGCCTGAGCGCTCCATTTCATAGGGCCGGGGGGTGGCCGAGACAAAGATGGTCTGACCGGCCCTCTGCTCCCATTCATCGAACCTCAACGGTCTGTTATCCAAGGCAGAAGGCAATCTAAATCCGTAAGTTACAAGGTTTTCTTTACGTGATCTATCACCTTTATACATACCCCCCAACTGCGGCACCATGACATGGCTTTCATCCAGTACCAGCAGTGCATCATCCGCCAGGTAGTCGTACAAAGTCGGCGGCGACTCGCCTGCCCCGCGACCGGTCAAATGGCGTGAATAGTTTTCGACACCGTTGCAATAACCCAGCTCGAGCATCATTTCCAGATCATATAAAGTGCGCTGTTCCAGGCGCTGGGCTTCAACCAGTTGCTGGTGTTCGCGCTGGTAGGCGAGCCGCTCCCCGAGTTCCTCCCTGATCGCTGCGACCGCATCAATCACCGTTTGCCGCGGTGTGACGTAATGTGACTTGGGGTAAACCGTCACCCGCTGCATTTTGTTCACCACCTCGCCGGTCAAAGGATCAAACTGGGAAATGGCTTCAACTTCTTCATCAAATAGCTCGATACGGATCGCACGCATTTCCTCGTCACCGGGAAAAATATCGATGATTTCACCGCGCACGCGATAGGTGCCGCGGCGCAATTCCATGTCATTGCGGCTGTACTGCATCTCCGCCAGGCGCCGCAGTATCTTGCGCTGGTCGATGATTTCGCCCACCGACAGGTGCAGGACCATGCTCAGGTACTGGGTAGGATCGCCCAGGCCATAAATTGCGGACACCGTAGCCACGATGATGGTATCGCGCCGCTCCAACAGGGCCTTGGTGGCTGACAGGCGCATTTGCTCGATGTGTTCGTTGATGGACGCGTCCTTCTCGATATAGGTATCCGAGGACGGCACGTAGGCTTCGGGCTGGTAGTAATCGTAATAGGAAACAAAATATTCAACCGCATTTTCCGGAAAATAGTTGCGGAATTCCCCGTAAAGCTGCGCAGCCAGGGTTTTATTGGGCGCCATGACCAGCGTCGGGCGCTGCAACGCCTGGATAACATTTGCGATGGTAAATGTCTTGCCTGAACCGGTCACACCCAGCAGGGTCATTTGCGCCTGGCCGTCACGCAAACCCGCCGTTAAGGCACTGATGGCCTCGGGCTGATCACCGGCCGGTTGGTAATCGCTGCAAAGTTTGAAAGATTTATTTTTCAACAAATTCCCTTTGGGTTGCAATGTGATGCGCCAAACTTGTTATTATAGCGCCCCTTTTACATGAATTACCCTTTGGAGAGACCATGAAATTCCTGTCTGCCCTTGTGTTGCTGATGTCACTTTCAACCACCACCTCTGCGCAAAACGCCCTGGACGACCAGATTGCGCTGGTGCGCCAGTCGGCTCACACGGATCGCAAGATTCTCATTATGGGCAACGTGAATTTCACCGCCGATGAAAGCGCACAGTTCTGGCCTGCATGGAACGAATACCGCGCCGCAGTGACAGCCAATGGCGACCGCTCGCTGGCTTTAATCAAGGACTTTGCCGCCCACTACGGAAATATGGAGAACCTGAAGGCCGGTAAGTTGCTGGCGGATTATTTCTCGATTGAGATGCAGGATATGGTCATTAAGAAGGATTTCGCCAGGAAAATTGATACTTTCATGCCGACTACAAAAGTCATGCGTGTCATCCAGATAGAAAACAAACTGGATGCCGCCATCGACATGCAACTGGCTGCAGAGATACCATTGGTAGAATAGTCCCCACAGGCCCTGACAAATGGATCCGATCGTACATTTCAGAATCTCCAACCGGGTTGGACAAATCAAGCCGCCCGCAACCATTACAGTCAGCGCAAAGGCTGCTGAGCTGCGTGCGCAGGGGCATGACATTATTTCGCTTGGCTTCGGTGAGCCGGATTTTGACACCCCGGACCATATCAAGCAGGCTGCGATCGATGCCATCCAGGCGGGTGAAACGAAGTACCCGCCTGTGGACGGCACCGTAAGGCTTAAACAGGCCATCATCGAAAAGTTCCGCAACGACAATCAGCTTGAATTTGCCGCGGATCAGATCATCGTATCCACCGGCGCCAAGCAAAGCCTGTTCAATTTGCTGGAGTCATTGCTCAATCCTGACGATGAAGTCATCCTGCCGGCGCCCTATTGGGTCTCGTATCCGGACATGATCAAGCTGGCCGACGGCCAACCGGTCATACTTAACGCCACCGCTGAGAATGATTACAAGATCACACCCAAACAGTTGCAGGGATCGCTGACGGACAGGACCCGGTTGTTGATCATCAACTCACCCTCCAACCCAACCGGGAAAGTTTACACTGCCGACGAATATCGTGCGCTGGGTGAGGTGTTGCTTGAGCACCGCAAGGTCATGATCGCCTGTGATGATATTTATGAACATATCTACTGGGGCGAAGAACCATTTTGTACGCTGCTCAATGCCTGCCCGGAGTTGACGCCGCGCACGATCATCGTCAACGGCGTTTCCAAGGCCTACGCCATGACAGGCTGGCGGATTGGCTGGGCTGCCGGCCCGGAAAAGTTGATCGCAGCGATGCGCAAGGTCCAGGGGCAAGTCACCTCGGGCGCCAGTTCCATATCACAGGCCGCTGCCGCTGCCGCACTGGAAGGTCCGCAGGATTGTGTTGTCCGGATGCGGGAGGAATACAAACGCCGCCATGCATACCTGATTGAAGCCTTGAACCAGATTGATGGTGTTGAGTGCCCTGATTGCGATGGCGCCTTTTATGCATTCCCGTCATTCAAAGCAGTGATCGAACGTATGCCGGATATCCGTGATGATGTCGAATTGGCCGCCTGGATGATCGAACACGCCGGGGTAGCCATGGTGCCCGGTACGGCTTTCGGCGCACCGGGGCATTTACGCCTGTCGTTTGCCACCAGTTTGGAGAACCTGCAAACCAGCGTCAGCCGGATTTGGGAAGCGCTGGGGGTGTCTTAGGGGGGCGTCTTTTCCCCACGTCTTTTAAATCCTGGGATTACATCCGGGTGCGGAGAACTGCCATTACCGGCGCTGCACTTTTCCGTTAGCCTTTGCAAATGGACCGGCTACAGCAACAGGGATTCACTGCAATCGAGCTCTTGATCACGATGGCTGTCGTAGCAATTTTGCTGGCCGCGGGTGTTCCGGCTTTGCAAAACTACAGCTGGAACCTGCGTATGAAAACTGCGATGGATACATTGCAGACAGATCTGGTTCTGGCCAGGGGGCGCGCAATCAGCCTGAATATCCAGACAGTCATCTGCCCGGCCACAGGGGCTGACAGCTGTAGCGGCGACTCCGACTGGCAAAATGGCTGGATCGTATTCACTGATCTCAATGGTGATCGCCGTAGACAAGCCGGTGAACCGCTGCTCAAGCAGTCCGGCGAGGTTGAATTCATCAACATCAGCAGCTCACGTTCACGCACCAAGCTACGCTTTTATCCCAATGGCTCTGCACCGGGAAGCAACGCGACCATCCTCTTCTGTGACGACCGCGGCGCACGCTACGCTGGCAAGGTTTCCGTATCCAACAGCGGCAGAATCCAACTGCAATCCGGGGACATCAAAGCCACAACAAATTGTCCTTGACTCACCAGACCAAAGCACGGAAAATACCGCGCCTCACCACTATTCCCCGGTAGCTCAGCTGGTTAGAGCGGGTGACTGTTAATCACTAGGTCGTTGGTTCGAGTCCATCCCGGGGAGCCAAACAAAACAAGGGCCCGCAGAAACGCAGGCCCTTTTTTTTCACTTTTTTAAGTCAGGACACCCACGATTCATAGATTTACCTACAAGACTTGAAGCAATTTGCCATATTCGCCAGGCAGAGCTCGTTCTAAACTGACCCCATGCCTCGACCACGAAACCGTCAAGTCTCACTGGAAGACACGCTCTACTACCACTGCATCTCCCGCTGTGTGCGGCGTGCCTTCCTGTGCGGGAAAGACCCCCATACGGGTTTCGATTTCGAACACCGCCGCCAATGGATCGTGGATCGTATCAAACTGCTGTGTTCAGTATTCGCCGTGGACCTGTGCGCCTACGCTGTGATGAACAATCATTACCACATCGTGATCAAGATAAACGTTG
Source organism: Gammaproteobacteria bacterium (assembly GCA_036986175.1). Lineage (GTDB taxonomy): Bacteria > Pseudomonadota > Gammaproteobacteria > Xanthomonadales > SZUA-36 > SZUA-36. Next base: position 5,048 of record BTRB01000031.1, read on the forward strand.
ATACGACAAAACAATGGACTGACGAAGAAGTAGCCAAAAGATGGATGCAGGTCTTTTCCGGACCCTCACTGATGCATCAATACCTGACCAATGCAGATTTGACGGTAGCTGAGCAGGCATGCATCAATGATCTGTTTTCCACCTGGCGCAGGCGGCTTTCTGATCTATCCTGGTTTATGCGCTGCCTGAATGAACCCATTGCGCGTATGGCCAACGCTGAAGACCATTGTACCGGCAGGTTCTGGGAAGGCCGTTTCATGTCTCAAGCCCTGTTGGATGAACGTGCAGTATTAGCCTGCATGGCCTACGTAGACTTAAACCCCATTCGTGCAACCATGGCAAGGACGCCGGAACAATCGGATTACACATCAATACAAGAGCGCATTCTTCAACCAGAAGATTCTTGCCTGAGGCCCTTTGTAGAGCAGTCTGATGACGATTCTGGTATTCCATTTGCTCTTAAAGACTACCTGGAACTGGTGGATTGGGGTGGCAGAGAAATCAAACACAACAAACGGGGTTATATCCCTGCTCATACACCACCCATCCTGACAAGACTAGGCATGGATACTGCGCCGGTATTGGACTATCTCAGTCGGACAGAGCGACCGAATTTTGGGGCGCTGGGGCCGGTGAGTATGCTCAGGGCATTTGCGCAATCGATTGGACAACGATTTGTAAAAGGCCAGGCATTTGGCGAGCAACTTTGTCCGGAGAGGGTATAGCAGACCAGATTTAACGTTAGCCCGGATCTAATGCTGTCCAGCATTGACCGATTCCTGCCAATTTCCAATTAATTTTTCTCAAAATACCCCCGGCTTTAAAGCACCCGAAAAAAAGCAGCACATTTGCTGTAATCATGAATGAATTTAGCCATGCCAGGAGCAAAATGCTCGTAAAAAGCGGTGGGTGTCCTCACTCAGCTCGGCTATAATTGGGTTTGGTATTTTTTTGGATTGATTATGAAAAAGCTATCAGTTGTTTTGCTTGCACTGAGCATGATCTTTGCCGGTGCTTTCGCGCAGGCTTGGGAGCCTGACTACAGTAACAAGTTGGAGTTGTCGGTTGCACAGGCCTTGATCAAGGCTAAGGATAAGAATTCTTCAATAGAGACATGGTTGAATGATGCCTATGCTTACGCGGTTTTCCCGAAGGTCGGGAAAGGCGGCATTGGTGTCGGTGGCGCATATGGGAAAGGGCTTGTTATCCGTGGCGACAATACGGTCGGCAAAACTTCCATGTCGCAGGTAACGCTTGGTTTCCAGCTGGGTGGCCAGGTTTATGCTGAATACATCCTGTTCAAGGATAAAACCGCATTTGACCATTTCACCCGTGGCAATTTCGAAATGGGCGCGCAGGTATCCGCTGTTGCGATAACGGCAGGGATATCAGCTGACGCCAATTACGATGGCGGTGTCAAAGTATTCACCCTGGCAGAAGGCGGCCTGATGTACGAAGCTACCATAGGCGGCCAGAAATTCAAATTTCATGACAAGCAATATAGAGACCAGTAGGAGCGACCTACCAAAGGTCATAAGCAAACACCAGCACGACGGTCAAAACCACCCACATAAGCAATGTCAGCGGCGTGCCCACGCGCACAAAGTCGCTGAACTTGTACCCGCCTGCATTCATGACCAGCAGGTTGGTTTTATAGGCCATCGGGGTTACAAAACTCAGGTTGGCACCGAACAGCACCGCCAGCACAAACGGCTCCAGCGGCATGCCCAGGGCCTGGGCGATGCTGATCGCGATCGGCGTACCTATCACAGCCGCTGCATTGTTTGAAATCACGTTGGTCATGATGGCCATCAGCAACATCAGGAACGCCAGCACCCAGACCGGCGACATGCCCTTGGTCAGATACAGGAATACCTGCGCCAGGTATTCGGCGCCACCGGTTTGCATCAACGCAGAGCCCAGTGCCAGCGAAGCCACAATAATCAAAATGACCTGCACACTGAGTGCACGGGTGGCTTGCTGCCAATTCAGGCAGGCTGTCGCAATCATTGCGAGCACGCCAAGTAACGCACTGAGGGCAATAGGCAAAATGCCAAATGCCGGCAGGGTGACGATGGCAACCATGATAAATAGCGCGATGGGCGCTTTGGATGAATGAGGTAAATCGGTCGTCCCGTCCAGCACCAGCAATTCCCTACCCACCTTCAGATCGTGGATGTCCTCTTTCTTGGCCTGCACCAGTAAAACGTCGCTGGCTTTCAGCCTTCGCAGGTTCAGACCCGGTGCACTGGCTGAAACCTTATCGCCCCGGTGGTGAACTGCCAGCAAGTCCAGTCCGTAGCGAGCCTTGAGCCGGGCATCCGCAATCCTCAGGCCGTGTAGTCTCGAGGCACCGGTAACAACCACCTCGGCCAATTGCAGGTCGCCGTCAGGTTCACCGCCGGGCAAAGCACCCTGATCTTCTGAGCCGGCCAACAATTTCACCTCCAGCAGCGCTTCGTATTCTCTTAATTCTTCTGAGGTAGCCGATACCAGCATTCTGTCCCCTGCGCGGATTTTCACATCAGGCAGCGGCGAAATGAACAGGTTTTCGTCCCGCACAATACGCTTTACCGGCAGACTACCGCCCGCTTTGTGGATAACATCTGCCAAAGATTTCCCGACCAGGGCACTATCATCCGGAAACAGCAGGTGTGCCTGAAAAACGCGGTTGGATGTATCCGCCATGGGTGGTTTTCTTTCCGGTATCAGGCGCGGTGCGACCAGCCACAGGTACAAAATGGCCACCCCGCCCGCAATAACAACCAACGGCAGAAAGTCGAACATGCCGAAACGCACCATACCCATGTCAGCCGCCACCGCAACAACCAGCAGGTTGGTTGAGGTACCGATGGTGGTACCCATGCCACCGATCAGCGTTGCAAAACCCATCGGCAGCAGCACCCCCGACGTCGAACTTTTGCTGCGCACTGCCGCGCCGATCAACATGGGCAACATCAGCACAACAATAGGTGTGTTGTTCATAAATGCGCTGAGCACCGCACCCACGATCAGGGTCAGCAGCAAAGCAATCGCCGCGTTCCACTTCCACAGCTTTGCCAGTTGCCGGGCCACAGGTTCCAGGGCGCCGGTACGGACCAGGCCCTCACCGGCGATCATTAACGCGCTCACGGCAATCAATGCTTCATGGCCGAAACCGTAAAAAAATTCCAGGGGATTGATTGAACCCCGTGAGCTTGCAAACGGAAAAACCTCAAAACCGATGACCAGGATCACCAGGATCGCCAGGCTGGATGTCTCCAGCGGTATTTTTTCGCGGGTAAACAGGAACAGGGCTACACCGGTCATCAACAGCGTGGCCAGTGCATGTGCGTTTGGAATGATTGGAAAATCCATACGTTCCCCAAGATTTACCGGCTTCTAGTGTAACAATATGTGGGGCTGGTGAATTTACTCATTTACAATGGACTATGCATTTCAAGAACCTGCACCTGTTACCTTCAATCGCACTGTTGCTGATATCAGCCTGCGACAGACCAACCGATCAGCAGGCTTCCATGACCTCCCCACCACCGGTAACCCTGGTAAAAACCGGTTACCTTGACGCCGCCCAATTGAATGAAGCCAGCGGCCTGCAAGCCAGTTTTTCGTACGAGGGTGATTTTTTCGTGCATAACGACGAGGGGAAAACGGCTGTCTGGGTCATCGATGAAAGCGGTAATGACCTGGGCCTGGTAAGCATTGTTCCCGCGAAAAACAAGGATTGGGAAGACATTACCTCCGTACCGGTCGACGATGGCCGTTGGCTGGTGGCCGGTGATATTGGCGACAACTGGGCAAGGCGAAAATACATCACACTTTATTTTGCCGGCGAACCCCGACCTGACAAAGTCGGCCGCTACGGTGGCCGCCAGGACCTCGAACACAGGCTGGACCTCACTTATCCGGACGGCCCAAGAGACACCGAGTCAATGGCCTGGGACCCGATCGGCAAGCAGATATTACTGCTCAGCAAGCGCGACAAACCTCCCCGTCTGTATGCTGTAGACCTGGTCACAGCACTCACCGAGAGCCAGGCCGAGCTGAAATTTCTCGGTACCATCAGTGCCTTGCGCCCGCCCGCCCGCGAGGACCATGTGCAGTGGAGAGGAAGGCTTGAATGGATATCCCAACCGACCGGTATGGATATATCGGCAGATGGCAATGAAGCCGTCATCATCACCTACCGCAGCCTCTACCGCTTCCGCCGGCAAGCGGGTGAAGACTGGCTCACCGCGCTCCAGAGAAAACCGCAGGAAGTGGTCGGCCCGCCCGCACCACAAAACGAAGCAGTGGCCTACTCAACCGATGGCAAATCCATCTACGTCACCACAGAAAAACGACCTGCACCCATTTTTCGCTTCCAGTTCAAAGATGCCGGAAATTAAGAATGTAAGAGCATGATTTTCCGCAGATTACGCAGATTACGCAGATTATTTTTGGTTCAGCGCTATTTTTTAGAAATCCACCATTCGATGAATTCGCGTACTTTTTTGAGCAGAAAAAAACAGACTAAAGAATAATCGCTCTTGCTCTAATCTGCGTAATCTGCGTAATCTGCGGAAAATTTGCTCTCCCTAAACCCTGACACCCAAAGATTCCACGTAGTCATCAAACTCTGCTTCAGACATAACCCTGACACCCAGTTTTTCGGCTTTTGCGAGCTTGGAGCCGGCGGCCTCGCCGGCGAGCACGGCGGCGGTTTTCCCTGATACGCTGCCCGATACCCTGGCACCGAGAGATTCGAGTTGATTTTTGAACTGTATCCTCGGCATGGACAACGACCCGGTCAGTACCCAGGTCTGTCCGGCCAGTGGTTGTTCTCCGGTGGATTCTTCGAGCACCTGCCAGTCCACGCCGGCAGCCTGCAAAGCCTGGATCACCTCGCGGTTTTCCTGCTGCTCAAAAAAGGCCGCAACGTGGCTGGCGATAATGGGCCCCACATCACTGACCTCGGTCAGGGTTGCTTCGTCTGCCTGTTGCAAGGCTTCCATGCTGCCGAAATGAACCGCCAGGGAATGCGCCGTCACTTCGCCGACTTCGCGGATTCCAAGCGCATACAGCAATCGATCCAGGGGCGGCTTTTTACTCTCCTCAAGGGCCTGCAACAGGTTCTCAGCCGACTTGCCGCCCATGCGTTCCAGCGAGGCCAGTTGTGCGTGTGTCAGGTGATAAAGATCGGCGACCGTGTGCACCAATCCTGCTGCAACCAGCTGGTCCACCAGCTTGTCTCCAAGGCCTTCGATATCCATGGCCTTGCGCGTGGCGAAGTGGCGGATGCTGTGTTTTCTTTGAGCCGGACAAAAGAGCCCCCCGGTGCAGCGGGTAACGGCTTCACCTTCAATGCGCTCAACCGCCGAACCGCATTCCGGACAGGTTTCCGGCATCCTGAATTCCGCCAGGTCCGATGTGCGCCGGGCATGGATGGCGCGGGCTACCTCGGGGATGACATCCCCTGCCCTGCGCACCACCACCCAGTCACCGGCGCGGACGTCCTTGCGGCGAATCTCATCCGCATTGTGCAGCGTGGCATTGGTCACCGTAACACCGCCGACAAATACCGGTTCCAGCCGTGCAACCGGTGTTAACGCACCGCTGCGGCCTACCTGGATATCAATCGCCGTCAGGCGGGTAATTTCTTCTTCAGCGGGAAATTTATGCGCCAGTGCCCAGCGCGGTGCACGGCTGATAAAGCCAAGAATATCCTGTTCAGCATAGCGGTCCACCTTGTAAACCACACCGTCGATGTCGTATGCAAGGCCGGGGCGCCTCGCTGCGGAGTCGGCGTGATAGTCCAGGCAGCCCTGCAGGCCCTTGACCCGTTTGACCTCGGGGTTGACCGGAAAGCCCCAGTCGCGCAAACGGGCCAGCGTGTCAAACTGGCTGTCGGGCATCTGCTCACGGGTAGGTGTGTTATAGGCAAAAAATGCCAGTGGACGTTTTGCCGTTATCTGCGGGTCCAGTTGACGCAGGCTGCCGGCAGCACCGTTGCGCGGATTGACCAGTGGTTTCTCACCCCGCTCCAGGGCCTTGCGGTTGAATGCCTCAAAGCCGGCTCGCGGCATGTAAATTTCTCCACGCACCTCCAGCAGGCCGGGCCCGCCCGTACCCCGCACCTCTAGCGGCACCCCCCGTACCGTGCGCACATCGGTGGTTGCACCCTCCCCCCGCTCACCATCGCCCCGGGTTGCAGCCGTCGTCAGGCTGCCGCCCACGTAGGTCAGCGAGATGGCAACACCATCCAGTTTCGGCTCCGCTGCAAAGGTAACCGGCTCGTGTTCCAGCCCGCTTGCCACCCGGCGATAAAAATCAGCCACTTCTTCACGCTCAAATGCATTGGCCAGTGACAACATCGGTACGCGGTGGCGAACTTCTTCAAAACCATCCAGCGGCGTGCCGCTGACGCGCTGGGTAGGTGAATCGGGGCTGATCAGCTCGGGGAAACCGGATTCAAGCGACTCCAGCTCACGCATCAGGCGGTCATACTCGGCGTCAGGAACCTCCGGATCGTCCAGCACGTAATAACGGTAATTGTGCTGTTCGATCAAAGCGCGCAGTTCGGCAGCACGCTGTTGCGCTTCGGCCCGCGTCAAGCTTGCCCGCATCATGACTGATCGGTTTTCTGCCGCTCGTATTCGCGCAATTCATCCTTGATCTGGAGGGCGCGCTGACGGGTAAATACACTGCGCGTGTCATCCAGCAAATCCGCGTGCAGCAACTCCGCCAGCCTGCGGCTGGTCGCCAGCATTGAATCCCAGGCATCCAGGGCATTGACCGGCCCGGGCAGGGTCATGAACACGGTCACGCCCTTGAGTTCGATGGTATTCCAGGCGGTTTTATCAAAGGTTCCGGGGTTGGTCAGGTTGGCCATGCTGAACACCGGTTGCAGGTCTTCTTCGTTTATGCGATGGAAAATGTCCCGCTCGCCAAACACAAGCCCCGATTTCAACGAGGCATCCAACAATTCCACACCGGTAATGACGTGGTTGTCACGGGCCAGCAGAAACAGGGTGATAATTTTATCCGGCGGAACTTCGGGGGTTTGCGACCCGTCCTCCCGCCCCAGGGTGTCATTGGCCGAACCAAATCGTGGTTCCACACGGCCTTCGGGGTCGTCCGGACTGTCTATTGCCAGCTCGGCCTGCCTGGCATCATGGTCACCCGCTTCCGGTTTACGCCGCATCCGCACCGCCGAAGCACGTTTACGCCAGGCTCGCGGTTTACGCTTTCTATCCGGGTTGCCGAACAGGATGAGGCCAATGATGGCAAAACCAACAATGACCAGTATCCAACGAAAGGTTGAAGTATCCATAGCTTAAGGCCTGTTAATCTCCAGCAAAATAAATCAGTCTCCGGCAATCCTGGCAGCTTCTTCAACATCTACCTGGACCAGTCTCGACACACCCGGCTCGCTCATGGTGACACCGCTGAGCTGGTGCACCATTTCCATGGTGATCTTGTTATGTGTGACCACAATAAACTGAACTGTTTCAGACATTTCTTTCACCATCGCAGTAAAGCGGGCAACGTTGGCGTCATCCAGCGGCGCATCGACTTCATCAAGCAGGCAAAACGGTGCCGGATTCAACCTGAATATGGCAAACACAAACGATACTGCAGTCAGCGCTTTTTCACCACCCGACAGCAGGTGAATACTGCTTACGCGTTTGCCGGGGGGCCGCGCCATGATCGAGACACCCGTGGTCAGCAGATCATCACCGGTCAATTCAAGGTAGGCGTGACCGCCGCCGAACAATATTGGAAACAACTTCTGGATACCCTTGTTGACGCTCTCAAAGGTATCTTTGAAACGGGTGCGGGTTTTGCGGTCAATTTTCTTGATCGCATTTTCCAGGGTTTCCAGCGCATTGCTCAGGTCCTCATCCTGCGCGTCCAGGTATTCTTTGCGCTTGAGCTCCTCTTCATATTCAGAAATTGCCGCGAGGTTGACCGGTTCGAGGCGGGCTATTCTTACACCCAGGCGTTCCAGGGCCTCCTGCCAGGTCGTGGCATCTGCATCTTCGGGCAAGGCATCTGCAAGTTCCTGCACCTCGTGTCCCATTTGTTCAACCTGCCTTTGCAGGCTGCGGGCATTAAGTTCCACCTCCTGTTGTTGCAGGCGGGCCTTTTCCAGCGTGGTGCGGATCTCCTCGACGTGCCTGGCAGACTGCTGCCGCTCCGCATCCAGTTTGCGGTAGTCTTCTTCCAGTTGCTGCAGTGCTGCCCTGGCCGCTCCGAGGCGCTGTTCAACATCAATGCGTGACTGCAACAGGGCATCCATGTCCTGCTTGTGTTTTGGTTCCGGATCTTCGTTCAGTGCGATTTGCTCGCTCAGATCCACGTAACGCTGTTGCAGGTGGCTGAACTGGGTGTCCATCCGCTGCAGGGACTGGCGCAGGGAGTCCAGGCTGGCACGCCGTGACTCGGTCTTCAGGGCCAGCTCGTGGCGCAGGTTGCGTGCTTCGCGGGCTGTGCTGCGGGCCTTGTCTCTGCGTTCCAGCAGGGACTTGCGTTGCGTATCGAGCGCTGCGCGTTCTTTTTCAGTAGCGGCCATGCCCTCAAGCACCGTGGCAAGTTCTGCACGCGCAGACTTGATCTGTGCCTGGTCGTCGTTGTTCTGTTTTTGCAAGCCGGCAGACTCGGCGGCAATCTGCTGGTGACGCCCGCTGAGGTCTTCTATCCTGGCCCGACCGGCACCCAGACGGCTCTCGATGTCGGAATTTTCACGATGCAGTTCGTTAACCTGCTGTTGCAGCTCCCCGATGGCCTGCTCAACGCCGGGCAGGGCATCGCGTTCAAGCTGGTTCGCGTCGCGCAAACCCGACCACTGTTGTTGCAGTTCGTCGATTTCCGCTGCCAGGGATTTGATCTCCCGCTTGCGGGCCAGCATACCGGCCTCACCGGACTGGCTGCCGGCAACCCGGATCCAGCCGCGACCCAGCCATTGCCCCTGCCTGGTAATCATCGACGCCTGGCCCTTGCCCTGCTGACCGGAGACCGCCTTGAGCGCCGCTGCTAGTGAATCAGCAACCTGTACCTGGTTAAGCTGGCTGATGATGACATCCGGGGCCGAAACTTTTTCCGCCAGGCTACCGGCAGTGGCCTTTGTACCGGTAGAACTGCCGGCCAACAGGGTCAGCTCGACATCACCGCCGGCCAACCGGCCCAGGCCGGCAGCCAGGGCCGCCGGATCATCAACCAGAACTGAATCCAGCCAAAAACCCAGCACCGTTTCAACGGCCGCTTCCCAGCCTTTTTGTACATCAAGCTGTTCAACCAGGCGCGGTGCGGATGCGAGACCACTGGATTCCAGCCAGGCAACGCCGTCAGCGCTTTCGCGTGCCGCCTGTTGCAATGCCTTGAGGGATTCCAGGCGGCCTTCGCGGCGATTGATTTCACCCTGCAACTCATGTTGCCTGGCGGTCGCGTCCCGCAAAGCCTGGCGCTGCCCGTCCAGCTTACGCCGATCTTTTTCCAGCAGTTTCTGCTGTGCTGCCAGTTTCCTGGCTGCTTCCTTGCCCTGTTTTTCGAGCTCGACCACCTGCCGGCTCAGCACCGCCGTATCGGTGCCCTCGGTTTCACCCGCCAGGTATTTCAGCCGGCTCGCGGCATCCTGCATCCGCCCGTCCAGCATTTCGACGGTGGCGCGCAAGCTGTCCGCCTTGCGGTTCAATTCATTGTTTTTAACATGATGTTTTTCAAGGCTTTCCTGCCATGTCTGTACCCCGGCCTCGGCACTTTGCAATGCTTCATCCGCACGCAACTCTTCCTGCAGGGCTTTTTCCAGCGCCGGCTCTACTTCTGCCAGGCGGGTGGTCAGGTCTTCGACCTGGGCCCGGTCCAGTACCATGTGCTGCTCCATGTCCTGCAGGGACCCGGAGGTTTCCGCATATTCCTGTTTCTGCCGCTCCTGCAACTCGCGGCTGTGCTGCACGCTCTGTTCCAGGCGGGCGATATCGCTGCCGACGGCATAAAGCTCGCCCTGGACCGTGTTAAACGCATCGCCGGCACTGGCCTGCTGCTGGTGTATTTCTTCCATGCGGGATTCTGCCGTACGTTGCTCCGCCAGTTGCTCCTGCATGGCTGTGTCCTGCACCGACAGTCCTGAGCGACCGATTTCGGCATCCGTTTGCCAGGCTGACCATTGCAGGGCCAGCAAATTTGCTTCCAGATCGCGCTGTTCGACTTTTAACTTGCGATAACGTTTTGCTGCATTTGCCTGCCGTTTGAGACGACTCAGATGGCTGCCGATTTCATCCCGCAGATCCGCCAGGCGGTCGAGGTTTTCGCGTGTGTGTTTGATGCGGCGCTCGGTTTCCTTGCGGCGTTCCTTGTAACGTGAAATACCTGCGGCTTCCTCAAGGTGCGCGCGGATTTCCTCCGCACCGGCATCGACCACCTGGGAAATCATGCCCTGCTCGATGATGGAATAGCTTTTTGCACCGAGGCCGGTACCCAAAAACAGGTCACGGACATCCTTGCGCCGGCAACGCGTGCCATTAATTGTGTACAGCGATACGCCATCCCTGCCGACGGTTCGCTTAACTGAAATCTCGTTATAAGCGGCAAACTCACCGCCGATCCGGCCCAGGCTGTTGTCAAAAATCAGCTCGACGGTAGCGGTGCCGACCGGCTTGCGGGTGCTCGAACCGGAAAAAATGACATCCGCCATGGATTCGCCCCGCAGTACTTTCGCCGAGCCCTCACCCATCACCCAGCGGACCGCGTCAATAATGTTGGATTTACCGCAACCATTGGGTCCGACAACGCCGGTCAGGTTGCTGGGCGCACTGAATGTGGTCGCATCAACGAAGGATTTAAAGCCAGCAAGCTTGATTGCAGTCAGTCGCATAGATTGAATCTGTGGTCAGGGATGAGTAAAGTGCCCATCCGTATTTTATTTTCCGGAGTTTTGTTATGGCGACCCAGCCCAGTGAGGCACTGGAAGTTTTTCCAAATCCCCAGCCGGCACGTGATTATACCATTCGAATCCGCATTCCGGAGTTTACCTGTTTGTGTCCGAAGACCGGCCAACCCGACTTCGCCACCCTGTTGCTGGAGTATATTCCGGACCGGCAATGTGTTGAACTTAAATCTCTCAAAATGTACATCTGGAGCTTCCGCAACGAGGGTGCATTTCACGAGGCCGTCACCAATAAAATCCTCGACGACCTGGTCGCAGCCACCGCACCCCGGTTCATGCGCCTGACCGCTGCCTTCAATGTGCGCGGCGGCATAGACACCAAGGTGATCGTTGAGCACCGGGCTGAAGGGTGGCAGGCACCGGTTCCTGTTGAGCTTGCGTAGGGCGGCGTGGGTTGTAGAAAGGTGGGCAACGTGTTGCCCACCCTACGGGTCGTTGCCGGCGATGGCTTTGATGGCCAGCGCGTGGATATCGGTCTGCAGCAGGTCGCCCAGGGCGGCGTAGATCGCACGATGGCGTGCCAATACCGGCATGCCGTTGAAATGCGCACTGACGATC
>BTRB01000032.1:0-16040 GCA_036986175.1 Gammaproteobacteria bacterium
GTTTGTACTACCTCAATCAGTAGCCAGGCGCCAGTGAGGTAGGCTGCAGCGACGCGAAAAACGTTTCGGCGCTTGAGCTCCTGAACAATGGACATCAGCGGATTTCCTCATCCTTTGCCTGCTGCAAGCCTACACCGTTCGTTGGCCTGGAGCCAATAGCTGCGACCGGGAACCGGTCGGATTTAATACTAATTCCGTTTACAGGCATCGATAACCAAACGGCTGTGTGGCTGTTTGCCTGTCCAGGTACGGAAGCTTTTCGCAGCCTGCTCAACCAGCATCCCCAAACCATCGATATAGGGCTGGTGCATTTCTTCACAACGTTCTTTCAATGGCCGGCTGGCTTTGCAGTAGTTCAGGTCGTAACACAGTGAACCCGGCGCGAACTGAGCGGTTTGCAATTGTGGTGCCTGCCCATGGTGGCCCAGTGAGGTTGCGTTGATGACAAGGTTAAAACTGCCTTGTGCAGGCAAATCCTGCCAGCTTGCAACACTTACGTTTCCCAATGTGCTGAATCGCCGTACCAATGCCCTGGCCCGGTGCAGGTTGCGATTGACCAGCATAATTTCCTGGGGGACGCCCTCCAGCAAACTCCCCAGAATTCCCGCTACCGCGCCGCCTGCCCCTAAGATCAGCAGTCGCTGACCTATCAGCTCAATCCCGTGGTTGCCGGTCAAATCAGCAACCAGGCCGGCACCGTCGGAATTGTGGGCAAACCAGCCGGATGCTGGTTGATACACCAGCGTGTTGGCGGCTTGAGCCAGGCCGGCCTGCACTGATGAATCGGTGGCCAATTTCCAGGCTTCCCGCTTGAGCGGCAGCGTGACATTGCATCCAATACCACCGGCAAGCCGAAACTCCTCCAGCTTGCCAGGGAAATTCCTGGCTTGTGCTTCGATGCGTTGAAACTCAATTTCAAGGCCGAATTGTGCTGCAAACAGCTTGTGAATGCGTGGTGAAAGCGATGCTTTGACCGGCGACCCAAACAGGGCCAATTTGATCAGTCCTGAGCCTTTATCCATGCTGCCGCCTGAAGAGCAAAATAGGTCAGGATACCATCAGCCCCGGCTCGTTTGATACCGGTCAGCGCTTCCATGACGACGGCTTCCTCGCCCAACCAGCCGTTGATCGAAGCAGCTTTGAGCATCGCGTATTCGCCAGAGACCTGGTAGGCGAAAGTTGGCACGCCAAAGGCGTCTTTTACCCGCCGGACCACATCCAGGTAGGGCATAGCCGGCTTGACCATCACCATATCCGCACCTTCATCCAGGTCCAGCGCCACTTCCGATAGTGCCTCATCGGTGTTGGCCGGGTCCATCTGGTAAGTATATTTATTGCCACCGTCGAGCGCGCTGGCTGAGCCCACAGCATCCCTGAACGGCCCGTAAAAAGCAGAAGCATACTTGGCGGAATAAGCCAGTATTTTAGTATTGAAAAAACCGCCTGTTTCCAGCGCTTCACGAATGGCACCAATCCTGCCATCCATCATGTCAGACGGTGCGACGATATCCGCGCCGGCTTCGGCATGCGACATGGCCTGTTTTACCAGTGCCTCAACAGTTTTATCGTTGACGACATAATCATTGTTATCCAGCAATCCGTCCTGGCCATGGCTGGTGTAAGGGTCGAGTGCCACGTCGGTAATCACACCCAGCCCAGGGTGTGCCTGTTTCAGGGCACGAATGGTCCGCTGGGCCAAGCCATCAGGGTTCCAGGCTTCGCAGGCATCATCGGTCTTGGCTTCGGGTGCCGTAACCGGAAACAGGGTGATCGCCGGAATACCCAGGCACACACAGTTTGCGGCCTGCCCGAGCAGCCTGTCTATGGTCAGGCGCTCGACGCCCGGCATGGACTCCACCGCCTCACTACGGTCTTCGCCCTCAATGATAAAAACCGGCAAGATCAGGTCGTTCACTGTCAAGACAGTTTCCCGCATCATGCGGCGGGAAAAATCATCTGCGCGCATCCGGCGCATACGGGTGAAAGGAAAACTCATGCTATTGATCCTGTTTCATTTAAGGCCCATTTTACTCCGCTTCAAGGAGCCTGTTAACACACTGGTGTACTGTCAACCTTATAACGTAGGTTCTGCGAGTACACTAATCATACTCATACCAGCCGCGCAATTTATCCACCAATTCTTCAAGCCCGGTCTTATTACTGGAAGAAAAAATCTGCATGCTGGCAAGGTCAGGTAATTCACGCCGCAGCTTGAGCAACGTTGACTGTGCCGGTCCACGCTTGAGTTTGTCTGACTTGGTCAGCAATATATGGCACGGAATATGGGATGCCTCGCACCAGGCCAGCATTTGCTGGTCGAATTCACGCATCGGATGACGAATATCCATCACCAGCACAACGCCCCGCAGGCAACTGCGGGTCTGAAAATAACGCTGCATGACATTACGCCAGTGTGCTTTGAGTTTTAACGGTACCTTTGCATAGCCGTAACCCGGCAAATCGGCAATGCGCCGGTCTTCATCCAGTTCGAAAATAACAATCTGCTGGGTACGCCCCGGTGTTTTGCTGGTTCGCGCAAGCGATTTTTGATCCGTAAATGTGTTAATCGCACTCGACTTACCAGCGTTGGAACGACCGGCGATTGCGACTTCGATACCACGGTCTTCCGGCAGTTGCTTCAACTCGTGAGCATTGAGTACATAGCGTGCGATACGGAAGGGATTGGTTCTTTTCAAAATAGTTTGCTCACATTTTCATCTTTTGACTGGAACGCATGTGCCTAAAACGGGATAATGGCGGGCCACTCGCCCGTCATTGTACGCAAACATTCCTGGAGAGTACGAAATGAAGCATTTAATGCAGGTAGCAACCATCTTGTCGTTGCTGGTTACATTACCCGTCCTTGCTGGTGGTGATGCAGAAGCCGGGCAGGGCAAATCAGCAGTATGTGCTGCATGCCACGGCGCGGACGGAAACAGCGTTATTCCCAACTGGCCCACAATTGCAGGCCAACACGCCCCTTACCTGGAACGCCAACTCAAGCTGATCAAGAGCGGCGCACGGCCGGTGCCTGAAATGGCCGGAATCGTTGCCGGCCTCAGCGATCAGGACGTGGCTGATCTTGCCGCTTACTTTTCTGGCCAAACCAGTAAAGCCGGCCTGGCAAAAGAAGAAACACGCGTCATTGGTGAACGCTTGTACCGGGCCGGAAATCCCAAAACCGACGTGCCGGCTTGTATGGCCTGCCACGGACCAGTGGGTGAAGGCAACCCGCTTGCAGTTTTCCCCGCACTCGCCGGACAGCACTCTGTCTATACAGAAAAAATACTGAAAGACTTCCGCAGTGGTACCGTCTGGGGTGAAAAGAATGAGGCCAACAAGATAATGGCTGATGTTGCCCTCCGCCTGACGGATGATCAAATCAAGGCAGTATCCGCTTACGTACAAGGGTTGCACGCTGTAGAAGATTGAATGTTTCGGAGAGATAGACAATGATACAAAAAGTAATTCTTGCCCTTAGTCTGGTGCTTGGCAGCCAGATCGCCATGGCAGAGCAGGGTAAATACCAGGAGGGCATACATTACTTCAAGATCGACCAGGCAGTGGACGAGTCCGTCTCAGATACTGTCGAAGTGACCGAAATCTTTAGTTATGCCTGCACGCACTGCAATACTTTCGAGCCATACATGCAGAGCTGGAAAAAGAGCAAACCGGAGTATGCCAGGCTGAACCGCTTACCGGTCGCTTTTGGCCGCCGCGCCTGGGCGTTGCTTGCCCAGGGTTACATAGCTGCCGAAATGATGGGCATTGCTGAACAAAGCCATGTGCCGATGATGGATGCCATCTGGAAAGAACGCAGGCAATTCAGCAGTGTTGATGAACTGGCAGATTTCTATTCCGGATTTGGCGTAGAGAAAGATGCCTATATCGGCCATTTCAAATCATTTGCTGCAGATAGTCAGATGCGTAAAAGCCAGCGCGATGTACAGCTTTTTGGTATCACCGGCACTCCATCAATGGTGGTTAACCGGAAATACCGCGTTGCCAGCAACAAAGATGTACGCAGCTTTGAAGCGATGCTGGACGTTGTGAATTACCTGGTGGAGCTGGAACACGCATCAAGCAAGTAATCCCGACGATCCGAGCTACCCGCGATGTTAAATGCACTGTAAACCTGAAACAACCGCACCGTTCACCCGGCGCGGAACATAAGCGGTTGACTCGTTCGTACATTCGGGTATTCTGTTGTTTCCTTGCCACACCGGTTAATGCCCTATGGTACAAGTGCAAATTCTGGTCGTTGATGACGAGCCTGATATCCGGCAGCTCGTTCAGGAAATCCTCGAGGATGAGGGGTATTCCGTGCGCGTTGCGCAGGATGGTGAAAGCGCACGACTGGTCTACGCACAGCAAAAACCCGACCTGGTATTACTGGATATCTGGATGCCGGATATCGACGGTATTTCATTACTCAAGGAGTGGTCTGCGGCCGGAAAGCTGGAATCCCAGGTAGTGATCATGTCCGGCCACGGCACGCTGGAAACCGCCGTGGAGGCCACCCGTTTGGGGGCTTTCGATTTTATCCAAAAACCGTTATCACTGGCCAAATTACTGGCCACTGTACGCAAGGCGCTCGATTCAGGGCCCCAGGCCGAAACGGCCGAATCATCCACCCGGCATGAACGGTTGGTGGAACCTCTGGGTACGAGTCCGGCCATGCAGTTACTACGCAACAAGGCAAGACAGGTAGCCAACCATACGTCCCCGGTAATGATCACAGGTGAGCCCGGCAGTGGTCGCAGGACGCTGGCCCACTACATCCACCAATTGTCAGCCGCTATCGGTGATATGTCCATATTTGACCATAGCCAGGCCGGTACAGAGAATTGCCGCAGCTACCTGTTCGGTTCAGTAGCAAATGGGCAGGCAGTCAGCGGTCTTCTGGACCAGGCCTCCGGCGGTACAGTGTTTATCCCTGATCTGCCTAAGCTGTCAGCCGATACTCAGGAACTGCTCAACAATACAATTGAATCCGGTGGCTTCACGGCAGTGGGCAGCGCGAGCCAGAAACCTTTATCCTGTCGTATTATCTGCAGTGCTCCCAGGGATCTGGAACAGGTGGTCAAGGGTGGGCAGGTACTCAGTTCATTGTACTTCCGCCTGAATGTCCTGCCGTTACAAATCCCTGCTCTGCGCGAACGTCCAGAGGACATTCCGGAATTGGTAAGGTATTTCTCTGACTGGTTTCCAAACCAGGAAAACCTGCCCTACCGGCAGTTCTCAGTCTCGGTCCAAAACCGCATGCGCAACCACAGTTGGCCGGGCAATGTGCGTGAACTACGCAACCTGATCCAGCGCTTGCTGGTACTCGGTGGCGATGGTGAAATTTCGATGCGGGAAATTGAAGAAGCCCTCAGTCAAAGTGCTGCCAATACGGAAAAAACCGGCAGCGGACGCGAGGCGCTGTTTGACCTGCCTTTGCGCGAGGCCCGGGAACAATTTGAGCGTGATTACCTGATCTACCAGTTGAAAAAAGCCGGCGGCAGTGTCGGCAGGCTTTCTGAATCAGTAGAGATGGAAAGAACACACCTGTACCGTAAACTCCGTTCGCTGGGCATTGATCCCAAATCCGTTGCAAGAGGTGCAGACAAGCCGTGAAAATTGTGATTCTCGGTGCCGGCCAGGTTGGTTCCACGGTAGCCAATGCGCTGGTTCATGAAGAAAATGACATCACCATTGTTGATATAGACCAACAACGGCTCAAAGAACTCCAGGACCAAATGGATATTCGCTGTGTGCTGGGCCACGCCTCCCATCCCAAGGTACTTGAACGGGCCGGCATTGAGGACGCCGATCTGGTCATTGCGCTAACCAATTCTGATGAAACCAACATGGTTGCCTGTCAGATCGCCTACACCCTGTATAACGTACCGACCCGTGTGGCGCGTGTGCGTTCAACTGAATACACCGAACGGCCTGAGCTGTTTCACCGTGAGCATTCTCCTGTCGATGTTCTGATCAGCCCGGAATTGCTGTTGACACAATACATCAGCCGCCTGATTGAGTACCCGGGCGCCCTGCAGGTTATGGATTTTGCCGAAGGACGGGCGCAACTGGTAGCCACAAAGGCAGAAGCCGGGGGCCTGCTGGTCGGACAAAAACTGTATACCTTAAAACACCATATGCCGGCCCGGTCAGATGCACGCGTGGCAGCGATTTACCGCGATGGGCAGCTAATATTGCCGGACGGCAATACCGTCATTGAAGAAAACGACCTGGTGTTTTTCCTGGCAGCAAAACGGCATATCCGTACAGTCATGAAGGAGCTCAGGCCCCAGGACCGACCGGTGCGGCGGGTGATTCTTGCAGGTGGCGGAAATATTGGCAAGAACCTCGCACGACGCCTTGAACGTGATCACCATGTAAAAATTATTGAACTGGACCCGGCCAGGGCTGAGGCCATTGCCGAAGAATTATCCAAAACCATCGTACTGGTGGGTGACTGCGCTGATGAGAACCTGCTCAGGGAAGAAGCCATAGAAAATACCGATGTTTACTGTGTGCTGACCAATGATGATGAAGCCAACATCATGTCCTCTTTGTTGGCCAAGCGTATGGGCGCGAAGAAAGTAATCGCTATCATCAACCGGCCATCCTATGTGGACCTGATGGAATCAGGCACCATTGATATTGCTGTATCGCCACAGCAAGTTACCATCGGCTCCCTGCTGACCCACATCCGCCGGGGCAATATGGCAAGGGTACATTCACTACGCAGCGGTGCAGCTGAAGCTATCGAAGCGGTGGCGCTGGGTGACCGGCGTAATTCAAGGGTAGTCGGTCGTTCAGTGGAAGAACTGGACTTACCGACCGGCACTACCATCAGCGCCATCGTCCGGAATGAAGATGTCATCATCGCCCATCACGATACAGTCATCGAGGCGCATGACCACGTACTGCTGTTCGTGTCCGACAAGAAACAGATCCATGCCGTAGAGCAGTTATTCCAGGTCAGCGCTACATTTGTATGAACGACCGGTTTAACCCGCAATATACGAGTTAGTGGATGAAAAACTCAACCGTGCTAAAGATCGTTGGCTTCCTGATTGCAGGTGCCAGCATGATGATGTTCCCACCCGCACTGGTCTCGTGGTGGTATCAGGATGGCACGGCCAGCATTTTCCTGATCAGTGCCGTGATCCTTTTCATCATCGGCATGGCCATTTTTCTGCCCGTGCGTAACAGCCACCAGGAATTGCGTTTACGTGACGGATTTTTGATCGTAGCGGCGAGCTGGCTCACACTTGCCCTGGTTGGCGCATTGCCATTTCTGCTCTTGACGCAACCGGATATTTCCTACGTGGATGCGGTGTTTGAATCCATGTCGGGCCTGACCACGACCGGGTCGACGATATTGACCAATATTGATGGGCTGCCGCGTGGTATTTTGTATTACCGACAGCAATTGCAATGGCTTGGGGGCCTTGGCATCGTGGTCCTGGCTGTCGCGATCCTGCCCATGCTGCGGGTTGGTGGCATGCAGTTATACCGTGCAGAAACCCCCGGGCCAATGAAAGACAGCAAGTTGACACCACGGATCACCGAAACTGCCAAGGCACTATGGCTGATTTACCTGGGCATAACGGTTTTGGCCGCGCTGGCCTATTGGCTGGGCGGTATGACGTTATTTGATGCTGTCGGCCATGCGTTCAGCACCGTATCAACTGGAGGGATGTCAACGCACGATGCCGGATTTGGCTGGTTTGACAACCCTACCCTGGAAACAATAGCCACCGTCTTCATGGTGGTGTCAGGTATAAATTTCGCGACCCACTTTACTTCATGGAAAAGAGCCAGCGCACAGCCCTATTTCCAGGATCCGGAACTCAAGGTCTATGCATCGCTGCTGCTCGGTTTCGCGGTTTTGGTTAGCATTGCGCTTTACCTGAACGGAACCTACGGAAGCATCGCCGAATCTGCGCGTTATGCAGGCTTCCAGGTTGTTTCGATCATGACGAGTACCGGGTATACAACCACCGATTTCTCCTTATGGCCAGGATTCATTCCGATCTTGCTGATATTGGTTGCATTCATTGGCGGCTGTGCGGGCAGTACCAGCGGCGGCATGAAAGTCATTCGCATCATGCTGCTGTACCGCCAGGCAATTCGTGAAATCCACCGCCTGATCCATCCCCACGCGGTCATACCGGTGAAAATCGGCGGCAGGAAAACATCAACCACCGTCATGGATGCAGTCTGGGGATTTTTCTTTTTGTATGTCACCAGTTTCGTACTGATTACCATCGCACTCAATGGCGTCGGGGTAGACCCGGTAACAGCATATTCAGCGGCTGCAGCCAGTCTCACGAATCTCGGGCCGGGACTGGGTGATGTCAGCGCCAACTATGCCAGCCTCAATTCAACCGCAAAAGTTATTCTGAGTTTTGCCATGCTGTTGGGCCGGCTAGAGATTTTCACTATACTGGTATTGTTTACCCCGGCATTCTGGCGGGATTAAATTCACCGGTTCAAAGTTGGGGCGACTGATAAAAAGGGTTCTCTCCTTCCGGCCGGTTCCTGAAGCGTTTATAAGCCCACAAATACTGCCTGGTATCCACCTCAATAGTTCGTTCAATACCCTCGTTCAGAGCAGTAAGCGCAATACGGATATCCTTGTCCGAAATGTCAGTATCTGCTTTTAGGTAATGTACGCAATAGCGGCCTTTCTTACGCCGGACACACACGGCAAATATGACTGCGGCGCCGGTTCGTTGGGCGATGTGCGGCAGCAAAACGCCGGTTAGTGTTTCAATACCAAAGAAGGGGGCGAATTCACCATCACCCTGTGTTGGCTCCTGGTCCGGTAGAATGCCAGCCATTCCGCCGGCCTTGATCGTCCGGTACAAAACCCGCAAACCGGCACTGTTGGCGGGTACCAGTTTGGCCCCCCCGCGGCGACGCTTTTCCAGCAGCAATTCCTCAACATCGGCATGCCTGCCAGGCTTATACAGAATGGTGTAGTCCAGTTCCCGCTGGACATACAGACCTAGCAACTCCCATGAGCCGCTGTGTGGCGCAGCCAAAATCACACCTTTACCCGCTTGTCGGGCTGCATGAAAATGCTCGAGACCCTGCGGTTCGTCAAAGCATTGCCAAACCTCTTCCAACGGCCAATGCCATAAAATTCCGGCCTCAAACACACCCCTGACATAGTGCACCATGCTGGCCCGGCCAATCTCGTTCCTGCTTCTGCTATCCAGATCCGGATAGACGGCACGCAGGTTCAGACGGGTAACGCGACGCTTGCGGGGCGACAGAAACCACAGCACAGCAGCCACTGGCGGGGCGATAAACTCAGCTGCCCGCGGTGTAATCCAGCTGAATATACGCATGACGACCTTGATTGCCAATAATTTCACCATTCTGCCCCGAAACTTATCGCGATCCGAGCAAGCCTGTTACCATGATATTTTTCCGGGCTTTGGCGTTGAAATGATTGCATTACTGCAAAGGGTATCGGAAGCCAGCGTACTTGTTAATGAAAATTCTTCCGCTGCCGAAATCACGGCTGCGATCGGGACCGGTATCCTTGCCCTGGTAGCAGTTGAAAAAGGTGATACCAAGGCTCAGGCAGACCGGCTGTTACAACGCATACTGGCTTACAGGATTTTTGCAGATGACAGCGGCCGTATGAATCTGAACCTGCGCCAGGTGCAAGGTGAGTTACTGCTGGTTTCCCAGTTCACACTCGCGGCCGACACCAACAGCGGTAACCGTCCCAGCTTTACACCGGCGGCAGAGCCGGCAGAAGGCCGGCGGATGTTTGAATACCTGCTCGGCTCTGCCCGGCGGGAGCTTGGCAATGTACCCACGGGGCGATTCGGTGCAACTATGCAGGTCAGCCTGATCAATGACGGTCCGGTGACCTTTAACCTCCGTGTGCCTCCGGCGGGTTAACCCGACCCTTTACCCTGTTCGAATTCTTTCAGTTTGCGGGTCAGTGTATTGCGACCCAGGCCCAGCAGGCGTGCAGCTTCAACACGTTTCCCGCCAGTAAAGTCCAGCGCGCAATCAAGTATCGTTCTTTCCAGGTTGCCGCGTGCCTCGGCCATCACGTCCATCTGACCGCGCGAAAGTGCGCCATGGGTCCAGCGGCGCAGGCCTTCGGGCCAGGATCCAGCCGGCTGGCTGGACGGGTCCATTTCACTAAGGCTGGCGGGGAGATCCTCCGGCAAAATCTGCTCGCCGGCCGCCATCACACATAATTGTTGACAAAGGTTCTGTAGTTGGCGGACATTGCCGGGCCATACTTTGAGTTTCATCGCCTGGATGGTTTCAGGCAGTAAATATTTCTCTTCCAACCCCAGCTCTATCGCCGCCTGGTGAAGAAAATGCCGGGCCAGCAACGGGATGTCATCACCGCGTTCCCGCAGCGGCGGCAGCTTGATGGAAATCACATTGAGACGATGGTAAAGGTCTTCCCTAAAGCTTCCATCCGCAATTCTGGCTTTCAGATCCTGGTGCGTTGCGGTAATGACCCTGACATCCGCTTGCAGCAGGTCACGCCCGCCAACCCGGTAATAGTCTCCTTCGGCCAGCACACGTAAAAGACGCGTTTGCAAGGACAGGGGCATGTCACCAATTTCATCAAGGAACAAAGTGCCGCCGGCAGCTTCCTCAAAATGCCCGGGTCGCCTCGCGTGAGCGCCTGTAAATGCACCACGTTCATGGCCGAACAGCTCAGACTCAAGCAACTCGGCCGGAATGGCAGCTGTATTGATGGCAACAAATGGCCCACCAGCCCTCGGGCTGTGCTGATGCAGTGCGCGCGCGACCACTTCCTTGCCGACGCCAGTTTCACCCGTAATCAATACGCTGATGCTTGTGCGCGACAACCTGCCGATGGTCCGAAATACCTCCTGCATAGCCGCCGACTCGCCAATTATCTGTTTTGATTCAATGGCTTCTTCCGGCACCGACCCGCCAGATGAACCCGCTGATGCACGGGCGACGACCGACAACACCGTGTCGAGATCAAATGGTTTTGACAGGTAGTCGAACACACCCGACTGGAATGCTGAAACTGCCTGGTCCAGATCGGAGAATGCCGTCATGGCAATCACCGGAACCTCGATATCTTTGTCTTTCAGGGTTTTAAGGATACTCAAGCCGTCGGCATCCGGCAGGCGGATGTCGGTAATGATGACTGTGGGCTGGTCAGCACCTAATGCCGCACTGATGGCCGCAACCGTACCAAAGCTCTCGGTCTTATAACCGGCGCGGCTCAACGCCCTTTCCAGCACAAAGCGAATGGCCTCATCGTCATCGACTACCCAGACTGTTGCCGGCTCAGCCATGAATTCGCTCCAGCGGCAGTTTTAAGGTAAACCGGCTGCCTGGCTCCAGTGGTTCGTAGGTCAACAAACCATCGTGTGCGGCGGCAATCTGCTGTGCCAGTGCCAGGCCCAGGCCGGTTCCATCCCGACGACCCGTAACCATCGGCATGAACAGCAGCCCGCGCAGGGATTCCGGAACACCACAACCGTTGTCATCGACTTCCAACCGCACTACGCTGCTGATCCCCGGCTGCAACAAGGCACTGTCATGTTCGACCCGACTGCGTAGTGTGACCTCCGTTGCGCCGGCCTGGAATGCATTGCGCGCCAGGTTCAGAAACAATTGCCGCAAGGCTGTCGCATCAGCATTGAGAGGTGGAATACTGGGGTCATAGTCACGGATTATTTTTACGCTTTCGGCAGATTCTACATGCAGTAAATCGGCTGTTTCACCCAAAACCCAGTGCACATCCACCGGGCTGAGCTGCAACTCAGGTTGACCAAATCGCTGTAGCAATTCATCAACACGGTCAACTTCACGCATGATCAGCTCAGCGAGGGTTCCCAGTTCGCCACCGTTCAGTTCTGCCGCCATCATTTGCGCCGCGCCACGAATACCCCCCAGTGGATTACGGATCTCATGCCCGAGGTTGCGCCGCAGCAATTCCATCATGCCGGTCTGCACTTCACGTTGTTGCAATTTATCCTGCTGCTGCTGCCATTTGAGATTGTAAAACTCCAGTAACAGGTGCTGATCCGGCATGGCCTTGATATTGCAGTCGTACCAGCCGTCCGCAAGTTTGCATTCACGTAAATGGCGATTGCGATGGTCACTGGCGGTTGCCGAAATGGCCTGGGTAAGTGCAGCGGGAATTCTGTCCAGATCCTGGAACGGGTCACCAAAAGCCCGCTCCCTGCCGGTATCGAGACAATTCTCCGCGGCTGCATTCATGGTCCTGACACAGCCTCGTGCGTCCAGTTCGACTACTGCAGTAGACAGCATTTCAAGCATACATTTCGGAATACCCTCAGCCTCTCGGCCTTGGGCGCTGAGGATTGGTGTAGAGATTTGGGCGTCTGACATAAAAAGTGACCGGTTCCGCTATAGCAATCCTGCGGTTTCTTGCGTCGGTCAATTGTGCCTCTATTTTATGTTCACCACGATCAAGCTTTGATACCGGGATGATTTGATCGGTGGTTTTGGAGTACTGCATACCATCGATATAAATCGTGACTTGCATACCTTCCTGCAACTCGTAACGCGTATTCCATGCCACGGCCATGGCCTTATCGGGATTCCAGACAGACTCTTCCTGCTGCGGGGTAACAATGGCAAAATCAGCATAGTTCTTACGCAGATATTTGAGCGACATTTCTTCGACGTTCGCACTTTCCGTATCTTCTTTATCCGCCTTGGCGGGTTGCCCGTAAGTCGGTGCTTCAATCACGCTGATAGGCGCCAGCTTAACCGGTTTGGAACCATCTTTTGGCGGCCTGTCGGTGTACGTGACGTTACCGTTCTCATCCACTATTTTATAGACCTGTGCCAATACAGTATTGGTCGCCACAACCAGTGAGAATGCCATCAGGATTAGAAAAAAAGTTTTATACACTATCCGTATCATCGCCAGACTCCATGTTTTTCCGGTTATACACCCAGCTTAAGGCTACCCGCAATCTTCAGGGCCAACCGGTTCAGGCGGAACTGCCGGATGACAGCTCCTCCTATATAGAATAGTACATATCAAACTCAACCGGATGGGTGGACATGCGGAAACGTGTCACTTCTTCCATTTTGAGCTCGATATATGCATCAATAAGATCATCATCAAAGACATTGCCTACTTTCAGGAATTCCCTGTCAGCATCCAGCGCTTCGAGTGCCTGGGACAAGCTGGTGCACACTGTCGGAATATCTTTAACTTCCTCAGCCGGTAAGTCGTAGAGATCTTTGTCCATGGCCGGGCCAGGATCAATCTTGTTGGCAATACCGTCGAGGCCGGCCATCAGCATGGCGGCAAAGATCAGGTAGCCATTGCCTGCCGGGTCACCAAAACGTACTTCGATGCGGCGTCCTTTGGGGCTGCCAACGTGCGGGATACGACAGGAAGCTGAACGGTTGCGGGCGGAATAAGCCAGCATCACGGGTGCTTCAAAACCGGGTACGAGGCGCTTGTAGCTGTTGGTGGACGCATTGGCAAAAGCATTGATTGCCCTGGCATGTTTGAAAATACCGCCAATGTAATGTAAAGCCGTGGTTGAAAGGCCACCATACTCCTCACCGGCAAACAGGTTTTCGCCGTCTTTGAATAACGACTGGTGAACATGCATACCTGAACCATTGTCACCCACCAGTGGTTTTGGCATGAAAGTGGCGGTCCGGCCAGTGACATGGGCTGCGTTGTGAGTTGCATATTTGAGGATCAGCAACTCATCAGCCTTACGGGTCAGGGTATTGAACTTTGTACCGATCTCACATTGCCCGGCGGTACCTACTTCGTGGTGATGTACTTCAACCGCCACGCCCATATTCTCCAGAATTTCACAAATGGACGCTCGCAGGTCATGCAAGCCATCCACCGGCGGCACCGGGAAATAGCCGCCTTTGACCCGTGGCCGGTGGCCGCGATTGCCTTCTTCGTATTCTGCGCCGGTATTCCAGGCACCTTCTTCGGAATCAATGCTGTAGAAAGTGGAGTGCATATCAGTGCCAAAACTGACGCTGTCAAATACAAAGAATTCCGGCTCAGGCCCAAAGAACGCCGTATCGGCAATTCCGCTGGACTGCAGGTAGGCCTCTGCGCGTTTGGCCAGTGAACGCGGGCAGCGGTTGTAGCCTTCCATGGTGTCGGGCTCCAGCACATCGCATCGCAAGAGCATCGTGCTGTGCTCCATGAAGGGGTCCATAACGGCGGAATCAAGATCCGGCATCAACACCATGTCCGATTCATTGATGCCTTTCCAGCCCTTGATGGAAGAGCCATCGAACATTTTGCCTTCTTCAAAAAAATCGTCATCGACCATGCTGGCCGGCATGCTGAGGTGTTGTTCTTTACCTGCAGTATCACAAAACCGTAAATCAACAAAATCAACTTCGTTCTCGCGAATCATCTTCTGGATAGTTTCTGCACTCATTTCATTTTCCTGTTGTGTTTTCTGTTCATAAGGATCCAAGATGGGTCAGTATAACTATGCAGATGTCATGCCAAACCGAACGAATACCTGAAATTACAGTTGAAACTAAAATCAGTATATTTAGAGACGTTTTCACGACTTTTAGCGGCATTTTAGCCGACTGTAGCTAAACAGAAGAAATCAGCATCCAGCGTCGCACCCAAATAGGGCACCATAATGACACATCAAAGGACTTAGTGCACTATATTAGTGCATCAATGGAACTAGAACACAAGCCATAACAAGGCAGCGCCAAGTACAAGACGATAAATCACGAAAGGTACCAGCCCGATGCGCTGCAACAGGGCCAAAAAAGCGGCAATAAACAACCAGCCGGCAATAGCGGATATCAATACAGCCAAACCAAACTGCATCCAGTTAATGGATGACTCGTTGAGAAACATACGCAACATACCGTAGCCGCCTGCGGCTGCTATGACAGGAATTGACAGCAAAAAGGAAAACCGGGCCGCGGTGTCAGTATTGAAGCCAAGCATCCGCCCCACGGTAATCGTAATCCCGGAACGTGACGTGCCAGGTACCAGCGCCAACATCTGTGCGAGACCAATAACAACACCTGCCTTGAGATTCATGTCGTCCATCACCTTGCTGCGGGCAAAGCGGGCATCAGCCCACCAAAGCAACAGACCATAACCGATGGTGGCATAGGCGATAATGCGAATATCACGCAACATTGATTCAATCCAGCCATATAGCAATCCACCTGCAACAATGGCTGGAATACTGGCGATAAGCAGCGTCACGCCCAACTTCCGCGATGCTTCATCGCCTTTGCCTTTGTCCAGCCATGGCACCACCATCTGCCACAGGTCTTTGCGAAAATACACCAGCGCAGCAAGCAGTGTGCCAAGGTGCGTCGCAACATCGAACACCAGACCCTGGTCGGGCCAGCCGAAAACTTTACTGCCAAGTATCAAATGGGCGGAACTGGATACTGGCAAAAATTCGGTCAGGCCCTGGATCAGGGCCAGCACTGCAACCTGTATCAAGCTCATTTTGTATATGAAATCCGGTAGATTACGCCGGCCTTGTCGTCTGATACCAATAAGGCACCATCGGGCATGACCAGCACATCATTGGGCCGCCCCCAGTCATCTTCACCTTGCAACCAACCGGACGCGAAGACCTTCATGTCCAACACCTTGCCATCGGGTTTTACGTCAAAAACCAGAATTTGATAACCGGACTTCTTGCTGCGGTTCCAGGAACCGTGCTGGGTAATAAACAATTTGTTTTTATACTCTTCCGGAAACATATCCCCGGTATAAAACACCAGCCCAAGTGCCGCACCGTGCGGGTCAAGCTTTGCTACAGGAGGTGTGTAGTCAGCACAGTCTTTTCCCTTTCCGAACTCCTCATCCAGCAAATCACCCTGGTGGCAATACGGGATACCAAAATGCATGCCCCTTTTGGGTGCATGGTTCAGTTCATCCGCAGGAATATCATCACCGAGCAGGTCGCGGCCGTTGTCGGTGAACCACAATTGTGCGTTCTGTGGATGAAAAGCCAGTCCCACACTGTTGCGCACACCGTATGCAAAGACTTCCA
>BTRB01000033.1:0-15823 GCA_036986175.1 Gammaproteobacteria bacterium
GGGGCAAACGCTGGAGTCGGTCATTGGATCTGAGCGGTTCGATGCGCTGGTTACTGCCCTGGCTGCCTACAAGGTGCCGACAGATTTCATCACGCGCATGAAGCCCTGGGCAGCCATGATGACCTTGAGCACGCCACCGCCGGAAACCGGGCTTTTCATGGATCTGTCCCTGTCTCTGCGGGCAACCGGGAACGGGCTCAAGTTGGTCGCCCTGGAAACACTTGAGCAGCAACTATCGTTTCTTGAAGATATGCCAATGTCGATGCAGTTGGACCTGCTGGACCGGGCCATTGCAGAATCCGGCCAGGTCACCGAAGCACATGACCAGATGGTCGCTGCCTACCTTGAAAATGACCTGGTACAGTTGGAAGAGCTGTCTGTTGATGAACTGCAGGCCGTAGGAACTGCCGTAAGTGATTATTTTTTTGAAACAGGCATCCAGGCCCGTAACCGCCGTATGCTGGATACATTGCTGCCCTACCTTGAAAACAACAGCGTATTCGTAGCCGTGGGTGCATTGCACCTGCCGGGTGAAGATGGTCTGCTGGGTCTGCTACGTAAGAGTGGCTATGAGCTGAAACCCCTGGATATTCCGTTCCCTCAGGAACAGATCGGCCCCTGACAGAAAAGCTATGGCTCAACTTTTACCGGTAAATTCCGGCGCCAGCATTGCCAGTACGCCGGCGACCAACAAGCTTATACCCCATGAAGGTTCAACCCAGACCGTTGCGAGGCCCAGGATTATCAACGCCAGCCCTGCGGACTGCAGCCCGCCTGTGCGGTCATCTACAAGGTGGCCGCGGCCGGTCATACTGACCAGCAGGTGATCCAGTGAGAATTTGCCCCCACCAGCGAACACCAACGGCAGCAACATAACGACAAACAGCAATGGCAGCTTAAAGTTACCGCCGCCCTTGGAGGTGATGACATAGCCATTCCAAAGCTCCGCAAAACTGCTCCATTCTGCAGGCCAGTGCACGGCAGCTGTCGCCACCACGGTAATAACGATGAGTGAAATTGCAGCAAAGCGGGTAAACAGCCCCAGTAACAACATCACGGCGAACACCAATTCACCCCAGGTTGCTAAAAACCAGTTCAGGCTGGTGGGGATCTGGTCGAAAGGGAACGGGAAGCCTTTTTGCCAGTCCGCCCAGGGGATTTCAGCAAACCAGTTTTGTCCGTTCAGTTTTGTGATACCGGACTCCCAGAACTCCCATGCCATGATAAGCCTTAACACGAGCGGCCAGACGTAATCGCCGGATGCACGCAAGCGGGAGGTAATACGGTCGTAAAAATTGATCACTGCCATGCTTCTTAATATTTGTGTTTGGGTTGTCAGGGGCGGGTGCCGAGTAGAACCTCTTTGTTTCTCAGGTTCCTTAGCAGGACTGCGCCACCTTCGATTACGACATCCGGCTGGGGATGATGGACGGCCCCGGCAATTGTCTTCAGCAACTCAAGACCTGTGCTGTGCGGTTCGTTTTGCATTTTTTGTAACAAGAGCAGTGAGATATCATTTAGTTGCATGAACTTCACCGTGAAGTCACGCTGCCGCCAGACCAGCAGGTGTGTCGGCTGTTGCGGTGCTTCATCGGGTTGGAAATCAGAACAGATGCGGTGGACCGGGTAGCTGTAACTTAGTGGCCAGGCGAGTGGTGACAATACCGGGATACCGTTCAGCAGGTCGCCATGCTTATCTGCTTCAACGTCATCATGGTCCGCCTCATCCAGCGATAACGCTAATTCCACCCATTCGTAGTGGGCCAGTTCCAACATAAACGGCGGGTCATCTTCACGGTCCTGGCGGTGGTCCTGCAGGTACCTCAGAAACTCCCGTGGCAATTCCGGGAACAAGGGTGTCTGGCATCGGTATTCCCTGTAAAAATCACGACACAGGCTTGTCCAGGCAGCATCGCTGAACAAGGTCTTGAGCACAGGAAAATTGCCTGACACAAAGCTTTTGATGTTATTGAAGAACAGGTCCCGGTAGATACCCATACGACGGTCTTCAATACCGTCGGGTGCAGCCTTGGATTGTGGATCCCGGATATGGGCAGCAAAACTGGTTTGCAGCCTGGCCAGTGCTTCAGGCGCGGTGTCGCTGATCATCTGTATGCTCTTGTGTCGCATGTTCTTCTATTGTGGGTTCATCCCGGCTCCATTTGTCCTGGATGTCTCTGATTTTCTGTACTTCGGCAAACAGCTCAACAACCGGGGGAATGTTGAAGTCCCGTTCAAGAAGCGTGGGGAACACACCGAAAAGTTCGTAGGCCTTGTCCAGCAGATCCCACACATTACCGATAATATCGGCACCGTGCGTATCCACGATCAGGTCTTCAGCTTCATTGTAGTGGCCGGCTATATGACCGTAAGCTATTCGCTCTGCAGGTAAGGCGGCTAAAAACTCCAGCGGGTCATAGCCGTGGTTTACGCTATTTACATAAATGTTGTTTACGTCCAGTAACAGGTCACAGTCAGCTTCATTGATAACTGCGTTGATAAAATCTATTTCGCTCAGCTCAGCGCCCGGCGCTGCATAATAAGATACGTTTTCAATGGCCATGCGCTGTCCGAGCATGTCCTGTACCTGGTGGATACGTCCTGCCACATATTTAACGGCTTCTTCCGTAAATGGAATGGGCATCAGGTCGTATAGGTGGCCATCGTCTGTGCAGTAACTCAGGTGTTCACTGTATGCACGGATCTGGTATTGATCCATAAACTGCCGCAGTTTGCGGATAAAAGTCTGATCCAGTGGTGATGGCCCGCCAATGGACAGTGAAAGCCCGTGGCAGATGAATGGATGGCGTTCAGTGAAGTAACGGAAAGCTTGCCTTCTCTGGCCGCCGACGTTGATCCAGTTTTCAGGAGCGACCTCCATAAAATCAACGGTTGCAGCAACGATTTCAGGGTCATGTGCCTGAAGCGGACCCAAAAGGGCCCGCCTCAAACCAAGTCCCGCACCCATTACCGGGTGTGTACGTTGACGGTGACTCATCGGGAGTCAGATATCAGGCGTTGCCGCCGCAAGAACCTTCTTCGCCCTTGCTCATATTGCCGCCGCAGGAGCCTTCATTGTCCTTCATGTGCGATTCACCACAAGAACCTTCCATGCCCTTGCCCTTCTCCCCACAAGAGCCTTCCATACCCTTGTCGCCGCAAGAGCCTTCCATGCCCTTGTCGCCGCAAGAACCTTCTTTGCCCTTGTCGCCCATCTTATCCATCTTGCCTTTGTCACCACCGCATTTGCCTTCTCCGCATTTGCCTTCTTCACCCTTATTTCCGGCTAACTGGTAGCCATCGTCAAGGTCAGTAGTTACAAAAGGATTGCCATTAGCAAAAGCCGTTGAAGAAACAGCAAGGGATGAAACGAGTGCAACGCCGACAGCGGCTGCAACAGGGTTAACTATCTTAAATTTACTAGCCATTTGGTAGAACCTCCACAGTTTAAAAAAATCCCGCCAGTATTCAGTGCGGGAATATTAACTACGGCGCCAGTGCGCCTCTATTTACAACCCGTTAAGAGTTATTCATGGTCTCTTTCAGCTAGCCGAAAGAGTCAATCTTTGCCCGGATCGGCCCGGGAGACTGGCAATTCTGCCGGTCTGTTCCAAGAAAAAATCCGTATTCGTGGCTATAGACCGGCACGTGCCGGGGATTATTGCAACGGATTTGCGAAATACTGTCAGTATCAGGTGAAATGACTATTTTTTGCGTTGCAACAACTTCAAAGCCAAAAAATCAATAACCTTCTTGTTTTCCGGTTCGGCACAGGTCGCGAACGATGCATTCCGCGCAATTTGGTTTGCGTGCCTTGCAGATATAACGTCCGTGCAGGATTAACCAGTGGTGGGCATTGAGCAGGTATTTTGAAGGCACACTTTTTAGCAGCTTGCGCTCAACGATCAAGGGTGTTTTGCCAAGTGCCAGGCCGCTGCGGTTGGCCAGCCGGAATATATGGGTATCTACTGCAAGTGTAGGTTCACCAAATGCAGTATTTAACACAACGTTGGCTGTTTTGCGTCCAACACCAGGCAGGGCTTCCAGGGCTTCGCGGCTTGACGGTACACGGGCTGCATGTTTTTCCAGCAGGATCTTGCAGGTCGCTATGATGTTTTTCGCCTTGGAGTTAAACAAGCCGATGGTCTTGATATAAGCTTTCAAATCCCCTTCACCGAGATCAACAATGGCTTGCGGTGTGTTGGCTTTTTTATACAGCCTGCGAGTGGCGAGATTGACACTGACGTCCGTGGCCTGGGCTGAAAGGATGACCGAGATCAGCAATTCAACATGAGATTGGTATTCGAGTTCTGTGGCCGGTTGTGGATCGATGGCCTGCAAACGCCGGAAGAACTCTACCCGGTCGTCAGGTTTCATGGGCGTTCTGAACCTGTTCTATTGACTTGTTGCCGGCCTTTGCTTCCCAGGCATTGCGGGCTGCGATCAGTAGTGCCAGACCAATAAAAGCACCTGGCGGCAGTATGGCCAGCAGAAAACCGGGGTGGCCCGGGACAATGGTCAGCGTGAGGTTACCGGCCCAGTCTCCCAGTAGCATGTCGGATCCGAAAAGCAATGTGCCGCGCCCGGTCAGTTCGCGTAATGCACCGAGTAAAACCAGTGTAATACCAAACCCGAGACCGGTGGCAAAACCGTCCAGTACTGATGGTAGCGGGCCATTTTTGGAGGCAAACACCTCGGCGCGTTCAAGGATGACGCAATTGGCTACAATCAGCGGAATAAAGATGCCCAGCGCTCGGTAAAGGTCATAGAAAAAGGCCTGCATCAGCAGTTGAATCACTGTGACCACCGAGGCGATGATCAAAACAAATGCAGGGATGCGTATCGCGGG
Source organism: Gammaproteobacteria bacterium (assembly GCA_036986175.1). Classification (GTDB taxonomy): domain Bacteria; phylum Pseudomonadota; class Gammaproteobacteria; order Xanthomonadales; family SZUA-36; genus SZUA-36. The sequence continues at coordinate 4,850 of BTRB01000033.1, forward strand.
TTTCAACAGCCCACGCAGCAGCGAGACGAAAAAATTGGACAGCATCACGGTCAGCATGGTCGCTAAGCCCAATGCGAGGCCCTTGACTACGGTGTCGGTGACAGCCAACAGCGGGCTGAGGCCCAGCAGAACTACCAGTCCGGCGTTCTGCCGCCAGGCACCGTCTGTGAATATCTTCCTTAAGCCAGTGTCATTCATTTTGGACCGGTTATTCGGGTTGTTCATCCTCGATTGCCGAAGATACCGGTGTATCAAACAGCGCTTGTTTGTTTGCCTGGAAGTATAACAATGCAGTGTGTACTGCCCTGACCACAGCCCTTGGCGAAATCGTGGCGCCGGTAAATTGATCGAACTCGCCACCGTCCCTTTTTACTGCCCAGCCATCGTGTTCCGGGTTTTGCAATGACTTTTGCGCAAATCCAAAGACCCAGTTACTCTTTTCAGCTTCAATCGGGTCGCCCAGGCCGGGCGTCTCCCGGTGAGATAGAACCCGCACGCCGAGTACCGTCCCTTCGGCATTTACGCCGACCAAAACCCGTATATCGCCGTTGTACCCGTCGGGTGCCGTGACGATCATTACGACGGCTATGGGTCGACCATCCATGCGGGCCCGGTACACGTCAACCGCTGCGGCATGCCGGAAAAAACCCGGTTCTTCAATTTGGATAACATCCTCAAGCAGATCATTATTGTATGCAACAACCGGAACGATTTCGTTGAGTCGCTGCAGCACACGGCGTTTTTCCTGCTCGATGATGCGGTCCTGCGTCAGGTAATTCACGCCTGCCAGCAAAGCCGTGCCCAACAGGGCGATGCTGCCCAGCAGCAGGCCGCTACGGATAACCGGTTGCCAACCCTTATTCATTGACTTTGCTCATTCACTTTACTCGTTCACCGTACATCCTTGGACGGGTATAGCGGTCAATCAACGGTGCTGCCATGTTCATCAGCAACACGGCGAATGCAACTCCATCCGGGTAACCGCCCCAGCGCCTGATCAGCAGCGTGATGATGCCGACACCGGCACCAAAAATCAGTCGTCCCTTGTTGCTGACACAACCGCTGACCGGATCGGTGGCAATGAAAAAGGCAGCCAGCACCAGCGCGCCGGAAAAAACGTGCTGCATGGGGAGCGGGTTGCCATCCGGGTCGGCCAGCCAGAAAGGCAGGCTGAGCAGGATTACGCTGCCGATCACAGCAACCGGCACTTGCCAGCTAATGACACGTTTATATAAAAGGAATAAACCGCCCAGGGCAAACCAGTTTGCAATCCATTCCCAACCCTTTCCGCCGAAGTCGCCGAACAGGGGGGACTGGCGAATTTCAGAAACCATGCGACCGGATTCAACGCCGGTTTTCAGCGTGTCCAGCGGGGTTGCCTGGGTGATGGCGTCCCAGCCACCTGCAAGCGGTACCTGACCTGTGAAAATGACCAACAGACTGTCGTAGAGCCCCAGGCTGTTTTCAGCCAGAGCCAGTGGAGGTAACCAGGCAGTCATGACCTGCGGGAAGCTGATCAGCACCACCGCGTAACCCACCATGGCCGGGTTAAATACATTCAATCCCAGGCCGCCGTACAGGTGCTTGGCAAAACCTATGGCGAATAACATGGCAATCAGGCTAATCCACCATGGTGCGAGCGGCGGTATGGACAAAGCAAAAAGTACTGCCGTCACCACCGCGCTGTAATCATTGATGAACGGTTTAAGTGACCGGCCCCGCATACGCAAGCTCAATGCCTCAAACAAAAGTGCAAATCCTGTTGCCAGCAGGATTTGTATCAGGATTCCCGGCCCGAAAAACCACGCGTAAGCCAGCACGCCCGGCAGTAGGGCAAGCAGTACCAGTAACATCACTTTGGCTACGGTGATCTGTGGTGGCATATGCGGGGCACCACTGGTCTGGAAGCTACGCATCAGCAGGGTCCCCATTGGTTTTTTTCGCACGACCTTCTCGCGTGGCCTTGTCTTTCAGCATTTGCTTACGCAGGGCCATGTCTTCCGCACGCTCCTGCTTAGTACGTAGCAGGCGGGCTTCACGGGCCTCAAAACGCTTGCGGGCAAGGTCGCTGGCCTGGGCTTCAGCCGCCCGCTGACGAAGTTCGCCCTTGCCATAGCGGAACCAGTCCACCAGCGGGATGTGACTGGGGCAAACTATGTCGCAACAACCGCATTCTATGCAGGCTGTGAGTCCGTATTCTGTAGCTTCGTCCCACAAGCCGTGTTTAATTTGCAGATGCAATTGTTGCGGCAGCAAGGTCGCCGGGCAGGCACGTGAGCACTCGCCACAGCGGATGCAGGGCATTTCTGCTTGTGGCGCGGCGATATCGCGTTGGGTCAGCGCGAGGATGCAGTTGGCAGCTTTAACCATCGGCGTAGCATCACTGGACACCGGGTATCCCATCAAGGGTCCGCCCACCACCAGGCGGGCGACATCTTCGGTGTAACCGCCACAGGCTTTTACCAGGTGAGAAAAAGGCGTACCGATCAGGGCCAGCAGGTTGCGGGGTTGTGAGATGCCGTTGCCGGTGACCGTGACGTAACGCTCGATCAGCGGCTTGCCCTCGGTGACAGCTTCAGCGAATGCGGCTGCTGTGGCGACATTCTGGACCAGCAGGCCGAGGTCGGTAGGCCGGCCGCCGAAAGGCACCTCCAGCCCAGTCAATACCTGGATCAGTTGTCGTTCACCACCTTCAGGATAGATCTTGGTGACTTTGACCACCTTAACACTCTTGCACTCCGCACAGTCTGCAGCGTAAGTAAGTGCTTCGCGTACAGCGCCCATTTGATCTTCGATGGCGATGACTACCCGCTCAGCACCCAGCGCGCGTCTCAAAATGCGTGCACCAAGGACAATTTTATCCGGTTGCTCGCGCATCAGCATTTCATCGCAACTGATGTAAGGCTCACACTCTGCACCGTTTAGTATCAGTGTGTGGATTCGTTTTTCGCGTCCGTCCAGGGCTTTGATATGGGTCGGGAACACCGCACCGCCAAGACCGACAAGCCCACATTCCTGCAGCTGATTGATCAGGGTATCGGGGCTTGCATTTTGCACATCACTGATGGGTTCAAGCTCCACCCATTGTTCTTTTCCGTCGGGCCTGATGACCACACACGGGCCTGTCATGCCGGTAATGTGCGTCATTAGCCGGTCTTCCACAGCCTCCACGGTCCCGGAGGTCGGGGCGTGTACCACGGGACAGGGTTCGCAGCGTCCGATTTGCTGGCCTTTCAGGACCCGGTCGCCGGCTTTAACCAGGGGCTCGGCAACATCACCGCCGAGGTGCTGGAGCAACGGTACGGCCAGGATTTCCGGCAGCGCCGGCCGCTCCACCGGGATCCCGCAGGAGATACGCTTGTTATGCCTGAGCCGCAGCCCACCATGAAAATGGTGGGTGTGTTTGCCCGCATCGCGCGCAACCTGGATCGGGTCGGTGTAATTCATTGTGCAGCCGCCAGTGCTAATGGCCGGGGGCTGCGCCACTGACTGATCCCCGTTGCAATCTCAAGCACATCTATGCAATCCACCGGGCAGGGCGGCAGGCACAGGTTGCAGCCGGTGCATTCGGACTCGATGACCGTGTGCATCAGCTTTGATGCACCGACAATGGCATCTACCGGACAGGCCTGTATGCATAGGGTGCAGCCAATGCAGTGTTGTTCATCAATCACAACCAACGTTTTAGGCTTCTCCTCGCCATTGTCCGGATTCAGCGGTTTGGCTTGGCAACCCAGCAAATCAGCCAGCGCGCGTATGCCGGCTGCACCGCCCGGTGGACACTGGTTGATATCAGCTTCGGTTTTGGCAATCGCCTCTGCATAGGGCCGACAACCGGAAAAGTCACATTGTCCACACTGGGTTTGTGGCAGCAGGGCGTCGATCCGCTCGGCCACAGGATCTGCTCTGACCCGTAGTCGAATGCCCGCCCAGCCGAGTCCCAGGCCGAACGCCAGCGCCAGGACAGTCAACGTGGCGATACCCGTCAGCATGTTACAGGTTTGCCAGGCCGCTGAAGCCCATGAACCCCAGTGCCATCAGTCCGGCAGTGATCAGGCCGATGGGTGCACCTTTGAATGGCTGCGGCACATCGGCAATCGCAAGGCGTTCCCGCATGGCAGCGAACATGACCAGCACCAGTCCGAAGCCGGTAGCCGCACCGAACCCGTATAAGGCGGATTGCAGCAGGTTGTACTGTTCCTGGACATTCAGCAATGCTGCACCGAGCACTACACTGTTAGCGGCAATCAGTGGCAGGAAAGCTCCCAGCGCACGATACAGGAGCGGGCTGCTTCTGCGCATGATCATTTCAGCCAGTTGCACGCTTGCCGCGATGACCAGGATAAAACCCAGAATTGAAAGGTACTCCAGTGACAGCGGCCTGAGCAGGTACTCGAACAGCAGGTAATTGGCAACCGATGACAGGGTCAGAACAATAGCGGTCGCTACCGCCAGCCCCATTGCGCCTTCCAGTTTGTTGGACACGCCCATGAACGGGCCCAGGCCCAGGAAGCGTACCAGTACAAAGTTGTTTACCAGCACAGTGCTGACAAATATCAGTAAATACTCAGCCATAGTAAACCCGCATATCTCAGGTAACCTTCATACCGGCTTTTGCACCTTCATCCGGGCTGAGTATAAACAGACCGCTGGCCTCGGAGCCCGCGGCAAGAACCATTCCTTCCGATACCCCGAAACGCATCTTGCGTGGCTTCAGATTTGCCACCATGACGGTATGGCGACCGATCAGGTCTGCGGGATCATAAGCCGATTTGATGCCGGCAAATACGTTGCGGGTTTCGCCACCGATGTCCAGCGTCAAGCGGAGTAACTTATCCGCCTGGGGGACTGCTTCAGCGTTGATGATTTTGGCAACCCGCAAATCGATCTTGAGGAAATCATCAATGGAAATTTCGTCGGCCAGGTCCGGCGCCGGGGAAGCGGGCACTTTGGCCGTATCCAGATCCTCTTTTGATGCTTCAACCATGGCTTCAATTTTGACCGGGTCCACGCGCGTCATCAGCGGCTTGAAGGCATTGATGCGAATACCCAGCATGGGCTGGTTGAGGTCGGACCATTGATCCACCGCTACACCGAGAAATTCCGCGGCTGTAGCGGCCGTGAACGGAACAACCGGTGCCAGGTAAGTGATCAGGACACGGAACAGGTTGATGCCCTGGGAGCAGATTGCCTGCACATTGGCCTGCTGGCCTTCCTGTTTGTTCAGTTGCCAGGGCTTGTGCGCGTCAATGTAACGGTTGCCCTCATCGGCCAGGGCCATGATGCGCCGGATAGCGGACTGGTAATTGCGCTGTTCAAAATCGTTTGCGATGGCCTCGCGCTGGTCAATGAATTGCTGATACAGCTCCGGGTCGGGCAACTCAGCGGACAAGCGGCCATCAGATCCACGCTGGATAAAACCGGCACAACGGCTGGCTATATTGATGACTTTTCCGACCATGTCTGAATTTACACGTGAGATAAAATCATCCAGGCTCAGGTCAATATCCGCGAGGCCGGGACCCAGCCTGGCACAATAGTAATAGCGCAGGTAATCCGGGTTCAGGTGGTCAAGATAAGTCCGTGCCATGATAAACGTACCGCGCGACTTTGACATTTTTGCACCATCGACCGTCAGAAATCCGTGTGCATACGCTGCCGTAGGTGTACGATAGCCGGCCCCCATCAGCATTGCCGGCCAGAACAGGGTGTGGAAATAGACTATGTCCTTGCCGATGAAATTGTACATTTCGGTATCCGTATCCGGCTTCCACCAGTCATCAAAATCCAGCTTTTTACGCTGACACAACTCCTTGAAAGAAGACATATAACCGATGGGTGCATCTACCCATACGTAAAAATACTTGTTGTCGGTCGCGGGTATTTTGAAACCAAAATATGGCTCGTCACGGGAAATATCCCAGTCGCGCAGACCATCTTCGAACCACTCCTGTAACTTGTTAACCACTTCCGGCTGTAGCCTGCCTGAGGACATCCAGTCCTGCAAACGCTCCTCAAACCCGGACAGGCGAATAAAATAATGCTCAGACTCACGCATGACAGGTGCTGTACCGCTGACGGCTGAATGCGGGTCAATCAGGTCAGTCGGGCTGTAGGTGCTGCCACAGGCCTCGCAGCTGTCGCCATACTGGTCCTCAGTTTTGCACCTGGGGCAGGTTCCTTTGATGAAGCGGTCGGGCAGAAACATGCCCTGTTCTTCATCATAGAATTGTGAAATCGTGCGCCGGTCAATATGGCCGCCCTCGCTGAGACGCTGGTATATGGTTTCCACACACTCGCGGTTGGTCTCGTCGTGGGTGTTGGAGTAGTTGTCATAACTGAGCCCGAAATCTACGAAGTCCAGCTGATGTTCCGCGTTCATCCTGGCTATCAGATCTTCCGGTGTGATACCTTCGGCCTGCGCACGCAGCATAATGGGTGTGCCGTGTGCATCGTCTGCCCAGGCGAAATAACACTCGTGTCCCTGTGAGCGCTGAAACCGTGCCCAGATATCAGTCTGGATATATTCCAGCATGTGTCCCAGGTGGATCGCACCGTTGGCGTAGGGTAGTCCGCTGGTTACCAGGATTCTTCTTTTTTGCTTGCTCATGGGTGCTGTTCTTTATGCCTGTCTTTGGGGGCCTGGTTGCAGGGCAGTTTGCTGAAGGAGCAATTATGGCACGGTGGCCAGCCAAGCTGTAGCACCGGCCGAGCAAATTGGCTTGGTGGTGGCGGGAAATTCGGCACACCACTACGAGTCAGTGCTGTCGGGCAAGTGCGCGTCAGCAGGGGCTGTGGAAGAATCAACCCAACGGTGCGGCAAGCGGCAAAAACCGAGTTCACGACTTTCACCAGAAACAATAAAATCAAGGCTCAAGGTATCAAATAAGCGCACGCCTTCAGGATCCATGGCATGCGAACGTACCGTATAGGCACCGGGCAGAAGCGGAATCTGCTCCAGTACCATCTCGAAAGAATAATGATGCGGATCAATCTCGCCCAGACGTGCGGAATCGATCTCGCTGCTGGTCCCGTAAACCGGGGTTCCATCGACCCGCACAATACCGATCACTACCACCGGTGTGCGTTCATCCGGTGAGTAAACCACCCCCTGAAGATGCAGGTCAGTTCCCATCGGGCTGCTGGATTGGGCTGCAGCGCTGCCGTTGATCGATAAGGAATCGATGCGGCAGCGGTCGCCGTTGGCGGCGGCGCGCTCAGTGACGGTCACTTTCGCCGTCTTGCGCTCGTGAAAAGCGAGGTAGGCCTGGGTCACTTCAAAGACATCGCCACTTTTTTGTATCGCTCCTTCTTTAAGCCAGATCGCCTGTTGGCAGAGTTTTTGTATGTGGTACATGCTGTGTGAAACGATCAACAACGTACCGCCGCCGGCGACGTAATTTTCCAGCCACTTCACGCATTTTTTCTTGAATGACTCATCACCCACGGCCAGCACTTCATCGGTAATAAGCAGGTCAGGGGCGGTAGCGGCGATGATGGCAAATCCAAGTCGGACCACCATTCCCGAGGAATAATGCTTTATCGGTTCATCGATGTAATCACCGATATCGGCGAAGGCGATGATTTCCGGTGTTTTGGCCAGAATTTCCGCAGGCGTCAAACCAACCAGGGTTGCATTCAGGCTGATGTTCTCACGGCCCGTATAGTCTGGATGAAAACCGGCACCCAACTCCAGTAGCGCGCCGATTCGCCCGCGGGTTTTGACTATCCCGTGCGAGGCCTGGAGAACACCGGTAATCAGTTTCAGCAGGGTTGATTTTCCCGCGCCGTTTTCGCCAATGATTCCCACAGAACAACCGGGTAATACGCGTAAATCAATGTCGTGCAGAATATTCCTGGTACGACGAATTGGGCGGCCCCGCAACAAATCCCACAATGCAGCCAAGCGGTCCGAAGAAAGACAGGTCAGGGGGTAGTTCTTGCCCACCCCGGTCAGTTCGATCAGTGCCTGGCCGGTCACAAAAAGTCCTCGAAGCGCGGGCTGCAGCGATTGAAAAACCAGCGACCAAAGAGCAGCAGAATTACGCTGGCGATCAGCGCTGCTCCATCGATCCAGCCGGGCACCCACTGTCCCAGCAGCATGGCCTCGCGGATATTAACCACGATATAGGCCATTGGATTCAGATCCAGGTAAGGAATTACCCAGTCCGGTAGCAAACTTGGGCTATACAGAATTGGCGTAGCGAAAAACCATATGGTGATAAACAAAGGAATCCCATGTTCAACATCGTTCAGAAACACATCCAGCGCCGCGACGATCAAACCCAGGCCAACCGCCAAAAGCAGCACCAGCAACATGTAATACATCACTACCGGCAGCATAAACCATACAAGCGGCTTACCCATCAACGCTAATATCAACAAGACTGCAGCATAGCCTGCCAGGTGGGTCAAAAAGGTTGCAAGCACCGTGGAATAAACAAATATTTCATGCGGAAGTGCGGTTTTGTGCACCAATGCTGCATTGTCTCTCACCGCTTTGATGGTGCGGTTAACGGCTTCTGAAAAGGCGATCCAGGGCCACATCCCCAGTGCCAGGTAAGCTAAAAAACCCACCTCATCGGCTTCCGGAAAGCGAACCTTAAAAATTTGTTCAAACACGAAGCCGTAGATCGCCAACAGGGCCAGCGGTGCGATCAAAGCCCAGCCGATGCTGGTGATCGAGCCCATATACTGGCCAATGAACTCTCGTCGTAGAAAGATGATGAACAGCGACCAGTTTTGGCGCATCGGTGCGGTTATGGCTAGATTCACGGTTTTTATCAGCCTGAAAGATTGGCAATGGGGCTAATATTGGCGATTTGGCTATGGAAAGGCAAGGCCCTTTGTTTAAACATTAGAGCTGGAATTTTGGCACAATACGCATTCAGTTTTTGACAGGCCCAAAATTGAGCATTCCAATTCTTACTTATCACGCCATCAACGTGATCGACAACAGCTATGTGGGGAATGATCATCTCGCCCTTGCCAGCGACCTGCTAAGCATTTGTGAACTCGGTTTCAAAATCATTCCACTCAGCCGGATCGTGGATTGGCACCAGGGATTGCTGGGGGATGAAGAGGTGTCTCGATCTGTGGCCATCACCTTTGATGATGGTTCATGGTTCGATTTTTACGATCTGGATCATCCCACATGCGGAACGCAGCGCAGCATGTTCAACGTCCTCAAGGATTTTAATGCTGGCAATGAATCAGTCCAACAGGCGCATGCAACCAGCTTTGTTATCGGTTCACCACAGGCCAGGTCTTCCCTGGACAAGAGCGGTTTGATCGGAAAAGACTGGTGGGGTGATCAATGGTGGTCGGAGGCTTCATCCTCCGGGATTTTGGATGTTGAGTGTCATAGTTGGGATCATGTACATCCTGAATTGGATCATGTTGCACAGCAAAACCAGGTCAAAGGCGATTTCAGCCAGGTGAAAAACTTCGCTGATTCTGAAATTCAATTTAAACAAGCCGGGGAATATATCGCTAAGAAACTGGGTGGTAAGCAGCCCACACTTTTTGCTTATCCCTATGGCTCTGCCAATGCCTATGTGGTGACAGACTACCTGCCAAAAAATCAATCCAGGCACAAATTCAGAGCTGCATTTACCACTGATCCCAGAGCAGTTTTGAAAACCGACAACAGGTGGCTATTGCCACGCTTTGTTTTTGGCCGGGATTGGACATCTCCGCAAGGCTTGAGAGATATTCTCAAGCGCATCTGAAAGGCCCGGGTTTATTGTAGCGGGGCCGGTAAAATCGATTTAGTCCAGCGGCAATGGCTCAAGCGTCAGCGGATCCTTCAGTGGAATCTGTTGCATCTTCAGACCGGTGACTGCTTCGATGCTGCCGTTTTCGCCATCGCCCTGGCCGGCTTCAGAAAGCTTTCCCGTGAGCAGGATGCGGAGTTCATCGGGATGCAGATGATCTTTTGCGGCCTTCTGCACAGCGGCAATGCTGACTGCTGAAGTATTCTTCTCGTAATTGCTCCAGTAATTGGCCGGCGTGCCCTGCAAGTCGTCAGTGGCAAATGCGGCAGCCTTTTTTGAAGCGTTGGAGTAGCGCTCATTCAGTACAGAAATCACGGCCTGCCTGGCGGTATTCAGTTCCTGCTCCGAAACCGGTTCAGCCTGTATCCTGGCAATTTCTTCAAGTGCGATTCTGCTGGCTTCCGGTACAGACGGGTTCTTTGACTGGAAATAAACCAGGTAGACACCCGGATAATAAATACCCAGCGGGTAAGCACTGCCGGCGGAATAAGCCAGGCCTTCATCACTACGAATCCGCTTGGTGATCCTGGAGGTAAAACCGCCGCCGCCGAGGATATCGTTCATTACCTTGATAGCAAACTCCTGTGGGTCGCCACGCCGTGGCCCGGGATGAAACATGCGCACACGGGTTTGGGTCACATCATCCTTATTGACACCATAAAGCCCCGCTGCAGCAGGCCTGGCCTCGGTTGGAATAGCAGGTAGGTTCACACCCTTGCCCAGCCGGGCAATTTCAAGGTTCAGAGCCGTTACAATGGCTGCCGGCTCGACATCGCCATTGACACTGATCACGAGGTTGGGAGAGGCAAACACCCTGATGGCAAGAGCCTGCATACGTTCGACGTCAATCGCCCTGATCTGCGCCTCGGTTGCCTGGTAACTGCGATAGCTGTCAGGGCCAAAACGCAGTTCGTTGAACACGCGTCGTTCAATGGTACGGGTATCATCATTGCGGCGCTTCATCGCTTCGACGAACTGGTTTTTCTTGATCTCGAGGCGCCCGTCGTCAAAACGGGGCTCAGCAATGACATCAAACAACAGGCCCAGGCTCTCATCGAGTTTACTGCTGAGTGAATCCATACTGGCCGAGGCAGATGTGTTGCCAATGGAAACGCTCACTTTGGTGGCCAGAAACTCCAGTTTTTCATCCAGGTCTTCCGGGGTCAAAGCGCGGGTACCACCATCGCGCATCATGCTG
>BTRB01000034.1:0-15786 GCA_036986175.1 Gammaproteobacteria bacterium
ATCAAGATCAACATTCACCTGTGCCGCAACATTCTGGCATTTCACGATCTCGCGGGTAATCAGGTGTATGTTGGTAGCCGATAATTTGGGATTACGGTTTTTCAGCTTCATTGGTATTGATTCCAGAATCGCCGCTATCTGTGGGCCGACGCTTCCCAACACCCATTCGATCAACGCAATTAGCGCAAATTCTTTTTTCAACTCAGCATTTTTAAGCTCCTGGTTTTCGGCCTGAGCCTGGACCAGTTTTAACCGCGCAATACGTCCAGCGCGGTCAAAGCCCTGTGATTCAGCCTGTTCCCGCAAACGCGCCTCCTGTGCCTCGAGGCGATTGCCCACCACATCGCCTGCCGAGTAATACAAACACCGGCCAATCTTTTCGACCGGCTTAACATGCCACCTTTGAAACGCACTCAACGAAACACCACAGCTTCGCGCCATGTCAGTTTGTCTAAGCAATTCTGTCTTTGTGTTCATAATAAAATTCCTTTAACCTTCAGTTAGTTAATTACATCAAATAGACGCAGCGTAATACCTGAATAAAACTTCATAAACAGTGTTTGCTCGGGTAGTTAATTACTCGCGTATCTGAGAATCCAAAAAGGTAGCGTTTTTTTTTGGGGGGGGTGCTGGCCGCCGATACGCCAGTTCTAACAACTGCACCCATAAAAAAAAGCAGATCGCCTTCAGGCGGGTTTCTTTTTGTATAACGCCCCCTGGGGATCGAGACACTAGTCGGGCAACGCCCGACTGGGGTCGACAAAATTGTCGGGAACAATTTTGAACGGCCGCAGGCCGGCCCCGCAGGGAAGTCATTCACCTGCCGGCCGATTGAAATCCTGTGCATTGAAAACGCGTGGCAAATCCGGGTTCGTGTACTCATTAACCAGCTCACGTATCTCTATGACCAGTTCGTCCCGGCTTTGACGCAAAGCGCTAACCTCACTGCCAAGGCGAGTGAGTCTCAGCAATGACACTATCGAAACGAACAGGTTTACCTCTGCCTCAATAATACGGACGGATGATAAAAAGCTCAGCGGCAACACCAACAGGGTCGCAAGGGCCCACCAGAAACCAAAATACATCCCTATCACTGTCGCTGTAAGCAGGTACAGAATGGGCAACAGTAAAACCGTGGCGAACACCTTCAATGTCGCTATGTCGTCCTGCTCATAGCTGTAGCGCTCACCTACTGCTGCCGCCACCCAGCCAACCGGCAGGTGCAATATGGCGCCGGGGATGGCCAGCGGCAGCAAAATGAGCATCCGCAAGCTCCTGAACAACAGTTTGCGCAATGCCTGACCGGTGTTGATCACTTGCCTCAGTTGATAATCCTTGAGTCCGAGCAAGTCGAGCCGGGACTGGTAGTCTTCAACTTCATCACGAAATTTCTGTAGTTCGGGGTCAGTCTCCGCCAGCAGATACCCTTCAACAAAACGCCGGCTAAGCTCAATATACTGGCCGGGACTAAGCTCGACCGTTGAGGGCTTGTACAAACGACGGGTCGTTTGTACAAACCGCAAAATACGCCAGTCAGGTGCGTTCAGGGTCACGACCGTAAGCGCACCGGCGAGGTGGTCAGTCAGTTTCCTGACCGTAGCCTGCTCGTCCTCTTGGAAGTCCCTGATCCACTGCTCATCAATCTCGATAGGCACGCCAAACTCAATCATTACCTGGCTTCTGAAACGGTGGCGGTGAATATAATTCAGTCCGAAAGGAATGATTTTGATACCCGTAGTACCACGTGCGGCGACCGCAAGCGCGATTCGTGCTGTACCGGTTTTCAGCCGGGTGAGCTGAGACTTGACATGGCTGATACCCTCCGGAAATATCCCCATGCAATCCCCGCCTTCAAGAACTTCGTAAAGTCGTTCAAAAGCCTTCTGGTTATCAACCTCACCGGCATGGTCATCACGACGGGCAACAGGCACCGCACCACTTGCATCCAGCAACTTGCCCAACACCTTGTATTTCCAAAGCTTATCGCTGGCCATGAAAAATAACGGCCAGCGTTTGCAGGTGGCGTTCAGCAAGAAGCCGTCCATCAGGGCATTGGGGTGATTACCGGCGAATATAAGCGGCCCGTCTGGCGGTACATTTTCAAGACCTACCACATCAATCCGACGAAAAAACGTGTTCGCTATCAGGCGGGCAAAAGCGATGACCAGGCGGTGCAACATCGTTATATTTACTCCTGCAAAGGCGTTATCCTCAAATGGCCCAGGCAATACTACCCCAGGAGCCCGCGGGTATTCAGGAGTACTAGAACATCTCCCTCTGCAAACCCAACTCTGCCAACACACGACTGGAAATCTCCTCAATAGAACTGTGTGTGGTCTGGAATACCGGAATACGCTCCATGCGCAACAGGCTTTCCGCCAGTTCGACTTCCTTGCGGCATTGTTTCATTGACGCGTAGTGACTGCCGGGTTTGCGGGTTTCCCGAATCTGTGCCAGGCGTTCCGGCTCGATGATCAGGCCGATGATTTTACGTTTGTGCCGGCGCAGAAATGACGGCAGGCGCATTTCATCAAGATCATCTTCGGTCAGTGGGTAGTTTGCCGCTTTGACCCCGTAGTGCAGTGCCATGTACAGGCAGGTCGGGGTTTTTCCAGAGCGCGATACGCCCACCAGGATCAAGTCGGCTTTGGAGAATTCAAGGCTGACACCGTCATCGTGATTGAGTGCGTAGTTGGTCGCTTGCATGCGGTCTTCATAGTGGCTGAAGTCTCTCACACCGTGAGTTTGGCCAACGACGGGTTGCGGCTTAACACCCAAAGCATTTTCCAGTGTATCCAGGAAGGCGCCAAATAAGTCCAGCACCACGGCAGCGCTGCTATGGATGACAGCAGACAGCTCTTTGTCGACGATGGTGTTGATAACAATCGGTGCGGCCTTGTCTTTCCTGCCTGCCGAGTTGATCTGTACTACGGCGTCCAGCGCAGCCTTTTTGTCACTGACAAAAGGAATCCGGACCTGGCTGAACTCAAGCCCCGAAAACTGGGCCAGCAGGCTATGGCCAAGGGTTTCCCCGGTGATGGCGGTGCCGTCAGAAATAAAAAATACCGTTCGGGACATATGGCCTGTCTCAAAATAGCAGCAAAAAAACCGTTTATGCATAGTAAGTGATTACACACGCTAGTAAAATGCCTGTTTCAACTAAATTGAGGGCAAGCCGTTGAACCAAAACATCGCCTGGTTGCATGAACTGGGAATGGGTGACCTGGAAAGGGTTGGCGGCAAAAATGCTTCGTTGGGTGAAATGATCAGCCAGTTGGGGAGCCTCGGCGTGTCCGTGCCGGGTGGTTTCGCAACGACTGCTTCTGCCTACCAGGAATTTCTCGATCAATCCGGCCTGAAGGACCGCATCGACGCCAGACTCGATGCGCTGGATGTTGATGATGTCAAGGCGTTGGCGAAAGCCGGAAAACAGATCCGCCAGTCGGTGCTTGAGACACCCCTCACCCCTGCCCTGGACGCAGCCATTACCAGGGCATGGGAACGGCTCGTAGCCGAGACCGGCAGCGAGCCTTCCGTTGCCGTGCGTTCCTCGGCCACAGCAGAAGACCTGCCCGATGCCTCGTTTGCAGGCCAGCAGGAAACCTTTCTGAATGTCCGTGGCCTGGCGGATGTAAAAGCAAAAATTCTCGAGGTCTTTGCATCCCTGTACAACGACCGTGCCATTGCCTACCGCGTCCACCAGGGCTTTGCTCATGCATCGGTCTCCCTGTCTGCCGGTATCCAGATCATGGTGCGTTCGGACCTCGCCTCAAGCGGCGTGATGTTCACACTTGATACCGAATCCGGTTTTGCAGACGTCGTTTTTATTACCTCGTCATGGGGCCTGGGCGAGATGGTGGTCCAGGGTGCCGTCAACCCGGACGAGTTTTATACCTACAAGCCCAATCTGATGGAAAACAGGCCGGCTATCCTGCGCCGGACGCTGGGCGGCAAGGCCGTCAAGATGGTCTATGCAGAAGCAAAAGAGGGTGGTGTGGAAACCGTGGATGTGGCGCCTGAGGACCGTATGCGCTTCAGCCTGGATGACGCAGACATTGAAAACCTGTCCCGACAGGCACTGACTATCGAACAGCACTATGGCCGCCCGATGGACATCGAATGGGCTAAAGATGGGCAAAACGGACGCTTGTATATCGTGCAGGCGAGACCGGAAACGGTCAAAAGCCAGGATCGGGGAAATGCAATTGAACGCTATCGACTGGAGCAAAGCGGCGACATTTTATGTGAAGGACGCAGCATCGGTCAAAAAATCGGTGCAGGTACGACCCGCGTCATTGATTCTGTAAACAATATGTTTGAAGTTCAGCCGGGCGACGTGCTGGTTACTGATATGACTGACCCCGACTGGGAACCGGTTATGAAGCGTGCCGCCGCCATTGTCACCAACCGTGGCGGGCGCACCTGCCATGCGGCCATCATCGCGCGTGAACTCGGTATCCCGGCGGTGGTTGGCTGTGGGAATGCCACGACGACCATTCCGCAAAACACCGACGTCACGGTTTCCTGCGCAGAAGGTGATACCGGGTTTGTCTATGCCGGTAAGCTGAATTTCACTATTCAGCGCGATGACCTCAAGACCATGCCGGAAGCGCCACTGAAGATCATGATGAATGTCGGCAACCCCGACCGGGCATTTGATTTCTCGCGCATCCCCAATGCCGGTGTGGGCCTGGCGAGGCTGGAATTCATCATCAACCGCATGATCGGGGTGCACCCCAGGGCCTTGTTGGAATACGCTGATCAACCCGGTGATATTCGCGCGCAGATTGACCGGCGCATGGCAGGTTATGCCGGTCCGGTTGAATATTACGTCGAACGCCTGAGCGAAGGCATTGCCACGATCGCGGCAGCATTTGCGCCGAACCCTGTCATCGTCAGGCTGTCCGATTTCAAATCAAACGAATACGCCAATCTGGTCGGTGGCCGCGCGTATGAGCCGTTTGAAGAAAACCCGATGCTGGGATTCCGCGGCGCCAGCCGTTATGTATCAGACGAATTCCGTGATTGTTTTGAGCTCGAATGCCGCGCCCTGCGCAAGGTCCGGGAGGACATGGGGCTGAAAAACGTCTGGGCAATGATTCCGTTTGTACGTACCATCGATGAAGCCCGCGGGGTCATTGAAGTGATGCGGGGCTTTGGCCTGGAACAGGGCAAGCATGAGCTCAAAGTCATCATGATGTGCGAACTGCCATCCAATGCTCTGCTGGCGGATCAATTCCTGGATATTTTTGACGGTTTTTCTATCGGTTCAAACGATCTGACCCAGTTAACGCTGGGCCTGGATCGTGATTCGGGTGAAATCGCACATTTATTTGATGAACGCAATGCAGCAGTCAAGGCCATGTTGTCCATGGCGATCAGCGCCTGCAAAGCGCGTGGTAAATACATCGGAATCTGTGGCCAGGGTCCTTCGGATCACCCCGACCTGGCCGAATGGCTGATGGAGATTGGTATTGAAAGCATGTCGCTTAACCCGGATACCGTGGTCGGTACCTGGTTAAGACTGGCGCAGGCCAAGAGCCGATCAGCTGTTCCCTAACTTTTCAGGCCACTGAACTCACCCATAAATTTCCGGAAGTAGAGCAATTCTTCGATAGATTCACGGATATCGGAAAGCGCCTCATGGCGATTGTTTTTTGGGTAGGTCGCCGTTGACGCCGGCATCCAGCGTCCGGCAAGCACTTTGAGTGTGCTGACATCCAGGTTACGGTAATGAAACCACCCAAGCAATTCCGGCATCCAGCGATGTAAAAACCTGCGGTCCTGGCAGATACTGTTGCCACACATCGGTGAGGTCCCTTTCTCCACCCATTCGTCCAGAAAACCTATCGTCGCCAATTCAGCTTCACGCATGTTGTGCTGGCTGTTTGTCACACGTTGCCAAAGTCCTGAATCTGTATGGTGACTGCGATTCCAGTCATCCATGGCTTTCAGGAGGTTGTCGTCCTGGCGAATAGCACAAACAGGGCCCTCAGCCAGCAAATTTATCTCCGCGTCCGTGACGATGGTAGCGATTTCCAGGATGGTATCCTCGTCAGTATCAAGGCCTGTCATTTCCAGGTCAATCCAGATCAGTCGACTGCTTTTGTCTTCAGACATAAAATCACCATTCTTTGTTTAGCGCACTATACCCGCGATTGCTACCGTGTTCCATGCCCACAGCGCAATCAACAGGTACAATAGCAGGCATGAAGACAGCTAAGCGCATCCCTTGACTGCCCCCAGAACGACGGAAGCCCTCGTGCTGGTGTCTTATGGCAGCCAGGGTGTTGTGCTGCTGCCCACCGGCAAACGCCAGCGCTGTAAATTTCGCCGTAAGGTAGGACGGCCCTATTGTGGTGATCGGGTCCTGGTCGGCCGTGCTGATGATGACTCAGTGGTGGTTGAGTCCATATTGCCACGCAGGAACACCTTTGTACGGGCGGATGAGCGCCTGCATCGGCACGTCATTGCAGCCAACCTCGACCAGGTTGCCATTGTGATCGCGGCCCGCCCCCTGCCGTCCCGCGATCTTGTGGAGCGTTACCTGCTGGCCACACACAGCCTGGGAATCGAACCGATTATTGTTTTAAACAAGACTGATCTGGATGTCGCTGCAGACGAGTCAGCTGCCGGCGCAAAAGTTTTAGAACATATGCCTGACTACGCGGCACTGGGCTATACCGTAGTGCGAACTTCCTGCAAAGCTCCACCGGGAATTGCTGAACTGCAGCCCGTACTGAAGGGCCGCACCAGCATCCTGGTTGGCCAGTCCGGTGTCGGCAAATCGTCGCTCATCAATCAGCTGTTGCCCGATCTGGATATTCAGACCGGCGCCCTGTCCCATGCGACTGGCAAAGGAACGCATACAACGACTTCTACCAAGCTGTACCGGTTCACCGATGGCGGGTTCCTGATCGATTCACCGGGCGTGTGGGAATACGGCATATGGAAGTTGCATAACGATGAACTTGCGGCTGGGTTCAGAGAGTTCAAACCGTTCCTGGGCCGCTGTCGTTTCAATAACTGTGCGCACGCATCCGAACCGGATTGTGGCATCAAACAAGCGGTCACCGATGGCCATATTCTGGAATGGCGTTACCAGTCCTATTTAAGGCTGTTGGAACAGAACTAGGTAAGAGGGAGCGGCTGAACTGCTCCCTCCTACGCGATTATGGTATTCTGAACATACTGTATCAAGACTAAATCGGAGAAAAGCAATGACACGGTTTATTTTGGGGATTTTGTTGGCTCTTACCATTCAGCCTGTCGCTGCAGACGTGCTGCTCATTGATGAAGTGCGCCAGTCAGAGCGTATGCAACTACCGGTTAACGGACAAACTAAAGCAGATGTCAAAATAGGGTATGGCTCGCCGGCCAAGCAGTATGCGGCAGTGGGCGATCCACCCATTACACGCTGGGATTACGACAAATACAGTGTCTATTTTGAATATGACCTGGTTTTGTTCAGCGTTTTAGAGCCGGGCGCCGTCATAGAAAAAGGCACAGAAAAATAGGCATCAGTAGCGCTTCTGCGCTATCCTTGCGCCCTTGCAAAACCCAGGGGGTCCCGATAGGGGCTCGCAATGCTGAATGCCTGATTCCCACAGTTCGTTAACACCCGAAATATCGGCCGATGCCATGCCGCCGGGAGCAGCCGGTACTGATCAACCTGTGCGGGAGATCACCCGTGCCGGCGTGCACTATGTTTTACTGGGCACAGCCCACGTTTCCCGTGCGAGCGTTGCCGCGGTAACCAACATGGCCGGCAGCGGAAAGTTCGATGCCATCGCGGTGGAACTCTGTCCTGCCCGCCACCTGGCCCTGACCAGGCAACAGCAGTGGCAGGACATGGACCTGTATCGCATTATTCGCGAGAAAAAGGCGGGCCTGGTTATGGCGAACCTGGCGCTGGGTGCCTATCAACGGCGCATTGCCGAACAATTCGGTATTGAGCCGGGCGCAGAACTCAAGGCAGCAGCCGATGCAGCTGAAGCCCAAAACCTGCCTTTGCAGCTCATCGACCGTGACCTGGCAACCACTCTTAAGCGAAGCTACCGTGCAGTGCCTTGGTACAAACGCATGATGTTATCGGCAGGCCTGGTGATGAGCACGGTCAGTTCTGATGAAATTGACGAAGAACAAATCGAAAAACTCAAGGAAGGCGATATCCTGGAGTCCACATTCACGGAATTTGCCGAGCAATCGCCCGAGTTGTATGAGGCATTGATTGGAGAACGTGACCGCTTTATGGCGGCGCGTCTGCGACAGGAAAATACGGCCAACAAGGGTAGACGAATCCTCGTTGTGGTCGGTGCAGGTCATCTCGAAGGCCTGGCAAAAACCCTGGAGTCGGATCAACGGGATCCGCAAAGCGAGGTGGACGAGCTGACCTATTTGGCGCCTCCAAAACGCTGGCCGAAGTTGATTCCGTGGCTGATTGCCGTGGCCATTTTAACCGGCTTCTGGATCGGGTTTTCGCGTAGCCCTGAGCTCGGCTGGGAGCTGGTGACCCTGTGGGTTTTGATCAATGGCGGCCTGGCAGCACTGGGAGCGCTGATTGCACGCGCCCATCCCCTGACCATCATTAGCGCTATGCTTGCAGCACCATTGACTTCGTTAAACCCTGCCGTTGCCGCCGGTATGGTCACTGGCCTGGTGGAGTCGGTATTGCGTAAACCCAGGATTTCTGATCTGGAAAGGCTGCGCGATGACGTCACTACCCTGAAGGGCTGGTTCAAGAACCCGGCCACGCGTATATTGCTGGTATTCTTCTTTTCCAACCTGGGCTCCGCCATTGGCACATGGGTGGCTGGATTCCAGATTTTCGAAGCCTTGAGTTAAGGAAGCTCTGAGCTAAATGCTGATTGGACCGTACAAATTAGCAAACCCCATTGCACTGGCGCCCATGGCCGGGGTCACTGACCGGCCTTTCCGCCAGTTATGCCGCGAACTGGGTGCCGGTTACGTGGTGACTGAAATGATTGCCGCTGACCCCAAGCTGCGGGACACGCGGAAAACCAGGTGGCGCAGTAACTTTGATGGTGAAGCCGCACCTGTCGCCGTGCAGATTGCCGGCAGCGATCCGGACTGGCTGGCCGAAGCGGCCCGCTATAACGTCAGCCTCGGTGCGCAGATTATTGATATCAATATGGGATGTCCGGTTAAAAAGGTATGCAAAAAGCTGGCAGGATCAGCCCTGTTGTCAAACACCACGCTGGTCCGGCAGATACTCGATGCCGTGGTGGCAGCAGTCGATGTCCCTGTCACGCTCAAAATCCGCACCGGTCCTCACAGTGAAAACCGCAATGGTGTTGAGGTCGCAAAGCTCGCAGAGCAGTGTGGGGTTTCTGCCCTTGCAGTCCACGGCCGGACCCGTGCCCAGCGATTCCGCGGCGCAGCAGAATACGCAACCATCCGTGACATTTGCGACAATGTTTCCATACCCGTATTTGCCAATGGTGATGTCACCACCGCCCGGCAAGCCCGGGATGTACTTGCATACACCGGTGCCCAGGGTTTGATGGTGGGCCGTGGGGCACAGGGCAACCCATGGATATTCCGGGAACTGAATCATTACCTGGAAAGCGGTGGAGAACTGGCACCACCGAGTGCAGAAGAAATTCACACGGTGATGTGCGAACACCTGGCACGTTTGCATCAGTTTTACGGCGACCGCACGGGTGTGCGTGTCGCACGCAAGCACATCGGCTGGTATCTTAAGGACCGCCCCGGCTCAAAACGTGTACGCTATGATTTAATGCGCGTACAAACTCCGCAACAGCAGTTCAGATTGTTGGAACAGCACTTCCTGGCCCTGGCAGCCTGAACAAAATGGACTGGAAACAACAACTGTTTAAACCCAAATGGCAGCATAAAGATGCCGATATCCGCCTGGCAGCCGTCGGCGCTGAACAAGATCCACAACTCATCAACAGCCTGGTGGACATTGCCGGCAGCGATGACGACAGCCGGGTACGAAGCGCAGCCATCAAACGATTGCATCAGCTGGAAAATATCCTGAAGCTGTATGCTAACGAGACCGACCTAAGCGTAAGAACCCTGCTGGAAGACCGTATCCGCCAGTTATCCACCTCCTCCGATGACTCCCGGCCTGCGCTTGACTTGCGCCTGCAGGTAGTCAGCGCTACGGCAGACAGAAAGCTGATCGAGCATCTCGCGAGCCATGCCCCCGAGGCACAATTGCGCCGTGCTGCACTGGCGAAGGTTAAACGGCAGGGCTTGCTGGGAGATTGCTGTATTCAAGATAGCGACTCAGAAAATCGTCGCTTCGCCGCCAGCAGGATTACCCAACATACAACCCTTGCACGTGTCATCAATGGCCTGAGAAAGCGCGACAAGACGCTCCATGCGCAATTGCAGGAGCGTTTGCATGGGGAACTGCTGGAAAGGGCTGATCCCGGGGCCGTTCAAACCGAAGCGCTCAATATCTGTACCGCACTGGAACGTCTCGCTGTGAACGCAGGGGATAAAGACACGCAAGCAATAGATGCCCGTCACATGGCATGGAAACGCATTGCAAACATGGCCGCGCCAGAAATGGCAGACCGATACCAGCGGATTTGCCAACGCCTCGAGGCACCAGCGAAAATAAGCCCCCCTGAGGAAACAGCGAGGGTCGAATCGGAACCAGAAACCCAACCGGTGCAGGAAGCACCTCCGCAGTCCGCCGCAGCCCCGCAAGCCAGTGAGGAACCGCCACAAGCGGACAGGCAGCGCGCGGCAGCGCGCGAGGAGCAGCGAAAGCAACTTGAACAGAATTTGGACGAGGCAAAAGAGTTACTGGCACAACTCGGCCAGGAATTGGAACAAGGCGAGTTGCACAAGGCGCTTGAAACCCGCACAAAAATCCAGCAAGCAGGGAAAGGACACGGCAAACACAAGGGCTGGCAACAGGTAAACAGGAAAACGGCGGGCATGCAGGGCCGTTTGCGTGAGTTGCGTGAATGGCATCACTGGTCCAACAATAAAATCCGCAAACGCCTGATAGCGGAAATGGAAGTACTGCCGGCAGCCGGCCTGCATCCGGATGCCCTGCTCGACCGGGTCAAAAGCCTGCAGGCAGAATGGAAGACGCTGGAGGAAAGCGAACAAATCCCCGGCGATAAACACTTTGCCGCTGCACCCTGGATGTGGCGTAAGTTCAGCGCTGCAGGCCATACTGCTTTTGATACTGCAAAGCCATATCTCGAAAAGCGCAGTGAAATCCAGTCACGTCATGCGCAATCCCTGACGAAGGTTTGTGCGGAGTTGCAGCAACTGGCAGATACGGATCCACCGGACTGGACGGCGCTTGGCAAGGCCATGAACCGGGGCCGGCAAAAGCTGCGCGACCTGAACAACGTACCGGCGAAACAACGGCAGGCTTTTGCCCGGAAACTAAAAGCTGCACTGGATAAAGCGAACAATGTCATGCAGGATCACTACCAGTTGGTAGAAAAAGAAAAAATGAAATTGATCCGCTCTGCCAGCCAGCTGATTCACTTACCGGAACGCAGTGAGGCTATCGCCCAGGCCAAGTCCCTGCAATCTGCCTGGAAGGCGGCAGGCAGCCTGTGGCGCAGCAAGGAACAGGAATTATGGAACCAGTTTCGTGAACATCTGGATCCGTTGTTCGAGGAACTGAAAGAGCAGCAGGAAACCATCCGGGCCGCTAAAGCTGAAAGACTGGCCGCACAAAATACGCTGTGTGAAGAAATGCAAGCCATCCTGAAGTCCGACAAGGATTTATCCGCCCAACACGGAATCGTACAGGGTTTGCAGGATAGCTGGAAAGACATTGAACACCCTGAGCGCAAATTATTGGCATCTTTCCGGGCGCTGGTGGCGGACTATGAGCAACGGGTGAAACAGGCCCAACAACAACAGATGCATGCCGAGCACGAACGCAGGTGGCTGAAATCCATGCTGCTGCACGAGTTGACGGTAAGCGGCAGAACGGCCAAGGGCGCGATCAGCAAAAAGACTCAGACCAAAGTCGAAAAGACCTGGCCCGAACAGGGCTCTGATGACGTCCTCGAAATCAAAATGGATAAGGCCTGTGCGGATATGCTGGCCGGTAAGCCGGCTGACCCCGGTGAAGATGATGCAGAGGACCTGAAGACGAAGGCACGCATGCTTTGTATCCGGCTCGAATTTCTTGCCGGCCTGCAGTCTCCCGATGAAGATCGCGATCAGCGTATGCAATACCAGGTTGACCGCCTGGCCGCATCAATGTCCGGCAAATCTGCACGGCTGCCGGCCAGTGATGAAGCACATGATGCAGAAAAGACATGGTTGGGCATGTATGCGTTGCCCGAACCCGAATTCGAAACGTTTGGTAAACGCATCAAGCGAGCTTTAACAGCCATACTGGAAACACATTAATGGTTAATAACATTAGGTTAAGAAACATACTTTATGTAGTTTATCTTTTACTTTTCAGCACCATCGCGAATGCCGTTGAAACAGAGCCACAAGCTGCCGGCAGTTGGATTTCCGTGCTGCCCCCCGTGCTGACGATTGCCGTAGCACTGGCATTCAAACGCGTGCTTCCAGCCCTGTTCCTGGGCATCTGGATGGGGGCCTGGGCGATCAATGACTTTGGGCCGCTCGCACTGTGGACCGGCTTGCTGGATACCTATCAGGTGTATGTAGCTAATGCGCTGTCAAACCCTGACCATACGGCGATTGTGCTTTTCTCCCTGATGGTAGGCGGCATGGTGGGTATTATTTCCCGCAATGGCGGCATGCAGGGCATCGTTAACCACATTGTCAAGTGGGCGGATACCGCCCGGCACGCCTGCCTGGCGACGGCATCTTTGGGTCTTGCCATATTTTTTGATGACTATGCCAATACCCTGGTAGTGGGCAATACCATGCGGCCGGTAACCGATTCAATGCGCGTTTCCCGGGCGAAACTGGCCTATATCGTGGATTCCACCGCCGCTCCGGTAGCTGCCATTGCAATAGTGACCACCTGGATTGGTTATGAAATCGGCCTGATCGGGGACTCACTCAGTAAGATGCCGGGACTTGATACCAAGGCCTACCTGTTATTCCTCAACACCCTTCCCTATAGTTTTTATCCGCTTTTGGCGATAGCATTTGTATTCATGGTTTCAGCCAGTGGACGGGATTTCGGGCCTATGCTCAAAGCTGAACGCCTGGCACAAAAACATGGTTCCGAACATTCGACTGCAAGCAAAAGCAGTAGCCAGGAAACCCACGACCTGAAACCGATTGCCGGTAAACCCCAGCGTGCTTTTAATGCATACATTCCCATACTGGTGATGGTCCTGGGTGTCCTGGCAGGGCTGTATGTGACGGGCAAGCAAGCCGAGACTGATGTCGTAAACCCGACATTGCAGGACATCATCGGCAATGCCAATTCATACACGGCCCTGATGTGGGCTTCCCTGAGCTCAATGATGGCCGCCGCATTCCTGAGCCTGGGTCAAAGAATCATGAACCTTGAGGAAGTCGTCAACGCATGGTTCCACGGTGTACGCTCCATGCTGATGGCGATGATCATCCTGATTCTTGCCTGGTCGCTTGGAGAGGTAACCGACATATTGAAGACAGCGGATTACCTGGTCAGCGTGCTGGGTGATTCTCTACCGGTATTTTTACTGCCCGCGTTGGTGTTTGTGCTCGCGGCAGCCACTGCCTTTGCCACGGGGTCCAGTTGGGGCGCCATGGGCATACTGTTCCCGCTGGCCATGCCACTCACCTGGGCAGTGATGATCGCCCAGGGGCGAACAGGGCCGGAAGACATGCACATTTTGTATTCCGCCGTGTCGGCCATCCTGGCCGGTTCCGTGTGGGGAGATCATTGCTCACCCATTTCTGATACCACCATACTGTCGTCACTGGCTTCGGGCTGTGACCATATTGAGCATGTACGTACGCAGCTACCCTACGCATTGACGGTAGGTATCGTGGCACTCCTGCCCGGCAGTATCCTGACCGCCCTGGGTTTACCCTGGTGGATCAGTATGTCGCTGGGGCTGGCCATACTTTGGCTGCTCCTCAGATACTATGGTGAGTTGTCGTACGAGCCCCAGGCAGGCTAATGAAATCTTTGCGCTGGAAGAGTATCGGTGAGCGGGCTCATCCCTCCTGCAAGCCCGCTTGAGGCCAGGTTTAATACGGGCTCACCCAACTGGGTCGGGCTGCATGGCAGCAGCACCGCCCTGGCCTTGTTGTCCGCTGCCGGTGCGCACGACGGCATCGTGCTTGTGCTTACCCGCTCAAGCCACCAGGCACAGCTTCTGGAACAGGATATTCAACTCTTCAGTGACGGCGATCTGCCGATTTTTCATTTCCCGGACCACGAAACCCTACCCTACGATGCGTTCTCTCCCCATCCGGATATTATCGCGGAACGGCTTTCCACGCTCGCTTCACTGGCACAAATGAGCCGGGGCTTGCTGATTGTACCGGTGGCCACATTGATGCAGCGTTTACCACCAGGAAACCACGCATTGGGCCGGAATATCCAGCTTAGAACCGGTCAGACACTGGTCATCGATAATTTCCGCCGTCAGCTTCAGCAAGCCGGCTACAACCACGCTGATCCGGTCTACCAGGCTGGCCAGTTTGCTGTGCGCGGATCCGTGGTTGACCTGTTCCCGACCGGCAGAAAACTGCCATTGCGTATCGACTTATTTGATGAAGAAATAGATTCCTTAAGAGAGTTTGATCCGGAAACCCAGCGCTCCACTGCCCAGCTGCAACGATTTGAAATGCTGCCGGCACGCGAATACCCCTGTGACGATGAATCTTTAAGCGACTTTCGCAAAGCCTTCCGCTACCGCTTTGCCGTTGATACCCGCAAGGTCACGTTGTATCAGGACTTACGTCAGGGAATACACCCGCAGGGACTCGAACAGTACCTGCCGTTGTTTTTTGAAAATACCCAAAGCCTGCTCGACTACCTGCCCGCCAAACCGCTGGTGATTGCACAGCAGGGTATCGAAAAAGCTGCGGTCGATTTCTGGTCCTCTACCCGGGAACGCTGGGAACAGCGTCGCCATGATGTCGAACGGCCGGTTTTGGACCCGACGGAATTATTTTTCAGCGCGAGCGACGTTCAGAACCGGCTGGATGAATTCAATAGCATCGACCTGCTCGAAGCTGGTCAGCAATCTTGCAACGCTGTGTTGTTCGATACCCGACCCGCACCGGACCTGCACATCCACGACCGTGGCAATGAACCGGCGGCGGCCTTGCTTGCATTCAACAATGAATTTGACGGCAGAATTATGTTCGCCGCCGATACGACCGGGCGCCGCGAAGTGCTGGCAGAAACCCTACAGGCCTTCGGCATTCAACCACAACGGTTTGAGTCATGGGTGGAGTTCCAGACAGCCACTGCACGGCTGGGACTGGCTGTTTTACCTTTGCAACAGGGTTTTGTCGCCGGCTCCGATATTGCTGTGCTGACCGAAAGCCAGTTATTTGGCGGCCGGGTTCGTCCCAGGATCGCGCGCAAGCTTTCCGAGCGTGATCCCGAAGCGATCATCCGCAGCCTGTCCGATCTTGAACCGGGTGACCCGGTGGTGCACGAGGACCACGGCATAGGCCGCTACCGGGGCCTGCAATCGCTGGAAATTGATGGCCGCGAAGCAGAATTCCTGCTGCTGGAATATGCCGGTGAAGATAAGCTGTATGTGCCGGTGTCTTCGATGCAGCTCATCAGCCGTTATGCCGGCGGCGTAGCTGAAACGGCGCCCCTGCACCGCCTGGGCAGTGAACAATGGGCCAAAGCCCGTCAACGTGCAG
>BTRB01000035.1:0-15765 GCA_036986175.1 Gammaproteobacteria bacterium
ATGATTTACATCATGCCACCCATGCCACCCATACCACCCATACCACCCATATCAGGCATGCCGCCACCGCCTGCAGCATCGTCTGCGGGCTTGTCAGCGACCATGGCTTCCGTGGTAATCATCAAGCCTGCGACAGACGCTGCATTCTGCAATGCCGAGCGCGCAACCTTGGTCGGATCCAGGATACCGGCTTCGATCATGTCGGTATACTCACCGGCTGCTACGTCGTAGCCGTAGTTGCCTTCACCCTGTTTTACATTGTTCAGCACTACAGAGCCTTCTTCACCGGCATTGCCAACGATTTGGCGCAGCGGTTCTTCCATGGCACGACATGCGATAGCGATACCGACATTCTGGTCTTCGTTGTCACCTTTGAAATCAGCAACAGCAGCAAGCGCGCGCACCAGCGCAACACCGCCACCGGGAACAACGCCCTCTTCAACGGCTGCACGGGTTGCGTGCAGTGCGTCTTCAACGCGGGCCTTCTTCTCTTTCATTTCGATTTCAGTCGCGGCGCCAACCTTGATTACCGCAACACCGCCAGCCAGCTTGGCTACGCGTTCCTGCAGTTTTTCACGGTCGTAATCGGAAGTGGCTTCCTCGATCTGCGCACGAACCTGGTTAACCCGGCCGGATATGTCGTCGCTGCTGCCGCCACCGTCGATAACCGTGGTATTTTCCTTGGTGATCTGGATTTTCTTGGCAGAGCCCAGTTCTTCCATGGTGGCTTTTTCCAGAGCCAAACCAACTTCTTCGGAAATAACCGTAGCGCCGGTCAGCACTGCAATATCTTCCAGCATGGCTTTGCGACGGTCACCGAAGCCTGGTGCTTTGACCGCAGCGACCTTAACGATACCGCGAATAGAGTTGACCACCAGTGTTGCCAGTGCTTCACCTTCCACATCCTCCGCAATAATCAACAGCGGGTTGCCGGACTTGGCGACCGCTTCGAGTACCGGTAACAGGTCACGAACATTGCTGATTTTCTTGTCGTGTAACAGGATGTAGGGGTTTTCCAGCTCAACGCTCATGGTGGACTGTTCGTTGATGAAGTACGGTGAAAGGTAACCGCGATCAAACTGCATACCTTCAACCACGTCCAGCTCATTGGACAAACCGGAAGCGTCTTCAACCGTAATGACACCTTCTTTGCCGACCTTGTCCATAGCCTGGGCGATCAGTTCGCCGATGCTGGTGTCTGCATTGGCTGAAATGGAACCAACCTGGGCAATTGCGCTGCTGTCAGTACACGGGGTGGACATGTCTTGCAGTGCATCTACTGCACCCAACACGGCTTTGTCCAGGCCGCGTTTCAGATCCATCGGGTTCATGCCGGCAGCAACAGCCTTCAAGCCTTCGCTCAGCATGGATTGTGCCAGCACGGTAGCGGTCGTAGTGCCGTCACCGGCTACGTCAGAAGTCTTGGAAGCAACTTCCTTGACCATCTGTGCACCCATATTTTCAAATTTGTTTTCCAGCTCTATTTCTTTAGCAACGGAAACACCGTCTTTGGTGACGGTCGGAGCTCCGAAGCTCTTATCCAACACCACGTTGCGACCCTTGGGGCCCAGTGTGATCTTGACCGCGTCGGCCAGAATGTTAACGCCGCGCATCATTTGTTTGCGGGCGTCATCGCCAAAACGTACGTCTTTAGCACTCATTGTTTATTCCTCAATTCGTTCAAATTTTTTCAAATCGTATGTGGGGGGGGTTATCAGTCTTCGATAATGGCCATGATGTCTTCTTCGCGCATGACGAGCAGTTCGTCGCCATCCACTTTGATCTCGGTCCCCGAGTACTTACCAAACAGGACCGTGTCGCCTACGCTGACATCCAGCGCGCGTTTGTCACCATTTTCGAGAATTTTGCCGTTACCTGCCGCGAGTACTTCACCGCGAACCGGCTTTTCTGTAGCTGAGTCTGGAATGACGATGCCACCACTGGACATACGTTCTTCTTCCATTCGTTTCACAATCACTCGATCGTGTAAAGGACGAAGTTTCATCGGGTTCTCCCTGGATCGTTAATTTAAATGAATAAAATGCCGCTACGGTAAAACCGTTTCGGTCTGTTTTATGCCTGTGGATACATACTTACAAGGTATTCCGCAGCCTGCATGCAGAGTTGGGGATACGGTGCCTGCATTTCAAGAGCAATGGAGAGATTTTTGAAGGGTTTGTCATATATTTTAGAAAAGTTTGTAACCATTTATTCCCGGCTGCGTATATTCTGATGTCATGGGCAGAAGATACCGGCAATGGGTGAAGGATTACCAGGATCAGGCCTGGACGCTGGCGCGTTATTTGCTCAAGGATGCGCAGGAGGCCGAGGACGCCACTCAGGACGCGTTCGTAAAGCTCTGGCATAACCAGGAAAGGATTGACCCGGAAAGGATCAAACCCTGGTTGATGAAAGTCACACGCAATGGATGCCTGGATCGCCTCAGACGCAGACGCGACAACGTGGAATTCAAGGATAGCCATATGGCAGGCGATGTCAGCGGACCCCTGCAAGGCGTGGCTGCTAATGAACTGGGAGGCTGGTTGAGACAGGCAATTGAAGGGCTGAAAGAACCCTACCGGTCGCTGGTCGTTCTGCGCGATGTGCATCAACACAGCTACGAGGAAGTAGCCGGAATGCTCGAACTGAGCCTTTCGCAGGTAAAAGTTTATCTACACCGGGCAAGAAAAGAGTTGCGCGAACAACTAACCGAGGTAAGACCATGAATAAATATGACGGCAAATGGGAACGACAGATCAATGAACTGCTTGATGGTGAGTTGGGTGAGACGGATGCCGAAGAGCTCAAGTCAGCAGCGTCTGACGATCGCGAACTGGCCCGGAATATTGTTGAAGCCTTTCAACTTAAGCAGCTTATGGATGGCCTTCACGTCGAACGGGCTCCTGCCAGCCTGAGGAAGCGCTTGCGCTCAATACCCCGTGAGCAGCGATCTGCGCCGGGGCTCAGGTGGTTGCAACCCCGCTGGGTGGCGGCACTGGCGGCCGTTCCACTGGTGCTCATTGCCGTCAGTCTGATGCAGCCAAAAACACCTTCAGCAGAGGAAGTGGCTACAGCGCGGCAGGAGCTGGCCATTGCCTTTAGCTATATCGATAAAGCCGGTCAATTCACCAGGCGGGAAATTGAATTAACCGTCGGGCAAACAATGGCAGATGCGGTAACCGGATCTGTTAACAGGACCATCAAATTTCAAAATGTAATCTCCAGGGAGAAAAAAGTATGAAACATTCAATCATGAATAAATTGATTACCGGGTTATTTTTTACCCTGCTGTCACTAACTGCTATCGCGCAGGAAGATGAACTCAAGGACCTGCCGGGCTATGTGGATTTTGGTGATTTGTCATCCATGTATGGCGAGCCAAAAGTGATCATCAACCTGGGTGGAACGATGCTCAATTTCGTCGGCCTGATGAGTAAGGCACAGAGCCCGGAAACTTCGGCGCTCATTTCCAAGCTCAAGGGTGTGCGGGTGCAGATCTACACGATCGAAGAAAACGCCGATGCAGCCAAAGGCCAGTTTACGAAGGTCAAAGGCAAGCTGAAGTCTTCAGGCTGGGAGCCAATCGTGCAAGTCAATGAAGATGACGAACAGGTTCTGATTTACATTAAAATGAAAGGTGACAACATGGAAGGCTTGACTGTGATGGTGGTTGACGAGGAAGAAGCCGTCTTTGTAAACGTCATCGGTCAACTGAATCCTGCTGAACTGGGCAGGGTTATGGAGGCCCTCGATGTGGATATGGATTTGGGCCTGGATTGAAAAAATGAGCAAACTTGTTGCCAACCGGTCAGTGGCACCGGCCTTGATGATCCTGGTGATATTGACCCGGTTTACTACAGTAATGTCATGCTGGCGCTGGATATCGATGACGCACCAGAAATACAAATCGTTGCCGTGGATTGAAGCCCCGGTGATTGGTATCATGCAGTTGAACCAACAACCGGATCACGCCTGTGCGATTTCTGCTATCCATTTTGATGCTGGCTGCTTACACCGCTTGTTCTGCCGGCAGCCCGAGCGTAGAAGTAGGTGGTAAGCGCTTTAGCGTAGAAATCGCCGATACTCCGCAAAAACAAGCCCTGGGCCTGATGTACCGGGACGAGATGCCGGCAGACCACGGCATGTTGTTCATTTTCCCCAATGAAGCGCCACGCAGTTTCTGGATGAAAAATACCCGCATCCCGCTGGATATCCTGTATTTTGACAAAGACCTGGAAATGGTCAGTGCAGCGTTGGATACGCAGCCCTGCAGGGTCAGCCGTTGCCCCGCCTATCCCAGTACTGCACCCGCAATGTATGTACTGGAACTCAATGCCGGTACCGCAGCTGAATTGGGCATTGGCCCCGGAGACCGCATGACCGTTCAACTGGATTGAGATGGTCTCCGTCTGTCAGATTTCAATCATCTCAAAGTCTTCCTTGCCGGCCCCGCAATCCGGACATACCCAGAACCCGGGAACGTCTTCCCAACGTGTACCGGGTGCAAGGCCTTCTTCAGGAGAGCCCTTCTCTTCTTCGTAAATCCAGCCACAGATGATACACATCAAGACTTTATAGTCATTTTCCGGCACGTCAAATTCCCTGTACTGATTGCAATGGTTGGTTCGCCGCGCGTAGTGCGGTGACTAAATAGCATACGCGTAATAAAATATTATACGGGTTAAAATTGATTTTTAAATGGCAAAAGCATAGCAAAATGACCAGCAGCAAAGAATTGATCGAGCGGGCACGGCTACATATACCCGGCGGTGTGAACTCACCGGTGCGTGCATTTAATGGTGTGGGCGGTGATCCGGTGTTTTTCGACCATGCACAAGGCGCCTGTTTGTACGATGTTGCCGGGCGGTCTTACATAGACTATGTCGGTTCCTGGGGCCCGATGATCGCCGGCCATGCCAATCCGGCCATTGTTTCAGCAGTACACGAAGCGGCTGCCAAGGGCATGAGTTTTGGCGCACCGGCAGAGGCGGAAGTGACCATGGCGGAACGGCTGTGTGAGCTGGTGGATAGTATGGAAATGGTGCGCATGGTTAACTCGGGCACCGAGGCAACCATGAGCGCGATACGGGTGGCGCGTGCAGCGACCGGCCGGGATCGCATTCTCAAGTTTGAAGGTTGTTACCATGGCCATGCCGATGCTTTCCTGGTCAAAGCCGGTAGCGGTGCGCTGACCCTGGGTGTGCCCGACTCCCCCGGTGTACCATCGGCCTGTGCCGACCTGACCCTGACCCTGCCGTTCAATGATCTGCAGGCGGTACGTGCGTGTTTTGGCCAACAGGGTGATGAGATTGCCTGCCTGATCGTTGAGCCCGTGGCAGGCAACATGAACTGTATTCCGCCTGTGGAGGGTTATCTGCAGGGTCTGCGGGATCTTTGCGATCAACATGGCGTGCTGCTGATATTCGACGAGGTGATGACCGGTTTCCGGGTTGCCCTGGGCGGCGCACAGTCCCTGTATGGCGTTGCGCCCGACCTGTCAACCTTTGGCAAAATCATCGGCGGCGGTATGCCGGTAGGTGCATTTGGCGGCAAACGGGAGTTTATGGAACTTGTTGCACCCGCAGGGCCGGTTTACCAGGCAGGTACACTTTCCGGAAATCCCGTAGCCATGGCGGCGGGCCTGGCGACACTTGATCAAATTACCGCAGCTGGCTTTTACGCTGCACTCGGCGACAAAACCCGGATGCTTACCGAGGGCATACAGGCTGAAGCAGATGTCGCGGGTATTCCATTCACGACGACACATGTTGGCGGCATGTTTGGCCTGTTTTTCAGCAATGCTGAAAAGATTGTGAACTTCGAGCAGTCGGGTGCGGTTAATGTGGAGATGTTCAGGCAGTTTTTTCACGCGATGCTGGACAAAGGGGTCTACCTGGCGCCCTCTGCGTACGAAGCCGGATTTATTTCTTCAGCACACAGCGAGGAACATATTTCAGCCACGATCAATGCCGCCAGGGAAGCCTTCAGCGTTTGTGCTGTGTGACCCGGTCCGGGCTATGAATCCATAAATATCCTCTGATCCGTATTATGATAAGCAAACCGGTTTGAATAAAGGGCGTTAATGGATACTGGCTGGACACAGGATTTGCTGAACTGGTTGTCAGCCAACCCCGGCTGGGCCGGGTTCTGGATTTTTGTCCTGTCCTTTGTCGAGTCCCTGGCCTTCGTTGGTATTCTGGTTCCCGGAATCATCATCCTGTTTGGTATTGGCGCATTGATCAGTTTTGGTGCGATCGAACTGTTGCCCGTTTGGGTTTGGGGATCAACGGGTGCTCTGGCCGGGGATGTGGTCAGTTACGCTATTGGTCATCGCTATCGCAATCATCTGGCAGATTTATGGCCGTTTACCCACTTTCCCCGCATGCTGGAACGGGGCCGTGGGTACTTCCAGGCGCACGGTGCAAAAAGCGTCGCCATCGGCCGTTTTATCGGCCCGCTAAGACCGGTGATACCGATAACCGCCGGTATGATGGGTATGTCGCCGCGCCGGTTCCTGATGGTGGCTGTTCCCGCCTCTATTGCCTGGACGCCAGCCTACCTGCTTCCCGGCATTTTATTTGGTGCATCGCTTGAAGTGGCATCCGAATATGCCGGTCGCATGGCCCTGTTGCTGACCATTGCCCTGGTCGTTCTGTGGCTGGCCTGGTGGACTATCTGGACGGTTTATGAACTGCTGGCCAGTCGCTCAGCGCGCTGGTTACGGCATTTCATCCGCTGGCTGCGACGACACCCGGTATTCAGACGGCTCGCCGGGCCCTTGCTGGATCCTTCGCAGCCCGAAGTCCTGTCTATTCTGATGATGGGTTTGTTGCTGGTGGTGTTTTTCTGGGGAATGGTCATGTTGTTATTCCTGTCACCGTTCTCAGTTCACCCCCAGGCGATAGACCGGGCCGTGCAGACGTATGCGCTGGCCCTGCGAAATCACGTTGCTGATCCGCTGATGGTGGCATTGGCGCAGTTGTCGCGCTTATGGGTACTCATACCGACATCCGTGGCCGTGCTGCTGTGGTTGTTCGGCGCCGGACGCAAAAAGGCCGCCTTGCACTGGCTGGTGGCGATGGGCGGCGGGGTGGTACTGCAGTTATTGCTTGGCTGGACACTACGCGCAACTCCCATGTTCAGCCTGGCTGGTAACGTCACCCTTTATGACCCCAGTGCTGCACTGACCCTGGTAACCGTTGTGTTGGGCTATTTCGCGGTGATGACAGCGGGAGAGTTGAGGAGACGCAAACGAAAGTGGCCGTACGTGATTACCGGCTTGCTGCTAACCGTGTTGGTGCTGGCCAGGTTGTATCTGGGACTGGATTGGTTCAGCGGAGCCCTGATGGGCGTGGCACTGGGTTTGTTCTGGACTTTCGTCGTAGGCATTGCGTATCGGCAAAGGGCTGTGCGTACATTTAGTGGTATAACAGCCAGTTTTATTTTCTTCGGCATGCTGGCCCTTACCTTCGCCTGGCAGGTTGGCCAGAATCTGGATGAAGATCTTGCGGCACTCAAACTACCGTTACCACAACGTGAGATCCTGGCAGACAGCTGGTGGGCTGGTGACTGGAAAACCCTGCCCAGGGAGCGTGCCCGCCTGACTTCGGTAGCTGCACGCGATTTCAATTTTCAGTTCGCCGGGTCGCCTGACCGCCTGGCGCAATTGCTCGCGGTTCACGGCTGGTTGCTTGCGGAACCGGGCAACTGGCGCTGGCTCGTACTATCTATGAACCCGGATCCCACGGAGCTCACATTACCGCCGCTCGGAAAGGACTATCTTGGCTACGCTGATACCTTATTGTTACACAGGCTGGGGGGGGATCCGTTGCAACAGGAAACCATTCGTATCTGGGATTCCGGTGTTAGGTTAAAGCCTTCCGGCCAGGCTGTGTACCTGGGGCAGGTTGCCAGTGAAGTCCTGGTGCAGCGACTGGGAATTTACAGCTACTGGAGTGCCAGACCTGTAACGAAGGAAGCCCTGCGACGGTTGGACGTGGAAACACAGGGGCTGCAAACCAGGTGGGCAGACAAATCAATGCTGTTGCTCAGGGATCCCCGCCTTAAAACCGGGTCTGAAACGAAATCCGGGACCGGAGCAATGGAAAGATCGGGTTAGCAATCAGGGGGTTTTCAGGGATTCGCTTAGCCTGCCGGGCGCAGCTTCAAAGCCGCCGTTACTCATGAAAACAACGTGGTCGCCCGTCTTCAGGCTATTCTTGACTTGCCGCAGCATATCATCCACCTGGGTTACTATCTTGCAGCGTCCTTCCAGGGGTGCCAGCGCAACTTGTGGATCCCAATCAATTCCATCACTGGTCTTTAGCCAAACGTAATCGGCTGCGATCAATGCGGGCCCCAGCTCATCGGCGTGTACGCCGGCCCGCATGCTATTGCTGCGCGGCTCGAGCGCGACCAGGATACGGGCATTGCCGACTTTCCGCCGCAGGCCTTCCAGGGTGAGTCGGATCGCGGTGGGATGATGGGCGAAATCATCGTACACATGGATGCCAGACGTTTTTGAGATCAGCTCCATGCGTCGCTTGACACCACGGAAGGATGACAGCGCTTCGATGGCTGTAGCGGCCGGAACCCCTGCTGCCACTGCAGCTGCAATGGCTGCGCAGGCATTGGTGGCATTATGGTGGCCATTTTCATCCCACGCCATGCTGCCCATGTCCTGCTGCCGGTGACTGAAACGCAACTCACTGCCGTCGGACCTGAGTAATTCAACCTGCCAATCGTGTTCGTCATCCAGGGAGAAACGCTGTAAATTGCTCCAGTAGCCACGGCCAAGTACGTTCTCAAGATTTGCATCAGCGGCATTGCTGATGACGGTACCGTTGCTGGGTATGGTGCGCATCAGGTGATGGAACTGTGTTTCGATGGCCGCGAGATCCGGGAAAATATCTGCGTGGTCGTATTCCAGGTTATTCAGGATGGCGATCTCGGGACGGTAGTGGACAAACTTGGATCGCTTGTCAAAAAATGCCGTGTCGTATTCATCGGCTTCAACCACAAAGTAGCCGGATCCCTCGCGGGCTGAAACATTGAAATTCAGCGGCACGCCACCAATAAGAAATCCCGGGCTCAGTCCGGCGTAGTCAAGAATCCACGCGACCATGCTCGACGTTGTTGTTTTGCCGTGGGTGCCGGCGACTGCGATGACGTTGCGGCCCCGCAGGTAATTCTCCCCCAGCCAGCGGGGGCCGGAGGTGTAGTTCAGTCGTTGGGAGAGTACGTATTCAACCGCCGGGTTACCCCGGCTAAGGGCGTTGCCGATAATAACCAGATCCGGCGTATCAACCATGGACTCCTCGCCATAGCCTTCATACAGGGCAATGCCTTCGTTTTCCAGCAAAGTACTCATCGGCGGATAAGTATGCTGGTCGGCACCGGAAACTTCGTGGCCGGCACGCTTGGCCAGCATGGCTACGCCGCCCATAAAAGTTCCACAGGCGCCGAGAATGTGGATCTTCATGAGCCAAGAAAAAGCATTTCAATCGACATATAACTTACCGCCAGCGTGAGTACGGAAATAAGTACGCCGATTGAGAGCGTGACAGACAAGGCATGGCGGTAAATATTTGCATCAACAAACAGGCTCCAGATGAATACAGTGAACCAGACCATTGCCAGCACTGGTTGGTTTATTGCCGGGTCCGATTGGGTCAACAGGGCCCAGGTAATCAGATTGAACACAATGCCTACCGCAGCCAGGGCGCTCAGAGTTTGTGGGAAACGTTCCAGATGGCGCCGCCAGATCAGCAAACCCACCAGCACGATGATTTGCAGGCTGATGGCCAGCAGGCTTTTCGCTGCTGCATTACTGTCTTCGAGTTGTGACCCAGTGACCAGGTTCTGCATCAGGTAGGCTGCAATGAGGACTATTGTCAGCTGCCATGAGCTTGGAAAGTCCTGCGGGCCGCCACGCAGCCGCAACATATTTGCCAGGTTTATGAAAAAGTTATTCATATGCCAGGTGTATCTACGCTGTATGCATAGTCAGGCAGAAGTGTGGTTCATGTTGAGTACGCTGAGGATACGTTCCAGCACTTCCCCGACCTCACCATCACCCAGCACATGAGTAAGCAAGCCCCGGCCGGTATAATAGTCGATCATCGGTGCAGTCTGCTCGTAGTAAACGCGCGTTCGGTTATGCACCACTTCCGCGTTATCATCGGCACGACCCTGTTCTTTGGCGCGCCTGGCAAGCCGTCTGCTGATCTGTTCCGGATCCACGTCAATCTGGATGACTTCATTTACCGGTTGGCCAAACCGCTCAAGCATGGAATCCAGTGACTTGGCCTGTGCCAGGTTGCGTGGATAGCCATCCAGGATAAAACTGTCGGCTGCATCATTCCGGCTCAACCTTTCTTCGATCATGTCCGACATGATGTCATCGGGCACCAACTCGCCCCTGTCAATAATGGACCTGGCCTTCAAGCCCAGTGCTGTTCCCCTTTTTACTGCGTTACGCAGCAACACACCCGTTGAAATATGCGGCAGTCCCAACCGCTCAACCATCAGTGCTGCCTGGGTCCCTTTTCCGGAACCTGGCGCACCCAGTAATACAATTCGCATAAGACGGTTCCCGTCCTTTAAAATAGTCGCTAACGCTAACCTCTCATACCATTCAAGTCAATGCAGGCTGAAAGGGATTATAAAGGAATACTATGCTCAAGAAGAATTTGCCCCGGAAGAACTTACTTTATGCGCAATCAGGCGGTGTTACACCGGTCATCAACGCCACGGCCTGTGGTTTGATTGAAACCGCCCGCCGGAACAATGACCGGCTGGGAAAAGTTTATGCCGGCAAAGACGGCATTGTGGGCATCCTCAATGAGGAGCTGATTGATACCAGCAAAGAACCTAAAGCCGATATTGCGGCATTACGCCACACGCCAGGCGGAGCTTTCGGCTCCTGCCGCTTTAAACTCAAGGGCATCGATGAAAGCCGGGCACAGTATGAAAGACTGATCGAGGTCTTCAAGGCGCACAACATCGGCTACTTCTTCTATAACGGCGGTGGTGATTCAGCGGATACGGCTTATAAAGTTTCACAAATTGGTGACACGCTGGGTTTCCCGGTGCAGTGCATCGGTGTGCCGAAAACCATCGATAACGATTTGCCGATCACGGATGTGTCTCCCGGCTTTGGTTCGGTTGCCAAGTATGTTGCTGTTTCGATCATGGAGGCCAGCCATGATGTTGCGTCGATGGCATCGAGCTCAACCAAAGTATTTGTGCTTGAAGTGATGGGGCGCCATACCGGCTGGATAGCTGCAGCCGGGGGCCTTGCACAGCGCCGGAGGGGCGACCCGCCGCATATCATATTGTTTCCGGAGCTGCCACTGGATGAAGTGGCCATGCTGGAGAAAGTAGACCAGGCTGTCAAAACCCATGGGTACTGTTCCATTGTGGTATCCGAGGGGGTCAGAAACCAGCGGGGCAGGTTCCTTGCTGATTCAGGCCAGCGAGATGCGTTCGGACATGCCCAGCTGGGCGGAGTGGCACCGGTGGTTGCCGGCATGATTACCGATGTATTGGGGTACAAGCACCACTGGGCAGTATCTGACTATCTGCAACGCTCTGCCCGCCACGTGGCGTCCAGGACCGATGTGGACCAGGCTTATGCGATGGGTAAAGCGGCGGTTCAACTCGCGTTGCAGGGCAAATCCGGTGTTATGCCGGTGGTGGTCAGGACATCGGACAAACCCTATCGCTGGAAAGTTGGTGAAGCGGACCTGGCCAAAGTCGCCAACCGCGAGAAAAAGATGCCAAGGCGCTTTATCTCCAAAGACGGATTTGGTATCACGGCGGCGGCACGCCGTTATCTCGCGCCATTGATACGGGGTGAAGATTACCCGCCGTATGACCGTGGTGGCTTACCAAAATATGTACACCTGAAAAACCAGCTGGTGCCAAAAAAGCTTTCACCGTTTGAGATTTGAATAGACCAGAACCGCTACTTGCTAATGAATACGTGGTGTATACCGCACACCTTGACCATATCGGTGAATTGCTTATTGAAGGTGGAAAAGATTGGGGGCAATTGAGACGTGTGTGCTACCATAGCGCGATTCTATCGGGCCGAATCCGGGCGAAGAATCCGGGCGAAGAATTTTTTGGGAGATACAAATGGATAGTGGATGGGCACTATGGCTGGCGGTGATCGCGTCGCTGGTAGCTGTTATTTACGGGATTTTTATGGCCCGCTGGATTCTCAGGCAACCTGCGGGTAATGAAAAAATGCAGGAAATTTCCAACGCGATTACCGAGGGCGCGAACGCCTATATGAATCGCCAGTATTCAACCATTGGACTAGTGGGTGTTGTTCTGTTCCTGGTGGTTGGGTTCTTTATCAGCTGGGCTGCGGCAATTGGCTTTGCGATTGGCGCCATATTTTCTGCAATGGCCGGATATATCGGCATGTATGTTTCGGTGCGAGCCAATGTACGCACCGCCGAAGCAGCACGTACAGGCGTTGCACCGGCACTGAAAATTGCTTTCCGTGGCGGCGCTATTACCGGCCTGCTGGTAGTTGGCCTTGGCCTTCTGGGGACCGCCGGATACTATGCCATCCTGTTACAGCAGGGGTTTAGCGGCGAAGATGCTATTCATTCCCTGATCGGACTGGCCTTTGGTGGTTCCCTGATTTCCATATTTGCCCGTTTGGGCGGTGGTATCTTCACCAAGGGTGCAGATGTGGGCGCAGATCTTGTGGGTAAGGTCGAGGCCGGCATTCC
This sequence comes from Gammaproteobacteria bacterium, assembly GCA_036986175.1. Lineage (GTDB taxonomy): Bacteria > Pseudomonadota > Gammaproteobacteria > Xanthomonadales > SZUA-36 > SZUA-36. Next base: position 12,750 of record BTRB01000035.1, read on the forward strand.
GGAAGACGACCCGCGTAACCCGGGTGTGATTGCCGACAACGTCGGTGATAATGTCGGTGACTGCGCCGGTATGGCGGCTGACCTGTTCGAAACCTACGCGGTTACGCTGGTAGCTACCATGCTGCTGGGCAGCCTGATGGTTGAGTCACTTGGCCCGAACGCCGTCTTGTATCCGGTCGTGCTGGGCGCACTGTCAATCTTTGCTTCAGTAATCGGTACGTTTTTTGTCAGGACAAGCAAGAGCGGTTCTATTATGGGCGCACTTTATAAAGGAGTTATCGTGTCCGGTGTTCTGGCTGCTGCGGCGTTTTACTATCCTTCAGTGCAGATGATGGGTGCACAGGGTTTGCCCCTGTACTACTCTGCGCTGATCGGATTGGTGCTGACTGCGGCCATGGTCTTCATTACCGAGTATTACACCAGCACACAATTCAGCCCGGTCAGGAAGATTGCCGCTGCTTCCACCACGGGTGATGCGACGAATATTATTGCCGGTCTGGGTCTTTCGATGAAAGCTACTGCTTTGCCGGTACTTGCAGTGGTTGCTTCAATCTGGGGCGCCAATTATTTTGCCGGCCTGTACGGTATTGCCATTGCGGCTACGGCCATGTTGTCCATGACCGGCATGATCGTCGCGCTGGATGCATTCGGGCCGATTACTGATAACGCCGGCGGTATCGCAGAAATGGCGGACCTGCCGGAGGATGTACGTAAAACCACCGATGCACTGGACGCGGTCGGCAATACGACCAAGGCCGTTACCAAGGGATATGCCATTGGTTCTGCAGGCCTGGCGGCGTTGGTATTGTTCGCGGATTACACCAACAGCCTCGCCAAAGCCGGTCATGTTGATATTACCTTTGATCTGTCAAACCACCTGGTTATCATTGGCCTGTTCATCGGCGGCCTGGTGCCATACCTGTTCGCTTCTATGGCCATGGAGGCGGTTGGCCGTGCCGCTGCATCAGTGGTTGAAGAAGTGCGACGCCAATTCCGTGAAATTCCGGGAATTATGGAAGGCACCGGCAAGCCGGATTATTCCCGCGCTGTTGATCTGCTCACCAAGGCTGCCATCAAGGAAATGATTGTTCCTTCCCTGCTGCCCTTGCTGGTACCGATCATTGTCGGATTGCTGCTTGGTCCGGAGGCTCTCGGTGGTTTGTTGGTAGGTACCATCGTCACCGGTTTGTTTGTGGCCATTTCCATGACCACCGGTGGTGGCGCATGGGACAACGCCAAGAAGTACATCGAAGACGGCAATTTCGGCGGCAAAGGCACGCGGGCTCACACTGCTGCGGTTACCGGTGACACGGTTGGCGACCCGTATAAGGATACGGCCGGCCCTGCCATCAACCCGTTGATCAAGATTATCAACATCGTCGCTTTGTTAATCGTACCTTTGTTGTAACTCAAAAAGAGGCACTGTCATCCCGGTGCCTCTTTTCTATGCCCGGTGTTCCAACGCCCCCTCAACCGGCGAATACACGGCCGGTACAACCACCAGCGTCAGTAGCGTCGAGCTGAGATTGATAGCTACGCTCGGGTCACAGTTGATCAACTGGACTCACTACCGTGACACCGGGACGATTTAGTACGTGGGTGTAAATCATGGTTGTGGATACATCGGCATGCCCGAGTAATTCCTGCACAGTACGAATATCGTAACCAGACTCGAGCAAATGGGTCGCAAAAGAGTGCCTGAGCGCATGACTATTGACTTGTTTGCTGATCTTAGCGTGCCTGGCCCCCCTGCCAATGGCTTTTTGTAATGATGTCTCGTGAATATGGTGCCGACGCAGCATCTCGCCACGTGGATCTTTAGCAAGCCGCGAAGAAGCAAACACGTACTGCCAAACCCATTCTTCGGCAGCCTGAGGAAATTTACGCGCGAGGGCCGGCGGTATGTAGCTTCCGCCCTGCCCCGCCGCTAAATCCTGCCGATGCAATTCTCGGCGTTGTGCAATATGTACCTGCAACGCTTCCAGGTATCGATTGGGTAATGGCACCACCCGGTCTTTTTGGCCTTTGCCATCGCGAACCATAATATGCCCATTGCCAAAATCAACGTCCATCACCCGCAGGCGAACACATTCCATCAAACGCATACCAGTGCCGTACATTAGCCCAGCCATTAAGCCATAAAGCCCACCCATAGCGCCCAACAAATCACCAACTTCGTTGCGGGTCAGGACTACCGGCAGGCGTTTGGGGCGTCTTGCCCGGGGAAACTCAAGGTTTTCTAACGGCGTTTGCAGCACATTTTCGAACAAGAATACCAGGGCGTTGAGGGCCTGATTTTGCGTGCTTGCTGAGACTTTGCGCTCGACCGCCAGGTATTGCAGGAAAAGCTGTACCTGACCTGCCCCCATCGTGTTTTCCTGATCGGATTTACAGAACTTAAAAAATCGAATGGCCCAGTTGAGGTAGGTCTTTTCGGTCCGTATCGAGTAGTGCCGTGCCCTGATCTTTATAACCAGTTGTTCAAGGGCCTGTCGCTGAGCCAGCACCCCGGATTTTGTGGCAGCCCGGGTGACAGTCTGCACAATGGCCTGATCACGCGCCAGGGTAGCGTGATCTGCATGCAATCGCTGTGACCCAAATCGCCAGGCGTCCCAGTCAATTTCATCACTGACCGGAGCGTTTGCCAAACTCCCCAACAAAAGCTGAATCGCATCCACGCATTGGCGAACTTGCCAATCTTCCAAACGTGGATTATCAGCACGCCGCTGTAAAAATGCCTCAACAACTTTACGACGTAAATTAAGCAGGGGTGTTTGTCCGGTTTCCCTGATCAGGTCCTCAACATGTTTCACATAATACCGATGTGCTTTTTCCGGTATTTTGCGTAAAGACAGCAATTGGATGTATTGTTGCCATCGTGAGCCACGGTCAGGTTCAGCGATTTGCAAAGGGCTGGTCGGTTTCAGGTTGGGATAATGCATGTTGTGGATATTACACTTATGAATCAATTCTGCCTAGTGTGATATCATCCACTACTCTGTATAGTAAACTGTTA
>BTRB01000036.1:0-15514 GCA_036986175.1 Gammaproteobacteria bacterium
TGGTCGTCAACGGAGAAATTTGGCCGATTGCTACAATAAGTGACCGGAAACCCACTTAATCAGAGTACAAAGACCGTCAACTTGAATTAGCGGTCAATATTATATATATATGTTACACTCCGGCTATATTTCTCGATACGCGGTTAAAAATTGGTGGTTTGTATACCTATGTCTCGCAAGTTAGGTTATGGCTTCTTAATAGAACACTACAAGTTAAATGCTCTGCCATTGAGCAAGTATGCGCTTATTGATAGCGCCATACACGGTAGGCAAAAACGAATCAGAGCCGGACAATGCCAGGAGCTATTTGAACCCGCCTATCAGCCAAAAGACACCCTCGTTGGGCACCTGCAATTCGCACTACGTTACGAAGGGCTTAATCTCCATGTTATGGCGCTTTTGTTTGATCAGGCAGGTGAAGCAGAATTGTGCGAATGGATTACAGCAAGCCCGGAATCACGCTATGCGCGCAGAGCCTGCTTTCTTTATGAGTGGATAACGGAAAATTCATTACCCATTGACGACCCTGTACCCTCACGAGCCAGCTATGTTCCAGTTGTTGATGCTGGTCAGCAGTTTGCCAGCAATGCCGGTGAACGACTCCGGCGTTTCCGTGTACTAAACAATCTGCCAGGATCGAATATGTTTTGCCCCATGGCAGACAAGTCGGAATACCTGCAAGAAATGCTCGCAAAGGATTTAAAAGGCCGCACGCAGGAAGTTCTGGCAAATTATGAACCGGGTCTGTTGCGGCGCACAGCTGCATACCTGTACCTGAAAGAAACCCAATCTTCATTTGAAGTAGAAAGAGAAAAACCATCATCCCAACGACAACAACGATTCGCGGATTTGCTAAAACAGGCTGACACCCGGGAAGCCCTCTCGGAAGCAAGGCTGGTAGAGCTACAAAACGCGGTGCTTGACCCCCGTTTTCATGAATATACCTGGCGCAGTCAGCAAAACTGGATAGGTAAAGATCTCGGATATCGCAAGAAAGTAGAATTTGTGCCACCAAGACCCGAACACCTGGCGAATCTTATGGCGGGTTTGTTGGCAATAGCACAAGACTTCGCCAGTGATTTGGAACCAGTAGTTGCGGCAACAGCGATGGCCTTTGGTTTTGTCTATATTCATCCATTCATGGATGGTAATGGCCGTATTCATCGATATCTGATTCATGATGTGTTGGCGAAAGCAGGATTTACACCCAGGGGCATTGTATTACCCGTTTCTGCGGTTATTCTGGCTAATCTGGATGACTATGTAGAGACGCTGGAGCATTATTCACACGCGATTAATCAACTAACTGATTATCATCCGGATACGCCGGATATCCCGGCTCAAGGTAATGATGCTGTTTATTTTCGTTTCCCGAATTTTACCCGACAAACAGAATTTCTTTATCGTGCTCTGGAACGTACTGTGGAAGAAGACCTGCAGAAGGAAATCAACTATCTGCTGGGATTCGATACCGCTTATAAAATGCTCAATGAAGAATTTGATTGGCCTGCGCATAGTCTGGAGTTGTTTATTCGCGTCGTGGAACAAAATGGAGGCACTCTTTCCGACAAAAAACGCCAAAGCCATTTCGACTGGATGAAGAAAGACGAAATTGAGCACGCAGAACTGGCTGTTCAGAACGCTTTTGGAGTATAAGAGGGATAATAGCCCTTTTCCATGTAACTGACATGTTGATACCCTGAACGGGTCCATTAAGATACGCAGTAACTGAATTAGTTCGTGGCCAGTTGTCTGGTTTAAACTACACATGCGGAGTTTTTCCGTGATGTAATTGAGTTCAGATGAGCGATTCCAGACAACATTGCGTGGTGATCGGCGCAGGCATTATTGGTGCAAGCTGCGCCTGGCACCTGCAACGCAAAGGGCTGAATGTCACCCTTATTGACCACGTACCGCCGGGGCAATCCTGCAGTTCCGGCAATGCAGCCTGCATTTCAGCGTCATCCGTCATTCCATTTTCCTATCCCGGCATGATCTGGAAGGTACCAGGCTGGATGCTGGACCCGATTGGTCCGATGCGCATCCGGCCGCTGGCCATTCCGGGGTTGCTACCCTGGTTCTGGAGGTTCTGGCGCGTCAGTTCCATGCAGAAAGTAGAGTCCATCGCAACGGCGCAAGCACAATTGATGCACACGGTGTTCAAGGATTATGACGAGATTCTTAATGCCACGGATTCGTTACATCTGTACCGCTCCAGGGGCGCCATTCATGTCTATGACACAGAAAAAGAATACCTTGGCGATCAGTGGCAGAGAGAATTGCGCGCCCGCCTGGGGTTTGAATCACACAGGCTCAGCGCGGATGAAACGAAGGCCCTGGTGCCGTGCCTGAAGCTGGACAAAGGCGTGGCGGTTATGCTGCCCGACTGGCACCAGTTACTGGATCCGGAGAAAGTCACGGCACGCATTGCAGACCACTGTCTTGCCAATGGTGCCGCCTGGATCCAGGATCGGGTCAGCAGCGTTGTTTCCGATGTGAGGGGTGTCAGTCTGCAAACCGAATCCGGCCACAGAATTGAGGCAGACAAACTGGTTGTCGCAGCCGGTGCCTGGTCGAATATCATTGCCGGGCAATTGGACTACGAGGTTCCGATGATCGCAAAACGCGGTTATCACAGCATGCTTGCCGATCCGGGTGTTGAGTTGGATTATCCGGTGATGTCAGTGAGCCGTATGTTCGTCATGACGCCACTTGCAGATGGTTTGCGTATCGCCGGAACGGCAGAGTTCGCAGCGCTCGATGCGGAACCCGACTACCGGTGCGCGAAAGCCCTGCTCAAACACGCAAGCCACTATCTGGATGGACTCAAAACCGAAAACGTGACCGAATGGATGGGACAACGCCCCATGATGGCAGATTCAACCCCGGTTATTTCGGCTTCACCCGGGCACCGCAATGTATTTTATGCATTCGGCCACGGCCACTATGGCCTGACCCAGGGACCGACAACCGGCCGCCACATTGCAGACCTGGTGGTGGGCAATGAACCCGCCACAGACCTCACACCGTTCCGCTTTGACCGGTTTGCCGGCAAATACAGGCCCGGTAGATGAAGGTGCCGGTAGCAACCACTTTCCATTGTATTGACGCACACACCTGCGGTAACCCGGTTCGCGTAGTCGTAAGCGGCGCACCGGTGCTCGAAGGTGAGACCATGCTGGATAAGCGCGAACATTTTCTGCGGGAATATGACTGGATTCGCACGTCTTTGATGTACGAGCCACGCGGCCACTCGATGATGTCCGGCAGCATGCTTTATCCCACGAACAGGCCCGATTGTGATATCGGAGTCCTGTACATCGAGACTTCCGGCTGTCTCGCCATGTGTGGTCACGGCGCCATCGGTACAGTGACCATTGCGATTGAAAAGGGCCTGGTGAAGCCACGCGTTAAAGGTGAACTGCACCTGGAAACCCCCGCCGGTAAAGTCGTCGCCAGCTTTACCGAGCAGGACGGCCGGGTGAAGTCGGTCACACTGACCAACGTGCCGGCCTATCTGCATGCACAGGATTTGAGCGTGGAATGTCCGGAACTGGGCGGGGAACTCAAGGTGGATGTGGCGTATGGCGGTGCTTATTATGCCATCGTGGAACCTCAGGCCCATTACCGTGACCTGGAGGACCTGTCCGCCAATGATATCCTGCGCATCAGCCCGCGGTTGCGGGAGCGGCTCAACAGGCAATACAGCTTTGTCCATCCAGAGGATCCACGCATTTGCTCATTGACGCATATCGAGTGGACCGGTAAACCGAAAAAGCCGGACTCTGATGCGCGCAATGCGGTATTTTATGGTGACCAGGCCATCGACCGCTCACCCTGCGGTACCGGTACATCCGCGCGCATGGCGCAGATGTCAGCGCGGGGCAAGCTGGCCACGGGCGAGCGGTTTGTGCATGAGAGCTACATCGGCAGCCAGTTTACCGGGTGGATTGAAGCGGCAACCCGGGTGGGCGATTATGCCGCGATCATTCCATCTATTGAGGGTTGGGCGAGGATTTACGGCGAAAACACCATCAGCGTGGACCCGCAGGACGACCCTTACTGGCAGGGCTTCCTGGTAACCTGACAACACTGATCATCGCGACCAACGGAGCTGGTCGAAGTGCGTTATGCCGTAATTCGGAAGAGACGCTGGTCAATCAGGGCAAGATTGCCTGGGCCAGGTTATTGGTATCGGTTCCGAACCACAGGCTGTTACGATCCGGGTCGAAAACCATGTTCCTGACCGAGCCGCCACCGCTGGGGATGGCGGTGATGCTGAACATCGTTTCGGTGACCGGATCAAAACCAACCAGCAGGTTGGGTTGCGGCAAGGTTTCAACGAACCATATGCGGCCATCTGCGTCGGCTGCCATGGCGTAAGGACCGGATTGTTCACTGGGTGTTTTCCATTCGCGTATCTCACCGGTTTGAGCGTCATAACTACCGATATAGCCACCCGCGTAATCTGTGTACCAAACCCTGTCGTCACGGGTGATGGCGAGTCGCCGTAGTCTTGCCCCTGCACGAGGCAGATTGACGACTTCTAATTTCAATGTTTTCGGATCAACGGTAGCCAAGCCGTTGGTGCCAAGCAGTGCAATCCACGGATGGCCTTGTGAATCTATTTTGATGCCGTACGGCCGTGCTTTCTCGGTCTGCATTGGCACTAGTTCAATTTCACCACTGTGTTTGTTCAGGCGTCCGACGTAGTTGCTCCATTGCATTGTGAACCAGATCTCGTCCCTGCCCGAAAACGCCAGCGTATGCGGATCCCGCGCGGTCTCAATCGGCATCGGAAAGCGGGTCAGCTCACCCGTGGTATAGTTCATGCGGCCGATGAAAGCCTGGCGGTTGCCCGCAATCCACAAAGTACCGTCGCGATCGATGATCAGGTTGTGCGGACCGGTGCCGGGCGGCAGCTCCTTGCGTCTGAATTCTTCGCTGTCCGGATCAAAACGTGCCGCGTAATCACCACCCTGCCCGACCAGCCAGATGACGCCATTGGGAGCTATATCCGGATCGCGTGGCCGGCTGTCCTTCCAGGGTACCGGCCATTCATTGATAATTACTTCGACGGGGTCATCTACCACCGGGCTTACAATGGGTTCGATTTCCCCGACACCTTCATCCAGCAGGGCATCTGCATCCAACTGTGCCCCGGCAGGTGTCATGAAAAGCGTCAGTGAAAATAACAATCCGATTTTAGCCATGTTGCTTACTACCCGAAATAGCTTCCTGTGAAGAAACCATAGCGCAGCTACCGGGGAAATGCACCAAGTCTGCAACTGCGTCAGGTGATAATATTGCACCCTGTTGCACGTGATTCCGGGATACGTATGATTGCTGAGAAAGGCAGAGTTGTGACTTTTCATTACACCTTAAAAAATGGTGACGGTGAGAAGCTGGAGTCCTCAAATGACCGCGACCCAATGAGTTACCTGCATGGCGCCAACAATATTATCAGTGGGCTTGAAAAGGCCATGGAGGGGCATACGAGCGGGGACAAATTCAGCGTAACTGTCGAGCCAGAAGAAGCCTATGGCGTGCGGGTTGAAGGTAACATTCAGCGGGTTCCTCTTAAACGGCTAAAAGGTCTTGGGAAAATAGCAGTCGGACAGGTTTTGAACCTGCAGACCAATAAAGGCCCGGTGCAGGTGACGGTGGTCAAGATGGGGCGCTTCAACGTGGATGTGGACGCCAACCACCCGCTGGCGGGTGAGACCCTGACATTTGATGTGGAAATCACCGAAATTCGTGAAGCCAGCGGGGAAGAAACCAGGCACAGCCACGTGCACGGGCCGGGTGGTCACCAGCACGACTGATTTGGCATGACTAATTGGGTGCGATCAGGCTGTGTCACTCATACCTGCCTGTACCCGCCACAGCGCGGCATAAATTCCGTTGCCGGCCAGTAGTTCTGCATGGCTGCCCTGCTCGGCTATGCGCCCCTCGTCGAGCACATAAATCCGGTCGGCATTGACGATGGTTGACAGCCGGTGGGCAACCACCAGCGTCGTTCTGCCTTGCGTGATGACCTGCATGGAACGCTGGATGGCGGCTTCGGTTTCATTGTCTACTGCCGAAGTCGCCTCATCCAGTATCAGTACCGGCGGGTCTTTCAGCACAGCACGAGCGATAGATACACGTTGTCTCTGGCCACCTGACAGTTTCTGCCCGCGCTCACCGACGATGGTGTCATAGCCTTGCGGTAGCCGCAGGATAAAATCATGCGCCTCGGCTGCCTGTGCCGCGGCTTCAATCTCAGCCATGCGGGCATGCGCACGGCCGTAGGCAATGTTCTCCGCAACACTGCCATGGAACAGGAACACATCCTGGCTGACCAGTCCGAACGCAGCCCGGAGGTCGGGTATTTGTAGCTCCTTGAGGTCGATACCATCCAGCTTGATACTGCCACCGGTCGGGGTGTAAAAACGCAACAGCAGTTTCATGATGGTACTTTTACCGGAGCCGGTTTGCCCGACCACGGCAATGGTTTCACCGGGCGCGATATGCAGGTTGATGCCGTGTAGCACCCTGGCACCGTTGGAATAGGCAAAATTGACGTCTGCAAAGGCGAGATCACCGCGAACCTGGTCTATGGGTAGCGCTATTGAACCGCTGCGTGTGTGTACCGGCACTTCGATCAGGTTCAGAATGCGGCGGGTAGAGGCCATGGCCCGCTCAAACAGGTCGACCGTTTCTGCCAGGCTGGTCAGGGGCCACAACAACCGTTGCGTCAGGAACACCAGCACACTGTAGGCGCCGGCATTGAGTTGTCCGTCCAGTGTCAGTTTGCCGCCGTAGACGAGGGTTGCTACAAAACCTGCCAGGATGGCCATGCGGATGACAGGAATAAAAGCGGAGCTGATGCGGATGGCACCGCGGTTGGCAGCAACATAATCTGCGCTTTCGCGCGTCAGTTGTTCCAGTTCATACTTCTCGCGGGTAAAACTCTTGATGGTCGCTATGCCTGCAATATTGTTGGCCAGGCGGGTGCTCAGTAAACCGACTTTCTCCCTGACCGTGGCGTAGAGCGGTTGGGCGCGGCGTTGAAACCAGAATGCACCGAGTATGATGACCGGAATCGGCGTGAACGCCAGCAATGCAATTTGCGGGGAGATATAGAAAAATACCGCACCCACACCGATGATGGAGGTGGCAACTTGTATCAGCGCATTCGCTCCGCCATCGAGAAACCGTTCCAGTTGGTTGACGTCATCATTCAGGATAGCCACCAGTTTGCCGGTCGAAGCATCCTCAAACCAGGCCATATCCAGGTCCTGCATATGGCCGTAGGCGTCCAGCCGCAAATCATGCTGCAGGTTCTGGGAAAGATTGCGCCACAAAATCTGCAAAAAGAACTGGAACAACGATTCGAGCGCCCAGACCGCAATGGTTAGCACGCCCAGGAACAATATCTGATTAAAAGGATCGGCAATGCCGAAATCAGCCAGGAAGGACTGTTCCTGGCGCACGATTACGTCGATGGCCATGCCGATCAGAATTTCCGGCATGATGTCGAACAGCTTGTTCAACACAGAACTCAAAGAAGCCAGTCGGATTTGTCGACGGTGCCGGCGCGCGTAGCGCAACAACTGCATCAGCACGCTGGCAGAGGAAGGTATATTAGCGCCTGTTAACGATGACATCCGCGTGCTTTGTCAGAGCAAATGCTCAAGATCAGGCAGGTATTTTTCCAGTGAGCCGGTATTGAATACAACGACTTTGCTACCGGGATTGATCATCCCGCTGGCAAGTAATTGTGGCAACGCAGCCAGGCAGGCCGCACCTTCTGGACATATCGACCAGCCCTTGTCCTTCCAGACCTGGCTTAGAGTTGCATGAATGTCCTGTTCGGCAACCGCCACGGCTGCACCACCGGACTCGCGAATTATCTCCAGCACTTTGAAGTGGCCAACGCCCCCCGGCACATTGACGCCATAGGCCAGTGTTTCGCCCGGTTTTGCAGCCGTGGTGTCGTGCGCACCGCTCTTGAAAGCGGTAACCACAGGCTGGGTGGCTTCGGCCTGCACACAGATTACCTTAGGCCGGGAGTGATCAATCAGCCCCAGTGCCTGCAGTTCATTCCAGGCTTTCCACATGCCCAGCACACCGGTACCACCACCGGTGGGGTAGATAATTACATCCGGTAAACTCCAGGGATCTCCGGATTTCGTGGGCTCAGCAATTTCCAGCCCCATGGTTTTTTTGCCGTCAATGCGCCAACCGGGTTCCTGGAAAGTGGCGACACTGAAAAACCCCTTCTCCAGCCATTTTTCCTTCAACAGGGCACCGGCTTGCACGATAGTGCCGGTAACCAGCTCGATGTGAAACCGGTCTGATTCCCCGGCCAGTTCTGCAACCCGGTCGAGTATCGGTGCGGGTGTGTTGTCGGGCATGGCAACGACTGCTTCCATGCCGGAAGCCAGTACATATTCACACAGGGAGTCACCGGCATTGCCCTGGGTGGGGACTGCCAGCTTTGTGATGCCCGCCTTGTGCGCCATGGATATGGTCATGGCCATGCCGCGGTCTTTGAAACTTTGGGTGGGGTTAGCGCCGTAGCCCGGATGTGCTTTACCCTCGTCTTTGACAGACAGCGAAAAGCCCGCTTGCACGGCCAACGGATGATCGTCATAGGGCAGTAGCGGTGTATTGCCCTCGCCGAGATTAAAAATATGCAGTGCATCTTCGGGGTTATTGATATCCAGAGGCAACAGGCCGCCGAAACGCCACATATCATTGCGCTCAGCTTGGTACCAGGCGAGATCAGGCTGTTCTGCCGCTAAGCTCTCCAGGTCCATGATGATTTCTACCGGGCGATTGTCCACCGGGCACAGGTTCATGACCGCATCAGCGGGATATTGTGCGCCACAAGCGGTGCAACGCAGGTGAGAAACGAAGCTCATCGTCAGTTATCTTGTTGCATCGTACTGAGGCCGAATTCAATCGCAGCAATCGTTATCGGGTGATATTTACTGCGCGCAGCCGAAAATATTTCATCAGCCAGGGCCGCGTCTTGACCATTTTTCGCTAATGCAAGATAGACAGGTTTGATCAGGCGCGTGCGCCCATAGCGGTTCAGGTGTTCCCGCATTGCTCCATACGCAGGCAGGTAGCGGCGTTTAGCAACCTGTATAAACCATGCACGAGCGATTTCAGCGTTGCGTGACTGGCTGAAGTCGAAGTTTGCGTCAAGCTCGTTCAACTGTGCATCCGTAAGCTCGACAGGCAGACTGTTGATAAAATGTACTGCTGCCTGAGGGCTCCATTCGGACAGCGGGATAGCTTCTACCGGGGTCTCACCAGCCGACCAGCTGGCCGCTATTTCTGCGGCGGCCTCAAGGGTTGCGGAATGGGGTATGGGAGCATCTGCCGGTAAGCCCGGTTGATATAACCACTCTTCCGCCTGTGCGCGGTTGAACTTACCGGGATATTTTCGCAGCAGGTTCTGATCCAGGTAGTCAAGAAACTGCTCAGTGGAAATGGACTGGAATTCAAAATTCTTGAAATAGGCTGCCAGGAAAGGGTCGAAAGTCTCGCGCCCAAACAGGTTTTCCAGGTGTTGCAGGAACAATTGCCCTTTCTGGTAGTACAGACTGCCCTGCGATTCATCCGGATCGTCCAGTCGTTCAACCGGTGCCAGGGCTTGCATCGCCGGGCTGACTTTCTCAAGGCCCTCCATCAGTTCACGGTAGGACAGTACACGCTCTTCATCTGCCCGGTCCTTGCCGAACAGCACTTCCATCAGGCGTGCATCCAGGTAACTCGTGACGCCCTCGTTCAACCAGATATCACGCCAGGTCTTGTTGCTCACCAGGTTTCCCGACCACGAATGCGCCAGTTCATGCGCGATCAGGGATACCAGGCTTTGGTCTCCGGCTAGCACGCTGGGCGTAATGAACGACAAACGCGGGTTTTCCATACCACCGAACGGAAAGCTGGGCGGCAGGATCAGCAGGTCATAACGGCCCCATTGGTAGGGTCCGTAAATGGACGCTGCTGTATCCAGCATTTGCTGGGTACTGGCAAACTCAAAGGTAGCTGCATCCAGGGTTTCGGGCTCTGCGTAGATTCCCGTTTGTTCACCGATAGATGCAAAATAGAGATTCCCCACCGCAATAGCGAGTAAGTAGGAAGGGATGGGTTGCGGCATGGTGAAAGTGTATTCGCCGCTACGCGGAGTCAGCGGGTCATTATCAGCACTCATGACTGCCAGCAGTTCCGGTGGCGTACGGATGGTTGCCTGATAAGTGATCCGTACCGACGGGGAATCCTGCAACGGTATCCAGCTGCGGGCGTGGATGGATTGGGACTGGCTGAACATGAATGGATACTTACCACCTGCCGTTAGTGCCGGCGTCAGCCACTGCAGCGCTGATGCGCCGGGGTCAGTTCGATAACGAATCCTGACCACCAGGTTTTGTTGTTGCTCCAGTCCGTCAGGCAGCGTGATTTGAAGTGCCTGGCCGAGCACCGGATCTGTTTGCGTATATTCATAGCTGGCCTCGGTACCCTCATCATCGCCACCGCCAACCCGTACACTGGCTATGTGCAGGTCACGTGTATCGAGAATGATTTTGGCTGCTGCCGGGTCCAGCCTGCGCATTTTCAGGATAGCCAAGCCGCGTAATTCTTTGAGGTTAAAGTCAACCGTCAGATCCAGTTGCAGATTTTCAGTGACAAACTGATCGGTATTGGCAAAGGAAAAATAGTCGTGGCTCAGATCAAGGGCCGTCTTTTCCGCATCCGCATCCGCAGCATTACCTGCACCCTCATCCTGGCTACAGGCTGTGACGAAAAAAACGCTTAACAACAGGGCAAAAACACGCATGATTGAATAATCTCTGTTTGCATAGGGTATGCAAGTATAAAGAATTACAGTGGTTTGTACCCGGTCAATATCGGATTAAAACAGCACAAAATGTTACCCTTTCCTAATGAAGGTTAATGGCATGCCCTACCGCTCAATCTGGCTGCATGACAACGGCTGGTCGGCAGACATCATCGACCAGACCCGCCTGCCGCATGAGTTCATCATCAAGACCTTGAAGAGTATGCATGAAGCCGCTGAGGCTATCAGCGTAATGCGGGTTCGGGGCGCACCTCTGATCGGTGCAACCGCTGCCTACGGCCTGGCACTGGCGATGCGGGAAGATGCAAGTGACGGTAATCTCAAACGTGCCAGCGAGACCTTGCTTGCCACCCGACCCACTGCAGTCAACCTGCGTTGGGCACTGGCCAGGATGCGCCACACATTGTCGGAATCACCGGTCAGTGAAAGAACGGAGAAGGCTTATGCTCTGGCTGCAGAAATCTGTGATGAGGATGTCGCTATCAATTACGACATCGGCCGACATGCGCTCGCTGTGATCCGTGAGCTTTGGCAGAAAAAGCCTGCTGGTTCTGAAGATTTTCATATCCTTACCCATTGCAATGCGGGTTGGCTTGCCACGGTGGACTGGGGCACTGCCTTATCCGCCATCTACCAGGCCTGGGACGATGGCATACCCGTACATGTGTGGGTGGATGAAACCCGCCCGCGCAACCAGGGTGCGGCGCTGACCGCATGGGAGTTGTTATCCCACGGAATTGCACATGATGTCATTGTGGATAACGCTGGTGGTCACCTGATGCAACATGGTCAGGTGGACATGTGTATTACCGGCACCGACCGCACAGCCCGCAACGGTGATGTCTGCAACAAGATAGGCACCTATCTGAAAGCACTGGCGGCGTATGACAATGATGTGCCTTTTTACGTGGCCCTGCCCGGACCGACCATCGACTGGCAAATGAACAATGGTGTAAACGGTATTCCGATCGAACAACGGGACGCGAGGGAAGTGACCCATGTAGGTGGCAAAAACGCCGCCGGTGAAGTCGGGTCTGTTCAGATCACGCCCGACGGTGCCAGCGCGCGCAATTTTGCCTTTGATGTCACGCCGGCAAGACTGGTTACCGGATTGTTCACCGAGCGCGGGGTTTGTGACGCCAGTGAAGCCGGTTTGCTGAGCCTTTATCCGGAACACAAAGGGGCTGCCGTATGACAAAGGCGCTGCGCAGGCAATTGATAAAAACCGCCCGGGCGATGAATACGAGCGGTCTCAACCAGGGAACATCCGGCAACCTGAGTGTGCGCTCAGAGCGCGGCATGCTGATCACTCCATCGGGTATGGACTACGACACGATAGGTGCGGATGACATCGTATGGATGGATTATGCCGGAGCTTGTGAGGGTGAGCGCAAGCCATCCAGCGAATGGCGTTTCCATGCGGCTATTTACCAAAACCGGATTGAGGCGCAGGCAGTCCTGCATGCTCATCCACAACATTGTGCGGCCCTGGCCTGCCTTGGCAAGGACATACCGGCATTCCACTACATGGTGGCCGTTGCCGGCGGCAGGAATATCCGTTGTGCGGGCTATGCTACATTTGGCACTGCAGAGCTCTCAGAAAACGTCGTAGCAGCACTCCAAAATCGCAAAGCCTGCCTGATGGCTCACCATGGTTTGACCTGTCTTGAAAAAGACCTGCCCAGCGCGCTGGCACTGGCCATTGAGGTCGAGCACCTTGCGGCGGTTTATTGCCAGGTCCTGAGCATGGGTGAGGCGGAACTCCTTGATGATGCTGAAATGGCATCCGTGCTGAAAAAATTCAGCACGTATGGCGCGCAGGATTGATGGCCGCATGGCTTCAGGAAATTTCCGTTTTATAGATCTTCATCCCCCGCGCCTGGTAATTTCCCAATGCACCGGGGTGGTCGAGTGAACAGGTGTGTAGCCAAACCCGCGAGGCATCCATACTCCAGGCCGATTTGATGGCCGTGGTCAGCAGGTAACCGCCCAGCCCCTGGCCGATGAACTCCGGCAATAATCCGAAATAGGCAATTTCTACCTGACCCCCAGCCTGTATTTGCAGCTCATAATAACCTGCCAGTGCGCCCTCGAAGCTTGCAACCCAGGTGCGTAAGTTTTCCGCCTCTGCATATTCCTTCCATAGCCAGTCTGGCCAGACCAGTTTGTCGTTCCATGCCCATTGATTGCCCACCCGTTCATACAGGTGCTTATTGAGCTGAAAATCCTTGTTTGCACGTTCATTGATCTCGAGACCGGGGACGCCGGGTTTCGCAATCAAGTTCGCAGGTGAACGCATTTCCAGGTAATAGGTTTTCACAACGAAATTTTAGCAGTTGTAGCCATTAACCGGCCATGACGTTGTATGCTACTGTTGAATTATGTTTGGCCGCAGCCGAACAAGAAGGAGGAGAAGATGGCGGCAAAAGTTACTTTCTCGATATTGCTGGAGAACCATGAAGGCCCGATTGGCGATGACTGGAAGTATTGGGTTGAGGCCAAGGTATTCAACCAGGGGCTGAAGGCTGCGGGCACAATCGAAGTTCCAAAGCACTCACTACCGACCGGCACCACGCAGGAACCCCCCGGTCCGCCTGCACCGCTGGAATTAGCTGCGGGGGAGTGTGGCCAGAGAGTGAAGGTAAAACTAACGTTGGAAGCCACCGAAGTCGACCTGTTTACAAGCGAAGTCGGAAAAACCGATATCGATACTTACTTCGATTGCCCGGCAATGGGTGAAGAACCGCTGGTGCGTGATGGGGAAATTTCAGTGGGGGTAGTCGAATCACCCGGCATTAGCGGCGAAACTTCCATTATTACCCTCAAATTCCGATTGGTTGTTGCCTGCAGCTAACCTGCATATTGCATGAGTTACGTTGTGTTTTTCCGAATGTGGTGAAATATCCAGAGATTCCCTTATAATTAATACCGCCTATCAAATGCATGAATGCTGGTGGGCATTTGTTACATCAACTGTGGAGAGATTAAATGCAAATCAATAAAGTTCTGATGCTGATCGCATCGCTGTTACTGATCACCGGTATGTCATCGGCGGTCGCGCAAGACCAGCAAGAAAACGACGGCCTTGCCCAAGTTGTTCTAATCACTGCCAAGGACGGCCAGGCAAAGGCATTGGAAAAGGCCATTACCGACTATCACCACTACATGGCTGATAAAAAAGGTGCGTTTCGTTACCAGTGGTTCTCCATCATTACCGGCCCGGATACGGGTAAGTACATTGCGCGTACCGGCGACCATAACTGGGCGGATTTCGATGCCGCGAACGACTGGGATGAAGAAGCCGCTGCCAAATTTGCCAGTGATGTACAACCGTACATTGAAGATGTGGATTCCAGGCTCACCCGCACTGATGATGAACTGGGAATCTGGCCGGATAGTATGGATGGTTATCAATATTTCCTGATTACCGACTGGTATATCAAGACCGGTAATGCAAGGGCTTTTAAAGAGGGCCTGAAAAAGATTGACGGGATACTAAAAGAAGCCAGTTGGCCGAATTACTACGCTTTCGTCAGGTCTGTCTCCGGCGGTAAAGGCAACCAGATTACGCTGGTCAGCCCGCGCAAGAGCTATGCTGATATGGCGCCAAAAGAACCCTCGTTCATTGATGCCATGAACAAGGCCATGGGTGAAGAAGAAGCTGGGAAATTCCTGGTTGAATTTGGCCAGACCTACAAATCGGGAAGAAATTTCATGCTCAAATACCGTCCGAAGCTGAGCGATTATGGTGACGGTAAGTAGTTAAGCGGCACTACATACGCAAAAAGCCCCGGCATCAAGCCGGGGCTTTCTTGCTCCTGACATACCTGCCCGTCAGCCTTGCGGGTTCAGCATGCGGAAGTCAGCACCTGTCGGGTTTTGGTAGACGCGCAAGTCAAATTCCGGCAGCACGGCCAGGATATGGTCAAAAATGTCTGCCTGGATGGCTTCGTAATTTGCCCAGACTTTGTCTTTGCTGAAAACATAAATCTCAAGCGGCAGACCGAAAGGGGTCGGCTGCAGCTGCCGGACCAGAAAAGTCATCTCCAAATTGATCATCGGGTGGTTGCGCAGGTATGCCACAACATAGGCCCGGAATGTACCGATGTTGGTCATGCGCCGGCCGTTGGCGAGACTGGCGTTATCAACGTTTGCGGACTGGTTGAATTGTTCCAGCTCGTGTTTCTTTTTCTCGATGTACTCGGCGATATACTGAATCTTCTCAAAGCGCCCCAGCATCTCCTCGTCACAAAAGCGGATGCTGCTCATGTCGATTGCCAACTCACGTTTGATACGCCGGCCACCGGACTCATCCATGCCGCGCCAGTTCTTGAATGATTCGCTAATGAGCGAATAAGTCGGGATGGTGGTAATCGTTTTGTCCCAGTTCTGTACTTTGACCGTGGTCAGGCTCACTTCCAGCACATCGCCATCAGCGCCGTATTTTGGTATTTCAATCCAGTCACCCACCGCTACCATTTTGTTTGCGGCCAGCTGAATACCTGCCACAAAGCCCAGGATGGCATCCCGGAACACCAGCATCAGCACGGCAGTGATCGCACCGATCCCACTGAGCAGGTAGACGGGGGTTTTATTCAGAAGTATGGAAATGACAAAGATGGCTGCGAGAAAATACAGCACCATTTTCAGGATCTG
>BTRB01000037.1:0-15069 GCA_036986175.1 Gammaproteobacteria bacterium
CCCTGCCTGGCCAGGGCCGGACGCAATGCGCGGCCGGTCCCTTTGAACAGGCCTTCAACCATGTGGTGGGTGTTCCCACCACTTACCTTAAGGTGTAAAGCGCAGCGCAATGACTGGCTCAGTGATGCGAAAAAGTGACGCACCATTTCCGTCGACAGGCCACCGACTGTGTCGCGCGGGAATTCAGCGGTAAATTTAAATGCCGGGCGACCGGAAAGGTCGATCGCCACCTCGGCCAGCGATTCATCCATCGGCAGCACAAAACCATAGCGACCGATGCCGCGGCGATCACCCAGTGCCTTGTCCAGGGCTTGTCCCAGGGCCAGTGCACAGTCTTCCACGCTGTGGTGTTCGTCGATTTCAAGGTCGCCCTTGCAATTGAGCAGCAACCGGAAACCACCATGAGACGCAACTTGATCGAGCATATGGTCGAAGAAACCAATCCCGGTGCTGATCTCATTGCCGCCGCCGGCGTCCAGGTCTACCTCTACCCTGATTTGGGTTTCATTGGTATCGCGTTGCACCGTGGCGCGTCTTGGGCGTGTACAGAGTTCGTGTGAGATCTCCTCCCATGCGCGCCCAGTGGGCCCGCAAAGGATGCCGCCGATACCCATATTCCTTGCCAGTTGCAGGTCGGTTTCACGGTCGCCAATCACCCAACTGTCCGCCAGGTCCAGGTCACCCGATCTCAGGTATTCCAGCAACATGCCGATTCCCGGTTTACGGTTTGGCGAATGGTCACTTTCAAAATGCGGGTCGATGTGTTGCGCAACAAAGTCTATGCCCTGTGAGGCAAACAGCGACAACATCTTGTCGTGTGGCTGCTGGAAAACTTCGGTCGGATAAGAGTCGCTACCCAGGCCATCCTGGTTGCTGACAATCACGAATTCGTAGCCGGCTGCCTTCAGTTTTAACAGGGCCGGTATCACAGCTTCGACCAACTCGAGTTTTTCCAGGCTGTCAACCTGGAAATCATCCGGTTCAACAATCAGGGTTCCGTCACGGTCCAGGAACAGGATGCGGCGTTTCGAGTGACTCATGTTCGCTCTCCGTAAGCCTGCAAGCACGTTTTTAACGTGGCCATTTCTTCCGTACTACCGATGGTCAGACGCACACAACCCTCAAGCATTGGCTGGAAACTGAAGTCACGAATTCGGATGCCATACCCGGCGCACCAACTGACCAATGCACCTGCATCAGCAATCCGTAACAGGACAAAATTGGCCTCACCCGCCCAAAGTCCCCTGACCCAGTCACACGCTGTCAGGAATTCGAGCAGCTCCCGTTTGCCTTCCCTGACCATTTCCACCAATCGCTGTTGCCGGCTGATCGCATCCCCCGAGGTGGCTTGCAGAGCGGCATCAACGGCAGTGGCCGCCAGCGGATAAGGGGCGATAACCCGTTGTAACAGATTGATGACCACCGGATCAGCAATCACCGTACCACAACGCACTCCGGCCGCTGCCCAGGCCTTGGATAAGGTACGTAACACGACCAGTTGCGGGTACTGGCTCACCAGGCCGCTGGCAGACCTGGCTGAACAGAACTCGATATAAGCCTCATCGAGCACTACAAGCGCTTTGTTATGACAGGCTTTAAGCACCCGCTCCAATTCTTCCCGCGCAATCAGATCACCGGTGGGATTGTTTGGCGAGGTCAAAAAAACCAGCCGCACATTCGTTTGCTCTTTTATACACTGCTGCAACCTGTTGAAGTCAATTTGCAAGCCTTGCGAGACCAGCCTGGGTACATCGATCACCTGCGCACCCTGAATCGTCGCGGCGATGCGATACATACCAAAACAGGGCGAGCATTCGACGATCGCATCCCGGCCCGGTCTGCAAAAAACCCGTGTGAGCAGATCAATACCCTCATCACTGCCACGTGTAAGCAGCAGACTGGATTCAGCAACAGCGTACAGGCCTGCCAGACGGGCCTTCAATGGTGCCGGTTGGGGCGACGGGTAGCGGTTCAGGGACAAACGCTGCCATTGCGCGTCATCCACCAGTGGGTACGGTGCTTCATTGGCGTTTAACAAGATGCCATCGGAGGCTGCGCTGTTGCGTGCCGAGACATACGGTTTCATGGCAACAATTTCCGGTCGTGCAATGCTCCGGATATTCATTTTCCGGGATCCATCATGGCGTTCCCATGCTGTCATCAAGGCGGTATTCCACCGCCATGCGGTGGGCGTGGAGACCCTCTGCCTTAGCCAGCGTCACAGCGCAGGGTCCGGCCGCACGCAGCCCGCGTTGACTGGCACGCTGCAAAGTCATGCGACGCATAAAGTCGTTAACCGATAATCCACTATAAGCGCGGGCATAACCGTAGGTAGGCAGGACATGGTTGGTACCTGCGCAATAATCTCCCAGGGATTCCGGTGTCCAGGGGCCGATAAAAACCGAGCCGGCTGCGGTAACCCAATCAGCCGCTTGATCGGCGTTACTGCAATTGAGTATCAAGTGTTCAGGTGCATAGCGGTTGCTGATTTTCACAGCCTCAGCAATGCTTTTCACCAGGATTCGTCCGAGGTATCGCAAAGATTCCGCCAGAATAGCCGCGCGTGGTAATTCTTCAGCCATCGCCGCAATCATACGTTCTACATCATGCAGCAATTCGGGGCTGTCACTGATGACCATGGCTTGTGAATCCGGTCCGTGCTCAGCCTGGGAAAGCAGGTCCCAACAAACTGCGGTTGCATCTGCCTCCCTGTCCGCAATAACCAGCACTTCGGATGGGCCCGCCGGCATGTCGCGTGCGGCACCGCCAGGTGATGCTGCAATTTGTTGCTTGGCCTCTGTAACCCAGGCATTTCCCGGGCCGAACAGCTTGGCACAGGCAGGTATGCTTTCGGTGCCGAGCCCCATGGCAGCAATGGCCTGGGCACCGCCTGCCTTGAACACCCGCTTGACGCCACAGCGCGTGGCTGCAGCCAGGATTGCCGCCGGCACTCGCCCTTGCTCATCCGGTGGTGTACACAAAATGACCTGCTCGCAAGCGGCAATGCGTGCCGGAATCGCCAACATGATCACGGTTGAAATCAATGCTGCGGAACCGCCTGGAACATACAGGCCAACGGGCGATATCGGTAAATAGCGTGCCTCGCAGCGCAAACCGGGCGTCGTTTCCATACTCATCGGAACAGGCTTGCCCGCAAGGTGGAAAACATCAACTCTCGTAATGGCCTCGTCCATGGCCCGAACAACAACCGGATCGACTAAAGATTCGGCCGCTGCCCATTCATCAACACTGACTTCTAACTGCTCAAGTTTGACACCGTCGTATTGTTCACCCAACTCACGCAGAGCGTCATCGCCATTTTCCCGCACCCGGGAAATAATTTCACCGACTGCCCGTTGAAAATTTCCGTTGGAAAGATTACCGGCGGGCATGGGCGGGCGTTGCAATACGGCTGCGCGCTTTGCCTCACTTGCTGCAGACCAGTCAATCAGTTCCGGGATACGAATGACCATGATTTACGCCAGCATTTTCTCGACCGGCAGCACCAGGATGGCCGATGCACCGGCACCTTTGAGGGCTTCAAGATGTTCCCAAAACACGGTTTCACGACACACTGCGTGCAATGCCACACGGTCCGGCGCCCCCTCAAGATTCATCAGGCTCGGGTTTTCTGCCCCTGGCAGCAAACGGGTAATCTCCGCAACAGCGTCACGGGGAGCATTCAGCATCACGTATTTGCTCTCAACCGCCAGCAGTACACCATCGAGCCGTGCCAGCAGACGATCAAGCATCGTCCGTTTTTCAACCGTGAGATTGTTAAGCTGTCCATAAAGCGCTGCGGTGCTTTCAAAAAGCACTTCCAATTCGACCAGGTGGTTGGCACGCAATGTTGTGCCGGTAGATACGAGGTCTGATATGGCATCAGCGATGCCGAGACCCGGCGCGATCTCAACTGATCCGGAAAACCTGACCATTTCTGCGCTGATGTCGCGTTTAGCCAGCAACGCGCTGGTCAGGGCTGGATAAGAGGTGGCAATCCTGCAGCCATCCAGATCAGATGCCGATTTTACCGGCGAATCCTCCGGTACCGCCAGTGACAGTCGGCAATCACCGAATGAAAGCTTGCGTAATCGTGTCAGGTCCTCACCACTGTTGCGTTCCAGCACCTCCTCCCGGGCAATATTCTCGCCGACGATGCCCAGCTCGCAAACCCCGTCAAGCAACATGCGGGGTATGTCATCGTCACGTACCAACAGCAGGTCGACCGGGAAATCCTTTCCGTACCAGTACAGCTTGTCTTTGCTGCGCACGAATCGCAGACCGCAACTTTGCAATAGTTCCAGCGAGCGTTCCGAGAGCCTGCCTGACTTCTGTACGGCCACCCTGATCCTGTTCATTTCTTCGCTGCCTCCTCACGCCGCAATGCCAGCCGGTAGCCACCCTCGCCCATGGTCAAAAACCTGGCCACGCGGCCAATCGTGGTAACACTGACGCCGTTGATGTCACTGATATCCCGGTAGCTACGCCCCTCTCTCAAAAGGGATGCTGTCCACCAGCGGTCAATGATCGCTTCAAGTTCAGCGGGCGTACACAGATCAAGCAGAAACTGACGTACCTCGCCCGGTGTGTCCAGGGTCAAAAATGCCTTGTACAGGGATTCAGCTGCAGCCTTGAGTGCTTTCTTTTGTTGCGCGCTATGGTGTTTCATATTTGTACCAATGTATTAGCGTATTATTACATTGATGCAAGCGTATACTGAAAAGGAGTGCAATGCAAGCACCTCGCAGCTTGTCGATTCAAGTCGGGGGGTATTTATTGTTACACATTATAAATGTCACATAAGTACTTGTACTTTAAATTAATATGAGTTACTGTACTTCAGCCTTGGCGCAGTTGAACACAGTTGATATCCGTCTAGCTGCGAGACACGGACTGTTAAATATCTCAATAGGGGCGCCCGGGCAGCTTTTATCATCAGTACCTAACCACCACCCTGCGCGACTAACTTCAACTTGCTAATCCTGGAAAGTTTCCTGATGGCTGCCTCTCGCCGTTGCGCGCTGCCGCGATCCTTATGGGACTCGGTATATACGATTTTCACAGCTTGCCGGCCACGAAAATATTTTGCACCTTTGGCTGTGCCGCAATGCTCTTTGAAGCGACGCGTCACATCGGTGGTCACACCGGTGTAGAAAGAACCATCGCTTGCCTTGATGATGTAGACATACCAGCCGTTTTTGGTGCTGCATTGATCCGCCTCCCCTGCCATTTGCTTCAGCCCGCCTCATCCGGATGTAAAACTGCAGGTAGTGTAACCGAAACGGTTTCGCCGCGGCTTTCGCCTACCGAGAAGTTGTCTGTCTGCATGCCTGTCGAATTCAGTTGCACATATTGGTAAGCTGCATCCATGCATTTGGGTATTTCCACATTGTTGGAGTTTTACCGTGCGCATCGAGCAGATGACGCGTTGATACTGGGTACAATAATTTCTACTGAGGGCTCTACCTATCGCAAACCCGGGGCAATGATGCTGATCGCCGCCGATGGCAGCCATCGCGGCCTGATCTCGGGCGGCTGCCTTGAATCGGACCTGGCACAACATGCAAAACAAGTGTTCAGGGACGGTGAAATCCGCAAAGTTACCTACGACCTGTCGGCCGACGAGGACCTCGTATGGGGTCTCGGTATCGGCTGCGACGGCGTCATTGAGCTGATGCTGCAACGGTTGGAAGGTGCCCAGGGCTTTGGGTTTCTGGAAACACTGGAAGCCGCCTGGGCGGCCCGCCGGGATGGTGTATTGGGACTCGTTATTGCGAGTGACGATGCGGATCACTCGCCAGGAAGCTTTGCGTTTGACTGCGGTAGCGAATTCATTGCAGGAGATGCAGAACTGATAAAAAGTATCCACATTCCGGCAGAAATACACGACATGTCCCGCCGTTTCTGGTGCGAGCGCATTTCCACAGGGCAAGGCAGCGTGGAGATGCTGCTGGTCCCCGTAATACCACCCCCTGCCCTGCTGGTGTGCGGTGCGGGAATAGATGCTGTACCGGTGGCGAGACTGGCCGTTGAAATGGGCTGGCATTGCACCGTGGTGGATCACCGTTCCGGTTTTGCCAGCACGGAAAGATTCCCGGATTCCTGCGATGTGCGTGTAATGCAAGCTGATGAACTGGCGACCAACATTGACCTGGAGCACGTCGATGCGGTCATCCTGATGAGCCACAACCTGGACCATGACCGGCAATACCTGTCACAGGTGATTGCAGCGCAGGTGCCGTATATCGGGCTGCTCGGCCCCCGTGCCCGGCGTGACCGCCTGTTGACCGATATCCACGCCACAAATGGTGAGGCAGAAGTCCATGTTCACGGCCCGGCCGGCCTGGATATCGGTGCCGAAATGCCTGAATCCATTGCCCTGGCCATCATCGCTGAGATTCACGCCTGTCTGAACCGGCGCAAGGGAAATGAACTGACCCCTCCCGGCACATGAGCGCACGCATGAATCTCGGCTCTCTCAGCATCCTGATTCCGGCCGCCGGTGCCAGCCAACGCCTGGGCCAGCCGAAACAAACCGTGTTGTACCAAGGAAAGCCATTAATTCAGCGGGCAATTGAGACTGCAGAATCGCTCACACCCGGTGAGATTATCGTGGTCACCGGCGCCAATGCCGATAGTGTAAAAAGAGTGGTTCATAAGACTTCTGCACATTGCGTGCATAACCCGGATTGGAGTGACGGTATGGGTGGCTCCATCGCAGCAGGCGCCAGCGCAGCCGACAGGGATTCAAGCGGCTTGATGATCCTGCTTTGCGATCAATGGGGAATCCAGGCGCAAGATTTGCAACTATTGGCCCGAACGTGGGTATCCGACACAGAGCGTATCGTTTGCGCTGAAACAGAAGGCCGGTTTGGTCCACCAGTGATATTCCCGTCTTCGTGCTTTGCGGCGCTCAATGGTTTAACCGGAGACCATGGTGCACGCAGCATTCTTGCTGCCTACCCCCACTTACTAAGCGCTGTGCCAATGAAAAACGCGGCATCTGACCTCGATACACCGGCCCAGTTCAACGCCTTGAATCATGATTGATATGATGATCGCCGCGGCCCGTAATAAACACCAAAAATAACCCGCCGCTGAATCCTCTTAGCTGATCAGGAGCAAATAAATAGCCGTCAGCACAGTACCTGTGGCGGCTACCAGGTAGACGGCGTTGGCGACCAGTTTGTCTTTGCGTATGCCGAAATCGTGAGCCACGACCCGAAGACGGTGGGCTGCATGCCACAACGACAGAAAGACTACGACGAAAAGGGTTGCTTTGCCTGGCCAACTTGCCGCAAATGTGTGAATTTGTTCATACCGGAGACCTTCCGGGACATTTCCACTGGCCACTAGCAGGAATAGTACGATCAGGGCGGGATAAACAAACGCTGTCAGGGTTCCGCCGGCAGCGAACAGTATCCATACCACTGCTTTTTTTGCAATTGTCATAGCTACACTACTCCCGCAAGCCAGAATATAAAGGCGCTGACGACAGCCCATGCCACGTAGTGGCCGATCACAATGTAGCCGCCGGGCAGCTTTTTCTCACCAATCTGGACGGGCATGGCCTTGGGCGCCAGCTTGAACCATGGGAAAGTCTGGAAGAAAAGAAAGTACAGCAAGGCAAAACCATGCAAGGCGGTCATAACCGGGCTTTGTTGCGCAGCAAGAAAGCCGTTCCATAAGTCCGGCGAGTCCGCTGACAATGCAGCAAGTGCAAAAATTACCAGAAACGTGTAATAACCCACTAGCAGGCTGGTCACTTCGCGCAGCATATAAACCTTGTAACGCCCGTTGCGCATATACCAGGTCGTTTTGGACATGGTTCTGACAAATGGCCGGCGGCTCATGGCTCACCTCCGGGAAAGCCCGGTTTTTGCTTCCAGTACTCCATCGCACCATCGATCTTCATCTGCTGGATCGCAGCTGCGGGATCGACACTTTTCGGACAAACTTCGGAACAGGCGCCGACAAAAGAGCACTCCCAGACACCATCATGGTCGGCCACGATATTCAGCCGCTGAGACTTGCCCTGATCACGGGAATCCAGGTTGTATCGATGCGCCAGCGCCAGTGCGGCCGGACCCATGAAATTGCTGTCCAGTCCGTATTGCGGGCAGGCAGAGTAGCAACACATGCAGTTGATACACATCGTGAGTTGCTTGAATTTCGCCAGGGCCGCGCGTGACTGCCGGTATTCTATGCCTTCCGGAGGTGGGTCGTTTTTACGGATGATATAAGGCTGCACCTGCTGCAATTTCTGCAGCACATCATCGAGCACCACCACCAGGTCACGTTCAATCGGGAAGTTCTCCAGCGGTTCGACACGAATCTTGCCCGACAAGTCGCGGATAAACGTTTTACAGGTCAGGCTGGGTTCGCCGTTGACCATCATGCCGCAACTGCCGCAGACCATCATATGGCAGGACCAGCGATAGCTCAGTGTAGTGTCGAGGTTGTCCTTGACGTAATTCAGCGCGTCGAGGATGGCCCAGTCTTCCTGGCATGGCACACTGTATTGCTGAAACCACGGAGCTTCGTCCTTCTCGGGGTCATAGCGCATGACCTCCAGTTCTATCTGCCGGGCCGGCACTATTTTTTGCCCCCCGAGTAGTCACGGACACCCGGTTGCGAGCGCGTAATGGTGACATCCAGCCAACCAATCCTGGGGCGTTCCCCAGCCTGGCGGAAGGCCTGCGAATGCTTCAGATAGTTCTCATCGTCGCGCTCGGTGTAATCCAGCCGTTGATGCGCGCCGCGTGATTCTTTGCGGGCTTTGGATGCTTCCGCAACGCATTCAGCGACATCCAGCATATTCTGCAGCTCGAGCATGCCTTGCAGGTCGGTGTTGAATACGTTGCTTTTGTCGTGGACCTCTATACCCGCTGAACGGAGCTGCAGATCCGCTATCATTTTACAGGCGGCCTCCGTGCCTTTTTCATCGCGGTAAATGCCTGCACCCTCTTGCAGCGAGTCCATCATTTCCCTGCGGATACCTGAAATTGACTCACCACCGCCACTACGCTGAAGCAGTCCGCGAACCCGGGTAACCGCTGCTTCTGCCTGTCCAGCCATTGATGCTTCGTCAACCGGTCCATCACTGTCCGCAGCATATTTGACTGCAGTGGCCGCCGCTCGCCTGCCAAACACCAGTAATTCAGTCAACGAGTTGGAACCGAGGCGATTGGCACCGTTGAGGCTGCCACAAGCCGTTTCGCCGATGGCAAATAAACCGGACATTGGCGTCTCGCCGTTAATATTGGTATCAATGCCACCCATCATGTAATGTACAACAGGCCGGACCGGAACCGGGTCTGTGACCGGATCCACTCCCACGTAGGAGCGCGACAGTTCACGCACCAGCGGCAGGCGTTCGTTGATTCTCTGCTCGCCGAGATGGCGCATATCCAGCAGCACACACTCACCCCAGGTTGTATCCACCGTGTTACCTTTCTTTTGTTCGTGCCAGAATGCCTGGCTGAGTCGGTCGCGCGGGCCGAGTTCCATGGACTTGAATACCGGTTCGCCCAGTGGGGTTTCAGGACCCATGTCATAGTCCTGCAAATAGCGGTAGCCATCCTTGTTAACCAATACGCCGCCCTCACCGCGGCAACCCTCGGTAAGCAGGATGCCGGTTCCGGGCAGGCCGGTGGGATGGTACTGAACAAATTCCATATCTTTCAGGGGCACACCGGCACGGTAAGCCATGGCCATGCCGTCACCGGTCTTGATCGCACCGTTGGTGGTGAAAGGGAAAATCCTGCCGGCGCCGCCGGTGGCCAGGATCACAGCCTTGCCGATGAAATGGAAAAAACAGCCGCTACGCATTTCCATTGCTACCACGCCGTGGCATTTTTCGTGTTCCTGCAGCAAATCGAGTGCGAAGTATTCGTCGTAACGCTTGATGGAGGGATACTGTAAAGATGTCTGGAACAAGGTATGCAAAATATGAAAGCCACTCTTGTCAGCCGCATACCAGGTGCGCTCTTTCTTCATACCGCCAAACGGCCGCACTGCCACCGAGCCATCCTCATCACGGCTCCAGGGGCAACCCCAGTGTTCCAGTTGCACCAGTTCGCGAGGCGCCTGTGCAACAAAATACTCAACCACGTCCTGGTCGCATAACCAGTCACCGCCACTGACGGTATCGTTGAAATGCATCTCCAGTGAATCATCGGGTCGCTTGACGCCGGCTGCCCCACCCTCTGCAGCACAGGTATGGCTGCGCATCGGGTAAACCTTCGAAATCAGCGCGACCTCAAGGTTCGGGTTCGATTCGGCAATCGCAATGGCTGCCCTGAGACCGGCGCCACCTGCACCCACAATTACAACGTCTGCCCGGATGCGTTTCATAGTGTTCTTTCAAGTCGAAACCTTAGTTGTTTTTTGCACCCTGTTCTATC
This sequence comes from Gammaproteobacteria bacterium, assembly GCA_036986175.1. GTDB lineage: Bacteria > Pseudomonadota > Gammaproteobacteria > Xanthomonadales > SZUA-36 > SZUA-36. The sequence goes on from BTRB01000037.1 coordinate 10,407, forward strand.
CACAACTTGATGGTTTGAATATCCTCTTTGGCGATCGATTTCCATTTTCCATGGGTAAACGGCATGCTGATGGAAGGATCGGCACGACCCTCTATGAGTACGACCATGTTGCTGCTAAAAGAATCACCGGGGATGACCATCGGGCCATAGCGTGTGCCTTTCATCAGGTCATCATAGGACTCCATGCTGAAACCACTGGCTATAAAACCTTCGCCACCCACCTTGTGGCATGTCATGCAGTTCTGGTCGAGAATCGGCTTCACAGCCTGCGAAAAACTAACAGCCTCCGCGCCACAACCAGCCAATACAAACGGCAGCGAACCCAGCACGATCAAGCTGCCGGTAATCCTGTTAAAAAACTTCATAGCGCTCTCCTTTAACAGTCAAACCTGAATCCAGCTATTCACAAAGCCGGATCCAAACTCTAAAACTACGCCTACAATGTAAAATCGCGTATGACATATATCAATTAACTGGATATGTATTTCTGATATTTCATCGATTGTGGCGGAATGACCCAAGTCAACTAACGGCGGATACCTCTTCAGAACCGGTAGTTCGCCTGCACACGGAAATACCATGCCTTGTACTCAGGGCTTTGTTCGCCCATCGTCAGCACAGGGCTGACCCCATCAACACCCAGTCCGTCAATAGCCCAGTCCTGGCTGCTGAAATTCTCGTATTCGACATAAAGCTTATAGCTCCACAGATCGTTAACTTCGTAGTCGAAGTGAACCTTGGCATTGCTCAAGTCAGTCCGTAATGGTTTGAACGGCTCCTCGTCCAGGGTCGCCTGAACCGATATGTCCCCTTTCGATACAGAAGAAACAAAATCGAAGCCAATATTTGATTTCTCGCTTATCCTGCCGGAAATTCCCAAACCGGCTGTTTTAATGCGGTCGCGGGTCGCCGCATTCCAGGGTACGGAAGAAATGCCCGCTGCGCTGACGATATCTGCATCAATATCATCGCGGGTCAGGAATGCATACAAGGTGACTTTTTTGCCCACGGCATAGTTCAGGTTGATGGAGTAACTTTTCTCATCGCTTTCCTGCAAACCGAGCTCTGATTTCCTGTAGTCTGCATTAGCCCGGATATAGCTCAGGTTGATTCCGAGGGCCTCGACAGGCGCCAGATCAAGCTCAATCCGTGCTCGCTCACGGTCACGGTCAGCCTGGTTGAATTTACGCATCAGGGGGTGGTCAGCCGGGCCGCCATCTTCCGGCTGGCTGTAATCTGAAACATCACGTTGCGAGGATTCAAACTTAAAACGCAACTGCGCAGTAGCGATCGGGGTCCACCGGGCTTCGCCCCACCAGGTAGTTTCTTTTGAGCGTGCCACTGCTTGCAGCGTACGATCAATGTTTTCCTGCCGGGCACCACCGCTCAACCTGGTGGTACGGTTTGCCCTGAAGCGTAGATCTGCAGAATACTGCTGCCGCTCATAACTGTAGGGCCGGTTGTAGCGCTCACCGGTCGGAACGAGATCTGTGGTTATCGGTGTGTAAATATCGACAGGTGTCCTGTTATCCCGCTCATTCAGCCTGGCCCGGGCTGTGAAACTGAGCCTGTTGTTCAGGCGTGCGGACAGTTTGCCGGTCAGGTTAAGTGTGCTGGTATCCAGCTTACCATCCAGGGACGTACGGGGCAGCGGAAGATCGCTGTATACCGGGTTGATTGAATAAGGGATGAAGGGGTCATCCTGACTCAGGCGACCGATCGCTGCCTGGCCTGACAATCGCACCCTGGACGAGACTGCAAAAGCACCCGACAGGTTGAACTGGTAATACTCATTTCCAGGTTCAAGGGCTGCCCGCAACCACCGATTGTTAACGCTCGAAGTGAAGGGGTTTTGCCAGGTCAGCGAGTCATTACCATTGTCAAAGTACGAACCGACAAAACCAAGGCGGACCTGTCCACGCCTGCCTGACCATGACAGGCCCATGTCAAACTGGTTGGTGGTGAAATCAACCGGTGCGGGCAGAATTGTAGCGTTGTTAAAGAACAGCCCTGCACCAAACGAGCGGGTACCCTTTTTCTCCTGCCGCTGGAAATCTACCAAGTATGACCAGTTGCGGGCGAACTTAAGTGTCAACCCGGCTTCCAGCGTCTTGCGCTGAGTTTTCAGGGGCGCAATCACCAGACTGCGATCCAGCGCTGTCATTCCACCCGTGCCGGAAGCGGGCACCCAGTCTACGGGCAGGGTCAAATTATCACTGCCCACACCGAGGTATGGGGTTTGTGTTCCATAGCCGCGGTACTTTGGAATTTCACTCCATGCGAATCGCAATTCATAACGGCCCTGGTTGCCACCACGCATATCGAGCCGGCGGCTATCAAGCCCCAGGTTACGCGCATACAAGTCAAAATAGCGGCCCTGCTGGTTTCTGAAATGGATATCACCGTCAACGGCAGCATAAAAACCTTTCTCTGCGACACCACGATAGTCACCGAAACGGAAGGAGTCATCGCTGGCATATGCAAGCCCGAAATCAAGATCACCACGCCATCCGTAATATTTAATGCACTGCTTGCATTCAGATTTGCTGACTTCGGGTTCCGCCGCGCCAACCAACGCAGCTTGCATGCTGAATAGCATGGCCGGCAAAAGGAAAACCATGCTGAAACCGGATTTGCTGGCGAATTTTTTCATTTGCCTGATACCTCTCGTTCAACCATCCCTACCGGGTAATCGTTACGCCGGACGGACTGTTGGAACCATGAACCTGTGAATGACAGTTGCTGCATGACTGTCCGAGCAGGAACCTTTGCTGGAAGCTATTTTCCGCAGATTCGCTTGTATAAGCGGTGCTGGGATGCCCGCTGGGCGAATGGCATTGCTGGCACAGCAACGGCGGGCGTTGCTTGAGTAAAGCCGTATGGTTGCTGCCGTGCGCGTTGTGACACAAGGTGCAGTCTTCAGTGACCGGTGCATGTTCCCACAGGAAAGGACCGCGCTTTTCCGCATGACAGGTATAACAGGTGTCGTTGACCGTCGAGCGCTTCAACAGAAAATCATTAGCGTCATTGTGCGGGTCGTGGCAGTCAGCACAGGCCATTTCGCCAAAACGCAGCGGGTGGCTACTGTTCCTGAATGTTTCTGAACGGGTGCGGGGGTGACAGCTAAAACAGGCTTGTTGCTGAGTCAGTGCATCAAATACAGGGTCCCGTTCGGCATGTACCTCGTGGCAATTCGCGCAGGCCACTTCCTCTTCATCGTGCGTACTGCCGGACCAGAGAAACATGGTGCTGTCGTTGTGACAGTCCAGGCAAACCTTATTCTGTGTTTCGACCGGGGTATTTTCATCAAAAGTGATCGCCGGTGGCAGACGCGTGCCGTCCTTCTGTTTCTTACGGTGGGTTTTGCTTGGGCCGTGACAGGTTTCGCAATCGCGATTGCCTTCAGCAAATGGAGAGTCAGGGTCTTCGCTGATCCCCATCGGGGTCATGAAAATCTCGTGTGCCGGAAGCTCTTTGCCTTCCTTGTGACAGGTCATGCATTGCCTGGCGCCGTTGGAATACTCATCTGTCGCGGCGGGATTATCATCTTCGGCTGCCAGGACTGTATCAAACACTATAAAGCTGAATACCGCCAGCATGATCAAGCTGCCAACAGTCCCGTAAAAAACCCTCATGACGCTCTCCTCAACAGACAAACCAGGATCCAGTAATTTAAAATAACCAAATCCGAACTATATATCTACGCCTACAATGACAAAACATGTATGACGTATGTCAACAAAACTGGAAGTTTTGAAGCCCGGAACATGGAAAATAGGTTAAATTCTGTTTTAGCTTTTACTGCCAGCCGCCAGGGCCTGGATACTCGTAGCGGGATGAGAACGTGAAAATAAACATAGTCGGCGCAGGTATTTCGGGACTGGCCACTGCGCAAGCGATCCTGGCCAGGAAGCCGGGTGCAGAAATCGTGATTTTTGAAGCAGACCGGCGTGTCGGCGGCAAAGTCTGGACTGAGATGAGTCCGGAAGGATACCTTTGCGAAGGCGGCGTTAATGGTTTCCTCGACAAAGTTCCCAGCACCCTCGAATTATGCCGGCAAGCCGGTGTAGCGCCGCTTCCGGCCGATGCTGCTGCACAAAAGCGTTATGTATACAGCCGTGGCGAGTTGCACAAACTGCCGGAGAAACCGCCGGAATTCCTCGCATCACGTCTGCTGAGCATACCCGGACGATTGCGTGTCCTGTTTGAGATATTTGCTGGCGGAACCAACAACCCAGATGAAACCCTGGCGGAATTCGGTACCCGACGCCTCGGCAGCGAAGCATTTGACCGACTGATAGACCCCATGGCTGCAGGCGTATTTGCCGGTGATGCCACCAAGCTGAGTCTCAAGAGTTGCTTCCCGCGGATTCATGAGGTGGAAGCAGAATACGGCAGCCTGATACGCGGCCTGCTCAAGTTGCAAAGCAAGGCGCGCCATGAGGGCAGCAAGAGCAAACCCGGGCCGGGCCCCGGTGGTACGCTGACTTCGTTTGGCAACGGTATGGGCGTATTGACAGATGCGCTGGCCACTCAGCTGGGCTCCCGCATTCGGGTTGCCACGCCTGTACGGGACATCAGCCGTAATGGCGCCCGTTATCTGGTGCAAACAGCTGAAGGCAAGGAAGAGGAAAGCGATATTATAATCCTGGCCGCACCGGCC
>BTRB01000038.1:0-14470 GCA_036986175.1 Gammaproteobacteria bacterium
GATATCGCCGTCGGCATCGGTCAGAATGACAGTGGGCAATACCGTGTCGGATTCATACCCCAGCAGTTGCATGCCCATTGGTGTACCCCATCGTTGAAAGATCCCCAGCTTTTTAGCTGCCGCATTATGCCGGTCTCTCAAAAACACCATTGGCACATCAAACCGTGCTGCAAGTTGCTGATTCTTTTTGATTGACTGGGGACTGATCAACACTACCGAAACGCCCAGCACCTCTAGTCGCCGGTAGGCTGCAGCGAGTTCGGCAATCTGCGCGGTACAAAACGGACACCAGTTACCGCGATAAAAAATTAACAGGTGTGGCCTGGCCTTGAAGCTTTCCGAGGAAACTATGTGGCTATCCATGGTCTCCAGTTGGAATTCCGGCAACGGTGAGCCGGCGCTTAAGGGTTTCGCATCGCGGTCTTTGAGTACGGAATACCAGCGTAAATAAGTCAGCCAGGCCAGCAGCGTTATACCGGCCCAGATATGTACGCTGCCGGCAACATCGCCATAGCGATAAGACATTGCCAGGGTCAGCGCGAGACCCGCACCACTGAGCAGGCTGTATTCAATCGGGTGGCGTGGCGTTCTGGCTGATCTGGCAACGAATGCCTTGATGAAAAAAACCAGCAGCACAAATGTCGTCAGGGCCAGCCCGAGCCAGGAAAGCAACGGCTCGGAGCCCCTGGCCAGCTGGATAAAAGCGTAGATTGTTACCAAAGCCAGCCAGGAAGTAAAACCAGAGATGAATATTGATTTGAGAAGGTTCAAAATGGTGAACTCCTTGAACCTGCATATTACACGAGCGGAGCGTATACATGATTATAAAGTTTGCCTTGCTGCTGTTGGTGATTCCTGTCATAACCTGGTCTGCCGGCCCGGATTGTTTTCCGCAGGAAATGATCCCGGATAATTTGTTTCCCAATATCAAGCTGGAGACCAGCGTGGGGGAAATCGTGGTCGAGTTGAACCGCTTGCGCGCACCGGCCAGCGTCAATAACTTTTTGCGCTATGTGCTGGAAGGGGAGTACAACGGCACGATTTTCCATCGTGTAATGCCCGGTTTTGTGGTGCAGGGCGGGGGATATACAAAGGACTTCAAAGAAAAAACTCAGTATGCACCGGTTTGCAACGAGTCGGGTAACGGTTTGCAGAATGTCACCGGAACCATCGCTATGGCCCGCTTTGAAGACCCGCATTCGGCCGCGCGGCAGTTCTATTTTAATATGAGTGACAATTCCAGCCTGGATCCAAATTCCCGCAGTTGGGGTTACACCGTCTTTGGCGAAGTCATTTCCGGAATGGAAGTGCTGGAGGCCATTGCTGAAGTGGAAACAGGCTTTAGCGAAGGCCTGAACGCTGAGGATGTGCCGCTGGAGCCGGTATTGTTGATCCGCGCCACGGTCACAGAGTAGATTTTTTTGTCTGAACCAGGGGTTAAAAGGTCGGGATGTCAGGATTTCATGAATGAACTGGGGTGAATTTTTTGCTCTGTCCAGTGCGCTGATCTGGGCTGTGGCTGTCATCCTGTTACGGCGCTCAGGCGAAACGTTGCCGCCTTTCGAGCTGAACCTGTTCAAGAATTGTGTTGGCTTTGTCCTGATGATTCCAACCGTTTTGCTGTTTCATGGCCTGGTGTTACCAGATTATTCACTTTTTGAAGTGTTTGTTATTGTCACTTCCGGCCTGTTGGGTATTGCTTTGGCGGATACCTGGTACTTGCGGGCGCTTAACCTGATGGGTGCGAGCAGGACCGGTATCGTAGCAAGCTTTTTCAGCCCCTTTGTCATTCTCCTGTCGACAGTTTTTTTGGGTGAACGGATGGTTGTGTGGCAATGGCTTGGTTTCTCCATGGTGGTTCTTGGTGTATTGCTGGTTACGTGGCGTGTACACCGATCCGAGGTGGATACCGGCGACCTGAGAAAAGGTGCGATATACGGTGTTGCAGCCATGTTCATGATGGCTGTCGGTATTGTCATGGTAAAAGAAATACTCGAAACCCGGCCATTCCTGTGGACCGTTGAATTGCGCCTGGCGGGAGGTGTTGCCGGCATGCTGGCTGTTGTGGTGCTAAAGCGACGCTGGCAGCGTGTCAGACAGAGTTTCGGGCAACCTCAGCCCTGGGGCACAGTGATTACCGCGTCTTTTCTGGCAAGCTACCTGTCCCTGATTATGTGGTTGGCCGGATACAAGCTGATCGATGCATCAGTCGCATCTGTTTTGAATGAAACCAATGGTGCATTTATCGTATTGCTGGCCTGGTTAATGCTGGGTGAAAAAATGAGCCGCCGCAAACTGGCCGGCATAAGCCTGACCCTGGGCGGCGTGATCGTAATGATGAGCATGAAATAGACTGTATAAACAAGTATATAGGGATAGATAGTACTTGCTTACAGCAATATAATCGGTTTTCTAGCAAAGTATAAATTGACAAATATGTCAATTTATGACATATTTGTCACCTAAGCACAAAAACGTCAATAATAGACGTCAATGAATAAACATCGAAAGGGGGGGCCCTGCGCTACAAACGAAACAGACGGCGGGATCGAGTGTTTTTTGAAGGGGAGGCACTTTATCTGGCTGCAAGGGGATCTGGAATCGTTTGGGAACAGGGGGGGCAATGTTTCAGTCTGTAACTCAGGCTGGACTTTGTCTTGTGTGACGATTGGGGGCCTGCAAGGTCCCGGCCAAATGGGCTCCGTCAGCGTCACCGATAGTCACCACTCAGGGAAATGAGCTTACGAGAATACGGAGATCCTTATGGCCTCACCCGGCAACCCTCCATTACGCGACGTCGCCATCCTCACACGCGCTGTCGAGAATGTCTTCAGAAAACTGATTCGCATGCTAATCGGTCGAATGTCTTTGAAAAAGCTCCAGGAGATGATCCAGGTAATTTTTATTGAAGAGGCTGAGGAGATGTTGAGACAGGAGGCACCGGGAAAGAACGCCGCCCTGACGACTTTGGCAGTTATTACCGGTTTTGACACGCGAACGATTACAAAAATAAAGCGTAATGATAGTTATCTGAAGCCGTTCTATCAGGAGGAACGGTTTTTAAGTGCAATAACACCCGAGTGCAGTGTCCTGGATGTTTGGGAAAGTAATCCGAAATACAGGGATTCCAAATCTGGCAAGCCAAAGGTATTGGAAATCCGGGGGTCAGCCGGTAGTTTTGAATCCCTTATTGGTGATTCAGTTTCTACCCGGGGCGTGACAGTGACTTCATTCCTGCAAAGGCTGGCAGCAAGCAATTCAATCATGGTCGACAAAGACCTGAATAAAGTTCGCATGATTGACAAACGTTACACACCGTTTGAATCGACAGACAGTACTGAACACGCAAAAATTGGCATGGCGGTGGTGGGGAACCTCGTCGATACCATTGCTCACAATTTGAATGCTTCTGCACAAAGTGGGGAGCCCTTTTATCAACAAGGCTGTTGGACGAACCGATTGAAAAAAGAAGACAGCAGGAAGTTACGGGAACTGGTCAGGGTATTTCTTTTAGAGTCGGACGAACGAGCGAGAAAGATCATCGCGCCATTTGAGCAAAGCGAGGCCAGCCCTGATCAGGTCACCGCGGGAATCAGCATGTTTTATTTTGAGGAAGAGGCGCAAAACTAAGCGTAGCGGGGAGAACCACAGTAGAATAAACACATGTGCGGAAAAGCGGCAGTTTCACATCTGGCCTGGAAAGACGTTTATGCCTGGGCAACCAGTTTGACACCCCCCGTTACGCTGCCGGCCAACCCCGCCGACCGAATCAATATCTCACCCTCCCGTTCGCGTCGCAAGTCAGAACCGGACTCCATGGTCTGGGAGACATTGCCAGTGTCATGGTTTTATGAATTCGATAGCCGGGTGCGGCCCCAGGTACCCTATGCTGTGTTTCCTTTACATGCCCCGTTCTGGTTGTTATGCGGCCTGGCAAGCCGGTTCACAACGACCGGCGGCAGCCAAAAACTAAGCATCAGTATTATCACCGTGGCGCCAAATGAAGTATTGAAGTCGGTCGGTCACCACCGCTCTCCTGCGATTATCCGATCCGCGGATGAGGCCGCGCAATGGTTGAGGGCACCAAAGGCCGAGGCGCTGGACTTGCTGCGTCCGTTTCCAAATCAAAGCATGGGTGTGGACGTGGTTCCGATGGGTATCAAGATACCGGGAAATGAAAAAATCCTGATGCCGGAGTGTCTGTCGAATCTGAGCGGGTTCCGCGCAATGTCCCAATCCATTGGGTAAACACGTAAAACAATAAAAGACCACATGAAAAGAGTAGGGTGGTAGTCTGGGAATGCCCGACAGGATTATTCGGCCCATCCCTGGGCCTCACCCTTCGGGTTCGCTTCGCTACGCTCAGACTCATGAAAATTCGCTCCCGGCGAATTTTTCGAACCTGGCGCGTACCGCGCAAGATTCAAATCCATATGGCAGACACGTAAAACAACAAAAGACCACCTGGAAGGTGGTCTTTTGTTGTTTGGCGCGCCCGACAGGATTCGAACCTGTGGCCCCCAGATTAGGAATCTGGTGCTCTATCCTACTGAGCTACGGGCGCTTTAGGGGTGGTATTTTAACCAGTAACCCGCATATTGCACCAGCATACTGGCAGGGGTTGTATCATGCACTCTGTTCCTTCAATGCCAGCAGTTCGTCGGTGATTATGGCTTTTCGCCAGCCAAGGAATCGTTCGGGTATTTCATCGCCGTCTGCTGTGAAAATCAGGTTTTCCAGTTCCCGTTTGGAGGCGAGCAGGGCCGGGTCTATTGATAGTTCCTTTGCCTTTTGCAGTATAAACTCCCGCATATCTTTCATCAGTTGACGTTGCTTCGCATCCAAAACAGCAGGGGGCACGGCTTGAAATCCCGCTTGAAGGACCTGCTCAACCCTGGTGATGATGGCTTTTCCGTAACGCCCAACTACACGCGGATGCAGGATGTCCAGGCCGTACAGTTCGTCAATGCTTGAAGGTTGCGCCCTGGCAATAATCATCAGCGCAGTGTCCTTCACTACAAAACCCCGTGCCAGGTTTCGTCTTTCGGCTTCCTGCTCACGCCAGCGGGCAAGCTTTTGCAAAATGGCCAGCGAAACACCATCCAGACGGTTGTTACCGCTAATTCTCGTCCATGACAGGGCGTGAACAGTGGGTGTACGTGCTTTACGCAACGATCGATCACAGTCCTCTTCAAGCCAGTGCCGGCGATCCAGCGCTTCCAGACGGCTGCGCAACTCCCTCTGCATCAATGGCAACAGGCAGACATCCAGCGCAGCGTAGTGCAATTGGCCAGGCCGCAAGGGACGCTTAAGCCAGTTGGAGCGCGTTTCACCCTTATCGATGGTGATATCCAGTAGCCATTCGACGGTTTTGTGGTAACCCATTTGCAAGGGCTGGCCCAGCATGGCACAGGCAATTTGTGTGTCGAATAAGGGATTGGGGCAGGTGTTGGTTGTATACAAAAGAACCTCAAGGTCTTCAGAGGGTGCGTGCAGGATCTTGGTTACCGACTCACTCTCAAAAAGCGGGGCGAATATCTGCAGAGGGCCGGCTTTTAACGGATCAACCAGCCAGACCCGCTGCCCATCTGAGAGTTGTACCAGGCCGAGATCGGCACGGTATGTACGTTCACGAACAAACTCCGTATCAATGCCGATCACATCGCATTGTTGAAAATGGTCGATGGCTTGTTGAAGATGTGCGTCAGATTCAACCATGATTGGTGTGTCCGCAGCAGCAATAGCCATACTGGTTTCGTTTCTATTAATCATTCAAAATATACTAATTCGTTTTGTAAACTCTTTGTTATCAATTGATTGTGAAATATTTAATTCATTTTGCCTGCTCTTGTTGTAACCGTGCTTCTGGGTTAAGGTTGCGTAAAAGCGGCTTGGCGGGGAGTATTCTGCTGTCAAAACCATAACATGACCGAGGCTACAGGCAAGGGAAATTGCATGTTGGCGTGTAAAAAAACCTCCAATTCACCACGAGTAATTTCATATTTGCTGATCCTGTTCAGCGTGTTGTTGTGGCTGCCTTATTCTTACGCCCAACAGCCTGCCGATGATACAGGCGAAGTCGTATCTGGCGAGGATGTAAGCGACAGCCCTCGTATTGAACAGCCAGCTGACGTCAGCACCGATGAAGCGAGCGAAGTCGCAAGTGGCGAGGATACCGGCGGTGAGGACGCAAGCGGTGAAGATTCAGGCAACAGCCGTCGTGCTGAGCAGCCAGGTGACGTCAGCACGGATGATGCGGGCAAAGTCGCAGCTGGTGAGGCTACAGACAGTGAAGCTACAGACGGTGAAGCTACAGGTGGCGAGGACACAGACGCCAGTCGTCGTATTGAACAGCCGGGTGACGTCAGCACAGATGATGCGGGCGAAGTCGCAAGTGGTGAGGATACAGGTGGCGAGGTTACAGGTGGCGAGGTTACAGGTGGCGAGGTTATAGGCACCAGCCGACGCATTGAACGGCTGGGTGACGCCAGCACGGAAGAGTGGGAAATGGATCTTTCCTTACCCATAGTGGCACCGACTGCCCCAGGAGGTGCAGGTGCCACCTCATTACCGGATGCCGCACAGAATCAACAGCTTCAACAATTGCTTACCAGGCTGGCCGCCGAGCCCGACAACAGCAAGGTTCTTGCGCAGCTAAACAAATTGCTGGCAGATGTCCTGGGCGAGGCCGGCAATTTGATGGAACGTGGTTCCATTGACGCGGCCACGAAATTGCTGGCGGTCATTCAGCCGATTGACCCTAATCTGCGCGGACTCAAATCTGCATACCGACGCTTAAAGGTTTTGCGCGAAGTCGATGCACTGCTGGTAACAGGCTACGCTGCACTGGAAGCGCAGCGAGTCATCAAGCCGGAAGAAGACAATGCCTTGTATTATTTTAAGCAGGCATTGCAAAAAAGCCCGGATAACAATTCGATACAATTGGGTTTGGCCCGGGTACAGGAAACACTGGTACTGCGGGCAAATGAGGCTGCGCAGGAGCTCGATTTCGGCATGGCTGAACAATGGTTGCAGCAGGCATCTGAGGTGCGGGAAAACCAATCGCTGGTGGATGATGCGCGGGAACAGTTGAGCACGTTCCAGAACATGCACGCTGAGGACATCGAGAAAAAGGCCCTGACGGCTATGGATACCGGCAAGTTCGATTTGGCGGAAATCAATATTATTGATCTCATCGCAATGGGTGGGCAGGAAGAACGCGTAAAAATCCTTCAGGCACAGCTTGAGGAGGCACGCTTTTACGGCGGTTTCGAGCCCGGACAGATTATCAGTGACGTCTTTTTGCAGTCCGATGATAGAGCACCCGATATCGTAGTTATCGCCGCTGGCAGCTTTTTGATGGGTTCCAATGACCGGTCGGGTGGTGCTTACGATAATGAGCAACCGCGCCATAGAGTCACTATCGAACGGGGGTTTGCCCTCGGTGTCAGGGAAGTGACAGTTGAAGAATTCGGGCTGTTTATTGAACGCAGCGGCTACCAGACGGCGGCCGATCTTTCGGGTACTTCAACGATTTATGATGAGGCTGCCGGGCGGCTCAGCAAGCGCAAGGACACAAACTGGAAATCTGATTACCGGGGTAAAAAGGCCAAACCTGAAGATCCGGTTTTACATGTGAATTCTTTCGATGCCGAGGCATACGCACAGTGGTTGGCCGTTGAGACCGGCAAAAAATACCGCTTGCCGTCCGAGGCCGAGTACGAATATGTAGCCAGGGCGGCGGGTAATCGCACTTACTGGTGGGGCGAAGGCGTCCCCGGAAAAGCAGTCGAAAACCTGACAGGTGAGCGTGACAAGTCACCGGACAAACGACGTTGGACCACGTACTTCGAAAAATACGGCGATGGCTACTGGGGACCTTCACCCGCTGGTTCCTTAAAAGATACCGAGTTGGTCCACCCCATGGGAGTCTATGATATTGCCGGTAATGTTAGTGAGTGGACGGCGGACTGCTGGCACCAGAACTATATCAAAGCACCTGTGGATGGATCTGCGTGGATTAATCCAGGCTGCAAACGCAGGGTCGTGCGTGGCGGCTACTGGGCCAGTGCACCGGCACAGAGCCGCGCTGCGTTTAGAATCTCAGCCAAGCCCGAAACGGCGGGGCCTGTTGTTGGTATTCGAATTGCCCGGGATCTATAAGACTGTATTAACGATTAAGGCGAGATGCGAGGCAGCCGTGGTTACACGCTGCTGCATTATTTCCCAGCTTTTGTCTGCGTAGCTTTGCGTGATCACCGGATCCTGTGGGTAAATTTCCTGTTGCACCAGTTGGTGCGACTCATCTGTCCAGCGATCTGCCATCCCGGCTGACCAGTCATCACCCGCTTGTACTACGGGAAACCTGCTTAACACCCCGATCAGCTGTTGCAAACCACTGGTCCGCGACTCGATTAAAGCACTGTCCCAGAAATAATGCAGGTTGGTCTGTTCACCTGCGAAGGTGACCGCGACGTTGTTGCCGCCCTTGTCATAGGCCGCTCCGGAATATCCGGCATGCAGGGGCTGGTGCAAGTCGCCGGTCAGGTGGCAAATCCAGGCAAACGCCTGCCGGCGTTTCTCCATGCTCGCCTTGCGGTCGCCAAGCTCCGCAGCATATCGCTTGATTGCCTCGGTCGCACATAATTGGTCAGGGCAGTCACGTGATTTTGAGTAACTTGATGCGCCTTTCGGGATATTGACGAAGTGTAGCGGATAACTCCAGGCCCACTCCTCGGTTTTCTTCACTGTATCGGGCCAGTTGCAGACCTCGACCAGCGTTTGTTCATCCAGTGAACCCAGGATACGCTGCAGTTCGATGCCGGCGTCTGCTTGCAGCCTCTCGAGCGACAAAATCCCGACAGCAGCATGACCATCTTCGCCCCAGGCAGAGATATTGGTGCTGAATCCTACTGCAGCGTAGAAAGCGAACAGCATGATCAAAATTCGATTAAAAGACATTAAGTGTATGTTCTTCATCGGAATTATGGTGCCGGAGGACGGACTCGAACCGTCACTTTGTTGCCAAAACGGGATTTTGAATCCCGCGCGTCTACCAATTTCGCCACTCCGGCAGGCTCCTGGGCGCAGAGTATATATTTGCATGCACCTTGAAACCAGTTTTTCAGTCAATTTGTACCCACCCGTTCTGCGCAGCATGCCAAATCAGGCCCCTGTCGGGGAACCATCTTTCCATATCTGCTTGAAATACCTGTCTACAATCGGAATGAAGAGGTCGTAGTCTACCAGGAATGCATCATGCCCCATCAGCGAAGCCAGTTCTGCAAAATCGGTCCTGATGCCATTCCCGGTCAGTGCATCGGCAATGGCTCGCTGTTGGTGTACAGGGAACAGTATGTCGGTTTCAACACCGATCACATAGGCCGAGCGCAGTTCAATACCCGCGAGCGCGGTGCTAAGGTCCGGATAGCCGTCCGCGACGTTGAACCAGTCCATTGAGCGGGACAGGTAGAGGTAACTGCTTGGGTCAAAGGAGCGGACGAAGCGGCGTGCTGCGGCTTCCAGGTAAGACTCCACCTCATAGTTCATTCCGTACAACTCGGTCGGGAAATAGTCCTGTACGCGACGTCCGAAGCGAGTGCGCCATTCTGCAGCCGATCGGTAAGACAACATTCCCAGTTTGCGCGCCATACGCATACCGTTTTCAGGCCAGTTCACATCGTCATAGTTGCCGTCGTTCCAGGCCGGGTCAGAAACAATCAACTCTCTTTGCAGCGAGCGGATGGCAATGCTGAACGGTTCCGCGTTGGGCGCGCCTGAAATTGTCAGAAAATGCCGCGTGCCTTTTGGGTTTTGGTGCAGGTAGGCCAGCGCGCTCATACCACCCATGGATGGGCCCACAATGGTACATAACTGTCTGATGCCGAGGTGCTGGATTAACTGGTGTGCACTGGAAGCGATATCTTCGATACTCAGATCCGGGAAATCCAGACGGAAAGCCCTGCCGGTCGCAGGGTTCTTGCTGGCAGGTCCGGTTGAGCCTTTGCAGCTGCCCAGTGAGTTCAGGGTGATAATATAGAAATGATCTGAATCGATAGGTTTGCCAGTACCGACCATCGGTTCCCACCAGCCGGGTGAAGGGTCTGCCGGGCTGGACGCGGCATGTGCACTCGGTGAAAGGCCAGTCAGGATAAGAACGGCATTTGAAGCATCTGCGTTCAATACACCCCAGGTCTCATAAGCCAGTGCGTAGGACGGCAAAATGCCGCCTTTTTTGAATGACAAGGGCTCATCGATGTGCAAAAACCGGGTTGCTGATGGCATAGGGTATGATTCTTGAAGTTAATAGAGCCAATGATACCGTGTGGGCAACCAGAATGCGCGCTGCAGAAAAATTGCAAGGTCAAAAATTGAAAAGCCCGGCGACAGCCGGTGACAGCTTGAATGCCGGGCTGGTCAGTAGTAGCCAGGATGGTGTTCACCCAAGGCTGGAGCAAACCTTGCGGCGTCACCTGGACACACGTTGGTCACAGCCCTTACATCGCCCGTCAATTGATACCTACCGGCGGTTGCAAGACGAATGTTCGTTTACCAGGGGCCGGCCCTTTGTGCTTGATTCCGGCTGCGGCACCGGAAAGAGCACACAGCAACTTGCCTGTCAATATCCCGGGCACCTGGTAATCGGTGTAGACCGCTCACAAGCCCGTCTGGCGAAAAGTGGCATGGTTCAAAACGGAATACTTCAAAGCCCGGGCCGGCGTAGAAATTGCATCCTGTTAAGAGCCGAATTAACCACCTTCTGGCGCTTGCTGGCGCGTGACGGACATATTCCACATAAGCATTTTTTACTTTATCCCAATCCGTGGCCAAAACCAGGCCATTTGAAACGCCGTTGGCACGCTCACCCGGTATTTCCCCGCCTGCTCGCACTGGGAGGTGAAATTGAAATGCGCTGTAACTGGGAAATTTATGCGCTGGAATTTGCACAGGCGGTCGATTTTGCCACCGGCGAGTCTGTTGTGCCCCAAAAATATCAACCCCGGGGATATCAACCTGGGGACAGCGCTTCGCCATTTGAACAAAAGTATCTCGAACGGGCACAGCCTTTATTTTCAGTCATTGTACCCCGGCGTATCACAGCTGCATTTCGCCACGCCCGGGACCTGGGGTATCGAACTGATCAGATAGTGACTGATCAGGGCTGATCCGGACCCTATTCCGTTTTTGCTACTGGCGGAGTGTACCGTTGGATTCCTTCAAGGCTGTTGTATATAAATGTCACGAACTGGGCCGGTGTTATCCATGTCTTGCCTAATTCCTCGTCCCATTCAGCGGTTGGTTGCGCGGCAATAGTCTGTTGCAGGTTCTTATCCTCGTCTATCAGCGCCTGAACATTGGCAATGGCTTTGATCAGGAAGTCCCGGTAATTCCTTAAATCTTCGGTGGTTGCCAATGGGCCGTGGCCCGGAATGATACGTGTTTTGTCATCAGCCAGGGATAGCGCCAGGTCTGCCGCGCTCACGATACCCTGGATAGAGCCGCCCGCATCAAGATCAACATAGGGATACATGGTGTTGAAGTACATGTCGCCCATGTGGATGACATTGCTTGTCGGGAAATGAATGATGCTGTCGCCGTCGGTATGGCCATTGGCGACATAGTAGGCTGTGGCGGTTTCACCATTGAGGTGCAAAGATATCTGATCATTGAAGGTCACCACCGGTAGCGCAACTTCGGCATAGGGCGGTGTGGTAGTTTTCGTAAAGATACTGATCTGCTCAGTACTCATCCTTTTTTGGACGTTGTCGTGCGCAATGATCACTGCACCGGCTTTGCCGATGGTTTCATTGCCGCCGGTGTGATCAGCGTGATAGTGCGTATTGATGACGAAACGAATTGGCTTATTGCTGATCTTCCGGATGGCCTGCAATAACTGGGTGGTTACCGGCCTGATCTGGTCGTCGATGATATACACGCCGTCTTCACCGGCAGAGATGGCTACATTGCCACCCCGTCCCGTGAGCATGTATACCGTGCCGGAGAGTTGGGTGGTGCTGAATTCAAGCTTTTTTTCCTGAGCCTCGGCGCGACCCAGCGTGAACAACAATACCGCAAGAAATAGTAAAGGTTTCATGTATCTGTCCTCGAATTTCATGTATCTGTCCCCTAAGGTACACGGTGACAAATGTGCAGTACAAGTTCCCGGGCCACATTGGGGTCAAATTTAACCACACCGGCCTGGTAGTCGCCGCTTGTACTATTGGCTACCCCCGTCATGGAAATGCGTGCGCTGATATCCAGTGCTGCGAATTTCTCGAACGAACTGCCCGGACGCAGCAAGTCAGCATTGCTGAAGGTGATCGATAGCGGAAAATAGGGGGTCTCGATACGTTTTACCGCCAATGGCATGCCTTTTTCACCGGCCGGGTGCACGAAAACAAACAGTATTGCGTTTTCAGGCAAGGGGTCGGCCAGTTCCTCAGCAAGTGTAATGTTGACTGGTAATATAAAGCCTGTGACTGCCTGCGCTGTATTGTTCTGACCCATATTTGCCTGGCCTGTCCTTAGCTGGGCCAGTTCAATTTGCCGGGCAACCGACTGGCCGACACCGGAGGCCGGATCAACCTGGATTAGAAGCTTTTGCCAGAGCGCAATGGCTTGCCCGTCATCGCCATTTTGTGCAGCTGCCATGCCGAGTAACCACAAGCCCTTTTGTTGTTGCGGGTCAATTTCAACTGCGTCTGCAAGCAATTGCAGGATTTCTGTACTGATTTCGGGTTTGCCGGAAGCGAACATTCTGGCTTCGGCAAGTTCGACCATAATCAAGGGGTTACGAGGCAGTAAGCGGTTGGCATTGGCCAGGGCGGTCTCGGCCCCTGCATAGCGGCGCATGGTTTTGAGGCTGCGCCCAAGGATCACCCAGCCCTCCGTATCATCCGGGTTTTCAGTCAGGCGTTGCTGCAATTTGGCAATCAGGTCTTCCACACTCGCTGGTGGTGCGATAGCGGCCGGCGGATTGATGACGGCCGGGTTTATAGCCATTGGATTTCCGATCTGCTGGTACAAGCCAAGGCCCGCAAGCGGTATTATCAGCAACAGCAGCATTCCGGTGATGCGCTCCCGTGCAGAGCCTGCAAACAATGGCCAGCTGATAATTGCAGCGGGTATGGCGAGCAGGGCGACTGCCAGGATCCAGAATTTCATACGCCTGCTCTTGTGGTTGAAAGACGCTTTTGCATGTCAGTTTTCAGGCCATTCATCCGGGTTGCCATCAGGGTTTTCATCGGGGCGTTCATTATTGGTAAGCAAGGCAGTGCGTTTTTTGATGCTTGCACGCAGTACCAGTACGCCGCCCAGCAAAAGTATCAGTGGTGTCAGCCACAGCAGGTAAGTGTTGTTTTGTACCGGTGGGCGGTAAAGCACGAAGTCACCGTAACGCTCCACCAGGAACAGCTTGATCTGATCATTACTTTGTCCGCTTTGCAGCATTTCATACACTTCGCGGCGCAGTGCATGCGCCAGTGGTGCGTCGGAGTCTGCCAGGGTCTGGTTTTGGCAAACCAGGCAACGCAATTCCTGCGTCAGTTGGTGAAAGCGGTCCTGTTGTTGCTGGTTTTCAAATACCAGTGGTTCCTGTGCAGATACGGAAACCGTCAGAAAGAAAATCAGAACCATTACAATACACAGGCTGAATGTCTTCATTGACTCCGCTCCCGTTCCGTGGGGGGCATCGCCGCGACACGCGGCAGGATTTCGTTTTCGATGATTTCCGACGTTAGTGCACCAATATGCTTGAACACGATGATGCCCGCTGCATCCACAAGGAACGTTTCGGGTGCTGCATACACACCGAAATCAATACTGACCCGTCCGTCGGCATCCACCAGGATCACATCATAGGGATCACCATAGCGATCCAGCCAGGTTCTTGCATCTGCAGGCAAATCGCGAAAATTCAGACCAACGATGGAAATTGCATTGCGTTTGGCCAGTTCGGTAATGACGGGATGCTCAACGCGGCAGGTGGGACACCAACTGGCCCAGAAATTGACCAGGTAGGGTTTGCCGAGGAAAGATTCCTGTGACAGGTTTTGCCCGGGGTTATCCAGTACGGGTAAATCAAATGTGGGTACCTGCTTGCCGATCAGGGGTGAAGGGATAAGCGTTTTGCGATCGGAAATTTTTAAACCAACCAGCAACAAGCCAATCAGCAGGATGAAAACCAGCAATGGCACTACCCGGCTATTCATACAGCCGCCGTTTGAGTGTCAATCTGTGGCTTCCCGACCGCCTTCTTCTGCCCCGGTTTCCGGCCACGATAACGCCGGTCTCCGGCAGCAATCAATCCACCACCAAACATCAGCAGCGCGCCCATCCAGATCCAGCGGATAAAGGGCTTGTGATAGATACGCACCGCCCAGGCCTGGCCATTATCCAGCGGCTCGCCGAGTGACACATAAAGATCACGGGTCAGGCCGGGATCGATGGCTGCCTCGGTCATGGTTTGCCC
>BTRB01000039.1:0-14465 GCA_036986175.1 Gammaproteobacteria bacterium
TAACGACACCGAAACTGCTGGTATAAAGAAGATGCATGATGTTGTATAACAACGGGTTCAAGCTGACCACAAACCCCGTCACTTCGTGCCGGCTTTTGCTCGCAGCTTAACCCAACCGTTAGCACTCAATAGAATGAGGGACGCATGAGAAAGCCAAGAATATTTGTTGCTTCATCTATCGAAAGTCTCGACGTTGCTGATGCAATTAACGTCAACTTAGAGCATCAAGCTGAAGTAACTGTTTGGAAGAACGGCTTCAAGCTGTCTTCGATGATCCACTTGGCCCTATGACTCTACATAATTTGAAACAACCTTTTAAGGGCACCATTGACCAGTTTTGGGCAGTTCCAATTCCACAAGACAGTTTTAACCTGAAGAAAGATAAAGAGGTTATGGTTGTAAAACCATTAATGCATGAAGATGAAAAAATGGAGCTATAGGCCTAACAATGCGCTCGTTCGGACGCAAACTACGCTGCGCTTCGTTTGCGCCGCACAGCTTCAACGGTAAGCAGCAAATGTTACAAGTCAGAGCTGTTAGGAGTGGACAAGGCGCCTAACAAGCCCTTTCAGTCCGTTGCGGCAAAGCCGTACGGCTGAAGGGCGACGTCAGGTGGACATGAGGTAGAAAAATGCCCCCGGAACCATCAAACAATGGAAACGAAAGAAAGCATGGCTCATCAGTTTTGCTGGGCATGACCCTGGGCGCTGATGTTGGAGTTGGCCTGGGCGCGGGCATCGACGGTAATCACCCCGATTCAAAAACTGGCCATGGTGGCCTGATCTCTACTTTTGAGTGAGATGGAGAGGAATGGTGTCAGCAGCAATAAAAGGAAAGGCGTCGCGCGCAGCATTGCTTCGGATAGCGGGTCTACTGACTGTCGTTTTGACGCTTTCAGTGGTTTTGGAGTACCGTCAAAGTCAGAATCTCATATCGGTCAGCGGCAAAGTTGTAAAAGTGGAGGAAGTAAACCCCGGCCGCAGTGGCGACAGCAGAGAGTTCAGAATTGAGTATTTTGTCTATGCGGAAAAGTACACACTGGTCACAAGACGCGGCATATTGGATTCGCTCGGGGCGTTCTGTTGCCTGGCCATCGGAGATTCGGTTCCGATAGCGGTGGATCGTGAAGATCCACTGCGAGCTATCCTTGACAGTACCAGTGCACGATATCCGTACACCCTTTCTTTCGGACTGCTGACCCTGATCTATCTGATTTCTGTGCTGGTTATTGCAGCAAAGGCACGCATGAGGTGATAAAAGCCAGTCAATTTGTAGAGCCTGCCAAACAACTGGGTTTTGATTTCTGGGCCGGTGTGCCCTGTTCGTTCCTGGCCCCGTTTATCAATTTCACGATTGACGATCCAGAGCTCACCTATATTTCTTCGGCCAACGAAGGTGATGCCGTAGCTATCGCCTCAGGTGCCGCTCTTGGTGGCCACCGCTCGGTTGCCATGATGCAAAACTCCGGCCTGGGTAACGCCGTAAGCCCGCTGACCTCCTTGAACCACGTATTTCAAATCCCGGTGTTGCTGATCATCACGCTGAGGGGTGAGCCGGGCAGGCCGGATGAGCCACAGCATGAATTGATGGGACAGATCACACAGAAATTGTTGGAAACCATGGGGATACCATGGAGCTGGTTTCCGGAAACCGAACAGGATATCGACAGTGTGCTTCACATGGCCGTTTCTCAAATGGATACAAGTAGCAGGCCGTATGCGCTAATCATGCGCAAGGGTGCAGTGGTGCCGTATGCGTTACAGCAGAACCCCAGGTTGCTAAACAGGGGCGGCGATAGCCATGAGCGTGCGCTTACCGCAGCGTCTGAATTACCTACACGGCATGACATTTTACAGGAGCTTATTGCCCGTACGGAGGTGACTGAAACCGTTTTAATTGCCAGCACCGGTTTTACCGGGCGCGAGCTTTATGCCATCGAAGACCGTTCGAACCAGTTATACATGGTCGGCTCGATGGGCTGCGCATCGTCGCTGGGCCTGGGCCTGTCGATGGCCAGACCGGATAAAAAAGTGATTGTCATTGATGGTGACGGTGCTGCTTTGATGCGCATGGGCAACTTTGCAACGGTGGGTGCTTACGCCGGCAGCAATTTTTATCACCTGTTGCTGGACAATCATGTGCACGAATCGACAGGTGGACAGGCCACGGTCAGTCCGGCCATTGATTTCCCGGCCATTGCCAGGGCTTGCGGGTATCGAACGGTATACCGGTGTGCCGGATTCGAGGGTTTGAGCAGTTTTCTGGATAGTAAGGCGCCTGCATTCATGCACGTCCAAACGGGCCAGGGTGTTTCTCACGGGCTGCCACGCCCGACGATCAAGCCCGTGGATGTAGCCCGTCGCCTGATGCAGCACCTGATCGTTGATGCATGATAAACAGTCATATCAATGGCAGAAATCCGGTAAAATCAGTGCATATTCAGTGGAGTGAGTAATGAGTTCAGAAAGAATCCTTCGATCGGGAAACCGCACTGGCGTCATGGGTTGGTTTGATCGTGTCAGATACAACGAAATCTTGCGCCAGGGCATTGGTTTATTGCTGGTGGCGGCAAGTGCTTACTTTGCACGCCCGGGTTCAATCCTGGTTTTAACTGGCCTGGCGATAGCCGCTTTTGGCCAGGTTTTCCGTATTTATGCCGCCGGCTTCATTCACAAAAACCAACAACTGGCCTCTACCGGTCCGTACGCCCTGGTGAGACACCCGCTATACCTTGGTAACATTCTGATTTTAATCGGCTTCTCACTTGCGGCTGCTAATCCGTACGTATGGATCGCGCTTATTGTGTTTTTCCTCATCTGGTATCCGGCAGCCATCGCTTATGAAGACAGTAAGCTGGAAGATATTTTTGGAGATGAGTGGCGTGCCTGGAGCAAGAACATTCGCGCCGTTATCCCTGGCCGTTTCAAGTGGGCCGATTTGAAAGCCGATGGTTGGGATACTTACCAGTCACTTATCCGTAATGGCGAATTGCCTATTACGCTGTACCTGGGAAGTTCCGGGATCTGGTTGTGGGTCGTCAGCCAGAGGATTTAGTTCCCGGCCGATTGCTGCTGCAATGATTTTTCCGCCCCCGAACCGCCTGCTACCAGATCGTGCATGAGATGTATTCTGCTTAATCCGGGCCCCGTCTCGCTTAGCGAGGGCGTACGTCGGGCGGTTACACGTGTGGACCTTTGTCATCGCGAAGCAGAGTTTTTTGATCTCCAGGACCAGGTCATCAAGGCGTTGCTGGATATCTACCAATGCGACCCTGTCGAGTGGTCTGCGGTTCTGGTCGGGGGCTCCGGCACCTCAGCAACGGAGGCCATGATGGCTTCATTGTTGCCTCAGGATGCGAGGCTGCTGGTACTGGAAAATGGCGTTTATGGTGAAAGGCTGAGCAAGCTTGCCGGTATTTACGCGATCAGCTGCCAGGTGTTGCAAGCACCATGGAGTGCTGAAATCGACCTTGATGCGCTGGCTGAATTGCTGGCATCAGGCGCAATAACGCATGTAGCCGCAGTTCATCACGAAACCACTACGGGCAGGTTGAATCCGGTCGATGAGATAGCCGCCCTGTGTGCTGAGCATGATGTTCAATTACTACTCGACGCAGTGTCCAGTTTTGCCGCGGAGTCCATCCCTTTCGACAGCAGCGCTTTGCAGGCGGTTGCTGCAACTGCGAACAAATGTCTGCACGGCATTCCCGGACTTGCCATGGTGTTATGCCGGCCCGATGCCCTGGCACAGAATATTGAGCCACGCAGTCTGAGCCTGCATTTACCCTTGTGGGCAGAGAACCAGGCGCAGCGTTCTACACCGTTTACACCGGCGGTGAATGCCATGCTGGGATTGGCACAGGCTTTGAAAGAACTGCACAAGCAGGGTGGCTGGAAAGCACGCAGGACGCGTTATCGTAAGCTGGCATCAGATGTTGCTGTGACCTTGCATGAGCTCGGTGTTCAACAGTGGCTGCCCGCTGCTGAGAGTTCCTGTGTGCTGCGCAGTTATCACCTGCCTGCGGGCTTGACCTACAATGAATTGCACGACGGCTTGAAGCAGCATGGTTTTATTATCTACGCGGGCCAGGGCGACCTTGCCGAACAAATGTTCCGAATTTCTACCATGGGTGAAATCAGTGATTATGATATCGCCCGGTTAGAGCAGGCACTCCAGTCAGTGATTGCCGTATGAGAAAAATGACTATGATTAAGTGTGAACCATCATACCTGTTTCAGTTTCGGCTGGTTTTAGTGATCGCAATCTTCTTGCTGCTGATGCCTGTGTCTGCATTGGCATACCTGGACCCCACCACCGGCAGCATGGTGATATCAGCCATTGTGGGATTGTTCGCTTCCCTGGTCCTGGCCATCAAGACCTATTGGTACCGTATCAAGGTATTTCTTAACCGCAAGCCTGTCCAAACCGGTGCTGGGGGCGTCACCAATACGGATACGGATGCCGACAGGGACACCGGCGACGGGGCTGCCTGAAGGGGTTGGTAAGCGAATGGGGATACTTCAGGCCTGGTCCGGCTGGCGCAGGTACCGTAAATTATCCGCCCGCTGGCACAATATAGTCATTTACTCGGAGAGCGGTCAGGACTGGCATTACTTTGAGCCCCTGGTTGAAGTGCTCAACGCGGACCTGCAGAAGAAAGTCACCTATGTAACGTCCGATGCTGCCGACCCGGGCTTGCACCGGGAGCATGGCCTGTTCAATGCCATCTGTATTCCCGAAGGGTTCTTCCTGACCCTGCATTTCAATATGCAAAAGGCCGATGTCGTAGTACTGACGATGATGGACCTGGACAATCTGCAGTTGAAGAAGTCCATTTATCCGGTGCACTATATTTACCTGTTTCACTCGCTGGGCAGCACGCATATGGTGGATCATGCCAATTCATATGACGCTTACAACAGCCTGTTTTGTGTTGGTCCGCATCATGTCACCGAGCTGCGCAAACGGGAATCTATTGCAGATCTCCCGGCGCGCAACCTGTTTGAATATGGGCATCCGCGCCTGGAAAGCCTGCTCTCAGCAAAAGAGTCGCAGCAGCAGGAGGGTGCGTACCGTGGCCCGCCGGTGGTATTGATTGCGCCAACCTGGGGTGATGACTCAATTTTCAATACCTGTGGCGATGAACTGACCGGTTTGCTGCTGGATGCAGGTTTCCACGTCATTGTCCGGCCGCATTACCAGACACTGGCATTGACTCCCGGTGTGATGCATGAATTGCAAGCCAAATACGGTGAGCATGCCAATTTTGAATACCAGGATCACATGGGTGAAAGTAATACGCTGTTGCGTTCTGATATTCTCATTTGTGACTGGTCTGCCATAGCGATTGAGTATGCGCTGGGTCTGGAGAAACCTGTTTTGTTTGTTGATTTGCCACGGCGGGTACGTAACCCCGACTGGCAAGAGCTGAAAATTGAGCCGCTGGAGGCTTCCTTCCGTAAACTGGCAGGTGAAATAGTTTCACCCCAAAATCTTGGCAAAGTTGCGGGCATCATCTCCCGGCTACTGGAAACCCGCATGGAATTCCGGCAGACCATGCAAGCACTTCGCCCACAGATGGTTTTTAATATGGGTAACAGTATTGAGCTGGGTGCGCGCGAGATTGCCCGTTTGGCTGATAAAAAAGCCCACGAGCGGTGAGGAGCCTGAGTTGCAACCCAGCAAACAACCCCGAGCACAACTATTTCGCTGGCTGGGTTGGTTTGGCATAGCGAATGCCATTATCCTGGGGTTGATTGGCCTTCGTTACCTGGGTAGTGGCTTTGGTGGTCACGCAGCCCTGGCCTGGATATACCTGGTAACCATTTATGTCAGTAACTATAGCTGGCTGGCCTTGTTGCCTTTGCTGGTGCTGCTCACCCCGGTGATCCTGGTCCGGCCAGCATATGGATTGGTGAAAACCCTGGCAATCGGGCTGATGGCGGCAATGATTGCGATCATCATGCTCGATAGCCTGCTGTGGTCACAGAGCCGTTTTCATATCAATTTCCTGACACTCAGAATTCTGGGTTCCTCAAGCTTGATATTCACTGCTGTCATGTTCGTGATTGCATTCCTATTTGAGACTCTGCTTGCCCGCAGGGTCTGGTCCTGGGTGAGCGCTGCACGCGCACATCGTGGCAGGGTACTGGCTGCGCTGATTGTGCTTAGCTTTGTGGTCGCGCAAGGCATTTTTGCCTGGGCTGATGCGAGTTATTACGTACCGGTCACCAGTGTTGCGCAACAACTGCCGGTGCACCGGGGCTTTACGGCCAAAACGCTGCTGGTGAAGTATGGACTGGTAGACATCAGCGAAAGCAGGGAGCAGCAATTAGCCAAGCGCATGGCCGGCGGGCTGGGTCAACCCGATACCGCAGATCTGGACTATCCGTTGGCGCCCCTGGAGTGCTCCACCCCCAAACGCAGTGAATCACAAGCGCTGAACCTGCTGATTATCCTCGTGGATTCCATGCGCAGTGATATACCTGGAGGCGAACTCACGCCACAAATAGAGCGCTTCATCCAGCAACGGGCCACACGGTTTACCAATCATTTCAGTGGCGGGAACTCCTCACGCATGGGCGTATTCAGCCTGTTCTACGGACTGCCACCCGGCTATTTTCGCAGCTTTGAAGCATTGCAAAAACCACCGGTTTTGATGGATCAATTGATGCTGAATGACTACCAGATGGGCTTGTTCAGCAGTGCTGTTATGTACAGGCCGGTAGCACTGGACAGGACTGCATTTGCGCGGGTGCCGAACCTCAGGATGGAAACCAAACCGGCCGCTGCACCCGCCTGGGAACGTGACCGGATCATGAATGCAGACTGGCTGCGGTGGCTGGACCGGCGGGATGGTGAAAAACCGTTCTTTGGCTTCCTTTTCTATGACGCAGTCAGCGTCCATGCCTATCCGCCGGAATACGCAGGCCGTGTTCCGGTTGATCCTTCAGACCCGATGGCGGAAGAATTTGCGGACTACAAGACCGCAGTGATGTTTGCTGATGATTTGGTCGGGCAAGTGCTTGCAGATTTGGAGAGCCGTGGTTTGGCGGATAATACTGTGGTGCTGATTTCATCCGATCACGGCGAGGAATTCAATGAGAATGGTGACGGTGTGAAAGGACACGGATCCGGCTATAGCGATTACCAGCTCAAGGTGCCGATGTTGCTTGCCTGGCCGGGTATTGAGCCGCAAGTTATCACGCGCCGGACATCACACTACGACGTTGCTGCTACGCTGGTGCGCCGATTGTTCGGCTGCTCCAACCCTTACGCCGACTATTCAAGTGGTAATGATCTGTATGACGGGCCTCAATGGGATTGGCTGGTAGCCGGTAGCTACTACAACTACGCCGTGCTGGAGCCCGGTCAGGTTACGGTGATTTTTCCGGACGGACTGTATGAGGTCCGCGATAGCCAGTACCGCTTGCAACAGCAGCCGCAATTCAATGGTGATGTTCTGGAGGCCGTGATGCGTGAAAACACACGCTATCATAAGTAGTGACTAGCAGAAAATTAACAAGCTGGTTGGTCGTGTTGGGCCTTGTGCAGCCGATTACTGCGCTGGCCGAAATTATTGTCAATACCCAATCCCTGCGTCTGCAATTCAACCAGCAGGGGGATTTGCTGCGTACGGAGTCCTGTTTTCCTGCCTGTACCGCCGCGGATGCAAAAACCCGCGTATTGTCGGCACAAAAGGGCATGCTCATTTTTGCGCAGCAGAATTTGCCGCAACTACAGCTTGAACGCACCGAAGTTGATGCCACCACAGTTCTCAGCTTTATTGACGATGGAGGCCAGCCGGTACGCCGTTGGCAGATTCCGGACCAGGGTTGGATGGTTGCTGTGACAACACTCGGAGCTCACAAGGCGGTCCTGATGAGCGGTGAGCAGTTCAGACCGGCACCATCGAGTGGTTTTGGTTATCTGCTGGAACAATCACGCTATCTTTTCTTTGAAGGGTACCAAGCTGATGTCGTGGGGGTTGATGTCATGGGGCTCGATGAAGCGGAGCAAACCAACCGTGACAGCTCGGGCTGGTTTGGTTTCCGTAACCGGTTCTGGACAGCCATGATACTGACAGAGGCCACCTTGTCGCTCAGTCCCGCGACGGGGGAATCGGTCGAAGATGCGCTGATTACGATGCAATTAGACAGTCAGATTCCGCTGCGCATGGATCTGTACCTGGGTCCGGTTGAGCCCGTTGCGCTTAACCAGGCTGCTCCTGAACTGGAAAATTTGATGTATTCTGGCTTGTGGTTCTGGCTGCGCTGGATTTCCCAGGCGTTTTACACCTTGCTCAGTGGCATCGTGATGGTCGTGCCGCAGTGGGGGTTGGCAATCATGGTGCTGTCGGTCCTGGTCAGCGTGTTGATGCTGCCGTTAAGCAAAATTGCCGATCGTTTGCAGGACCAGGTGCATGAAATTGAAGCACGCATAATTCCCATATTGTCCACGATCAAGAAAAACTACAAAGGTGCTGAACAGTCGGAAAAAATTCTCGCGATGTACAAAGACCAGGGTGTCCATCCACTTTACAGCCTGAAGAGTCTGCTGGGTGTGTTGGTGGTCATACCGGTGTTCATTGGCGCGTTTGACATGCTGGCGGAGAATATTCACCTGTCGGGTGAGTCATTTCTTTGGATTGCAGATTTATCCCAACCCGATGCCTTTGTGGCAATGCCGTTCAATCTGCCATTTTTTGGCGGATACCTGAACCTGCTGCCGTTTATCATGACCGGGTTTTCATTTGCCGCCTCAAAACTTCACGCGCATCCGGCCATGGATGCGGCACAACAGCGCAGGCAGGCGCGTAACCTCGTGCTCATGTCACTGGGCTTCCTGGTTTTGTTTTATACGTTTCCGGCGGGAATGGTCCTGTACTGGACCACCAATAACCTGATTTCGGTTGTTAAAATGCTGTGGAAAAAGCGTAAATTGGGCAATAATTGAAAGAGATTCATTTAAAGACGACGCATTCAAGGTATGAACATGGACATTATTCTGGTTCCGGTGTCACCGGGCGAAGTGCTGGACAAAATCACCATTCTGGAAATCAAGTCTGAACGGATTGATGATCGGGACAAAGTTGCCAATGTGAGGCGTGAACTGGAATTGCTGCTGGGCACCTGGCAGCAATCTGTAGATGATGATGACACCGTCAGGCGTATCCATGCGGAGCTTAAATCCATCAACGAGGCGCTGTGGGAAATCGAGGACGATATCCGCGACAAAGAACGTGCCAAAGAGTTTGATGAGCGGTTTATCGAGCTGGCCAGGAGCGTCTATGTCACCAATGACCAGCGTGCCAATGCCAAGAATGAGCTGAATGTATACCTGGGTTCGGAGATTGTCGAAGAGAAGTCCTACCGGGATTATCAATAGGTTTGTACGAAATTTTCCAGTTTGGCGATTACCTCATGCGTGGTGATCAGATCCATAACGCCGGGGTATTCGATTCGCTGGCCCCAGCGTAAGTCTTCCGGTTCTTTACGTTTGAACTGCCGTGCAGCCTGCAGGTATTTGTCGACGCAAAGATCAAGGCTGTTGTAAGGACCTGAACGCTGGCTCGGTGTTGCGGCATACAAACCGAGCACCGGCGTTCCTACTGCCGATGCCAGGTGGGCCGGGCCGGAATCCGGCGCCAATAAAATGGTAGCGTTTTGCAGCAACGCTACCGACTGATTGAGCGTATCCCTACCGATAAGATTCTGGACCTTGTTGTGCATTGCGGATTCAATTTTCCGACCCGTTTTTAACTCCAGTTCCGACGGGCCGCCGGTCAGAACCACACGCATTCCCAGCTTTGATATTGCGTGGTCGGCAACTTCCGCGAAGCGGTCTGGCGCCCAATTTCGTAACGGGTGGCTGGAGCACGGGCTGATCATCAGGATGGGCGGCCCATCGCCAAGCACCTGGTTCGCCCATTCAATATCCTCGCTTGCAACGGGTACGTTCCACTGCGGTGATTCCACCGGCCAATCTTGTCCCTGCGCAAGCACCCGGGCAAATTCCAGAAATGCTTCGACCTGGTGCTGTTGTGGCACACTGCACACCGACTGGTTGATGAACCACTGGTGCCGGTCGCGCCAACGCGACTTGTCCCAACCAATCCGCACCGGTGCCTTAATCAGTTTGCTGAGTAAATTGGCACGTGCTGCAACCTGCATGTGAAGCAGCACGTCAAAACGTCGACCTCTAAGTGCTTTCCTGAGTTCACGAATGGCTTGCAAGCCACCCCGCTTGTCAAAAACGATGAATTCTACCCCGGGCAGACCCTTCAGCAAGCGGGCTTCGAGTTTGCCGATGATCCAGGTGATTTCTGTTTGTGGCTGATGCCGGCGGACAGCATTGATTACCGGCAAAACGTGTGTCACGTCACCGATGGCAGATAACCTCAAGATACAGATTGATTGTCTGGACACCCACAACCCTATGGCATGAATCTTCATGCTATTTTGCCAGTTGTCTGCTGTCAAAAGCGAATTGGATTTGAAATCGGATTTCCCTCGCAGCGATCAGTGATACCGACAGTTGCCTGGTTTTATAAGAAAGGCTTGATGAGTTGGGCTTGTACTTTAGAATAAGACCCACATGATTCCCACCCTCCACAAGGTAAAAGCACTGGCAATCGCCTATGATGCCGAGCGGATAGAACTACCCGCCGCAAAGTATTTCGATAGTGAATACTGGCGCTCGCGGGGGGTGCTCACCGGGGCTGCAGTCGGCCGGGGTAACAGCTGGTTTATAGACGCTCCCTTTGGGCCGGTCGTTTTACGTCAGTACCTCCGCGGTGGTCGGGTGGCACGTGTCAGCCACCATCATTACTTCTTCACAACGATTCACCGATCAAGACCAATCCGTGAGTTTTTTATATTGGCATCGCTAGTTGATCTTGATTTGCCCGTTCCGCGACCGCTTGCGGCTTTGTGTAAGCACAAAGGGTTCCTGTCGAGCGGTGCACTGATCACAGAGACCATTGAAGAGGCGCAAACACTTGCGGATATTTTGCCTGGGGCAGGGTCTGAGCCGGCTAATGGTGATGTACCCTGGGTGAGCATCGGGAAATGTATTCGTAAGTTTCACAACGCCGGCCTGTGGCATGCAGATCTGAACGCACGAAATATCCTGCTGGATTCAGCGCGACAGGTATATCTGATAGATTTTGACCGTGCCCGCCTAACGCCAGGAAAGAGAGTGCGTGGAAAACGCAATTTGAATCGCCTCAAAAGATCACTGACAAAACTCTGGCCGGAAACACAATTATCTGCACTGCAGCCTGCATGGGATCAATTAAAGGTGGGCTATGGCAACTGATTATTCACCAGCCCCTGCCTTGCGACAAATTCAGTCAGAGCGTCTGAATTTAATCGCCTCCACCAGGGACTTGATCAAAAAAGACATCGAAGGCAGTGAATTTCTGGCTGCAGCATTGGGTGTGGCCGTACCGGAATCGTGGCCACCTTCATTGTACGGGCCAAATGCCATGCGCTTTGCTTTGCTCCAACTGGATGATCCGGCTGAGCAAGGCTGGTCATTCTGGTACCTGGTTACAGCCGGTGAACCCGGTCAGTTGGCAGGGATTTGCGGATTTAAAGGCCGGCCGGATGAATCGGGATCGGTTGAAATCGGATACTCTGTTGTGGAAAGTTTTCAGCGGCAGGGTTTGGCTACTGAGGCAGTCGCAAGACTGGTCGGCTGGGCTTTTTCACATCATAACGTCAATGAGGTTTGTGCGGAAACCTTTCCGTACCTTAGCCAGTCAATCCGGGTACTCGAGAAAAACGGTTTTGAGTTTACCGGGACAGGATCAGAAGCAGGTGTGGTCCGATATGCGGTAAAACGAACCAGTTTGAAATAGGACTGCCAGTGTACTGACAACCTGATAAAGCAGGATCAGTGGTCACCGGAATGTTCAGCAATGACATCCGGCTGTTCATCTATGCACAAGCTAGCCAAACGCAATTCCGATGTATCCCGTAGCTGCAGGTAACGGTAGCGGTACTTCAATGCCTCTTCATCGTGCACAACGAACAACTCCGGGAAAGCCCGGTACTCGTCACAAAAGGTAAGCAAGCGGGCCTTGATGTGCGGATAGAGTAGTTTGTCATAGTCATTAATATTTAAGGCCTCATCCCAGTAATCATTGACATGATCCGACCAGTCAAATGGCCGTTGCATGATCCAGTGGTCCTCCACCCAGGCCAGTATCGCCGGTTTGCCCTTCACGATGTCATCTTCAAACAGGCTGCGGTAAAAGCGGTAACCCTCATAGTTGGCAACGAGATCTGCGTTTGAATATGAGCCGGTCGTCAGTTGCCCGAATATTGCTCTTTCTGTATATGCGGATTGCTCGGCAGCCCGGCTCTCATCGCTCATTTTTACCCAGCGCCGGTAAAATTTACGCCCCTGGGAAAGAAAATGACCGAATTTGTCGGTACCCACCAGCACACCGTTGATATTTATCGTAGCACCGACGCCGAACAGGGAAGCAACACGCGTTGTCCAAAACGGGTGTCCACTGTAAATCGAATCATGTGCCGGAGTGGCAAGCCTCTCAACTTCGGCTGATTCCATAGCCCAACGCTCTA
Source organism: Gammaproteobacteria bacterium (assembly GCA_036986175.1). Taxonomy (GTDB): domain Bacteria; phylum Pseudomonadota; class Gammaproteobacteria; order Xanthomonadales; family SZUA-36; genus SZUA-36. Next base: position 12,594 of record BTRB01000039.1, read on the forward strand.
ACTTATCCACCCAGTGTTTTCCACCAATTTTGTGGTAGATGCCATTCACGACTTTCATGTCATCGCGGGGACCATACGAGCCCGTGATACTGTCCGCAATGGCCAGGTTAACCTTCTTATTCAGTATTGAGGTGGCATCCGCGATGTTTTGCTGGCGGTTACTGAACTGGTCGGTTTCAAATGACCCGCCGGGTGACGGGAACATGAGTATCATCAGCAAGGTGATTAAAGGTTTTTGGCTCAAGCAAGTGACCCAGACCAAATTGACTCAGAAGCGGACATTGAAATTGAACAGTGCGTGTTGACGTTGGCCAAATCCCAGCTCAAAGCTTAGGTTTGTCCTGTCATTGAACACGTAGCCTAAACCGGCGGCGTAATTCCAGTTATCTTTTGTGACCAATTCCACTTCAAATGGGACAGGACCGATAAAGGGCAAGTCAAACGTGCCGCTGTGCTTTTCATCCGTATCCAGGTACATTCCGCCAAGCCAATACTGCCAGTCGTTCCTGATCAGCCCGACACGTGGCTGGATGGCAAGCGAGCTGACGGATGAATCAAGACCGCCGCTGACCTTGGTCTCGGTCCAGGTACTGGTGGCGGAGGCAAACCAGTTCTCAGTGCCATAAACAAGCGTAAAACCAAGGCCGTATACCTTGCCATCGAAGGAAACCGGTAAGGTATCCAGCGCGAATGGCAGACCGACTATTTCTACCCGGCTCAGGTCAACAATGGTATCGGTCTCTACTCTGCCAATCAATCCGAAGACATTCAGAAACGGAAATAACCAGACATCGGCCTTGATGTCGAAATGCTCAACTTCGTTGGTCACTTTCAGTAACGAGGGATCACCCAGGGAAATGCCTGGAAGGGCAAACTGCAGGCTCTTGATATCGTAATCCTGATCCATGGTGAAGTAATCCAGGCTGACGCCCCAGGTACGGGGTAATTCGGTATCGCCGGCCAGGTTTTTCATGAAAGGTAAGGCAGAGTCCGCCAGCGATGAAATTGGCAGCAAAGACACAAGAACAAGGATAAGGATCCGCATATTTTTCTCCAGATATTTTGGGCTGATTGAGATTATAAACCGATTTTTATGCTGTTGAGCATGAAGAAACCGCTGAAAAAGCGGACAGATAACAGTTGGACTACCGATTCAGGGATTCAGTTATCAGTTTTTCAAAAACCCCGGGTTCGGGACGAACACGATAGTTATCGGTCTGATCGGTAAACACGATATCGCCGTCGGCATCGGTCAGAATGACAGTGGGCAATACCGTGTCGGATTCATACCCCAGCAGTTGCATGCCCATTGGTGTACCCCATCGTTGAAAGATCCCCAGCTTTTTAGCTGCCTCATTATGCCGGTCTCTCAAAAACACCATTGGCACATCAAACCGTGCTGCAAGTTGCTGATTCTTTTTGATTGACTGGGGACTGATCAACACCACTGAAACGCCCAGCACCTCTAGTCGCCGGTAGGCTGCGGCGAGTTCGGCAATCTGCGCGGTACAAAACGGACACCAGTTACCGCGATAAAAAATTAGCAAGTGGGGCCTGGCCTTGAAGCTTTCCGAGGAAACTATGTGGCTATCCATGGTTTCCAGTTGGAATTCCGGTAACGGTGAGCCGGCGCTTAAGGGCTCCGCATCGCGGCCTTTGAATACGGAATACCAGCGCAAATAAGCCAGCCAGGCCAGCAGCGTTATGCCGGACCAGATATGTATGCTGCCGGCCGCATCGCCATAGCGATAAGACATTGCCAGGGTCAGCGCGAGACCCGCACCACTGAGTATGCTGTACTCAACCGGGTGGCGTGGCGTCCTGGCTGATTTGGCAACGAATGCCTTGATGAAAAAAACCAGCAGCACAAAT
>BTRB01000040.1:0-13804 GCA_036986175.1 Gammaproteobacteria bacterium
TAAAAACCGCCTCGCCCGGCTTCAAATCACGCATCAGCGTGAAGTCCAGCACATCCAGCGCCACGCTTTCTGACGCGATCGCATATTCCCGGCCCTTGCCCGTATCGCGGTAACCGATGACGGCCGGGCGAATACCATGGGGGTCCCTGAAGCCGAGCACGCCTTTGCCCGCGATCAGGGCGATCACGGAATAAGCACCCTTGCAGCGTTGATGTAACTTATCTACCGCCTTGAAAATGTCAGTGGGCTCAATACCCTTCGAACCCAGTTTCTGTAGTTCGTGGGCGAACACATTGAGCAACACTTCCGAATCGGACTCGGTATTGAGGTGGCGGCGGTCGCTGTCGAACAATGCCTTCTTCAACGCTGCGGTATTGATCAGGTTGCCGTTATGGCCCAGTACGATGCCGTGCGGTGAATTGACGTAAAAAGGCTGGGCTTCATCCAGGTTATCGGAGCCTGCCGTTGGATAGCGGACATGGCCGATACCGACGTGTCCCTGTAGGCGTTCCAACTCCGCCTGCGGAAACACATCCCTGACCAGGCCATTGCCCTTGTACAAATGCAGCCTGTGGCCATCGAGTGTGGCAATACCCGCTGCGTCCTGTCCACGGTGCTGCAGGATGGTCAGGGCATCATAAATGGACGGCGTGACAGCCTGCTTCCCGACGATGCCGATGATTCCACACATTCAGATTATCCCTGGGCTTGCATTTTGTGCGAATTTTAACACGCGCAAAGGTTCATGTATCTGCTGTTTCAGTGGGTGTCAAATCCATATATTCGAGTAAGTAATCAGGCAGGAATTGTGCTGACCATTCCGCCAGCGGTAACAGGCTCTGGATGGAGCGCGAGCTTTGCCACCAGGGATCTTGCGGCACCGGCGTCAGACCCGCAACCAGCATCATCGCGATGACCAGGAACAATCCCCTGATGCTGCCAAAAACCCCACCCAGCAGCCGATCCGTCCCACTCAAGCCGGTTTTCTCAACCAGTTCACCGACCAGGAATGTCAGCAGGCCACCGATAAGCAGCACGCCGATAAACAGCCCGGAGAATGCCAGCGCAGTGCGGGCTGACGGCAGTTCGATCCGGGATTCAAGTAGCCCAGCCAGCGCACCGGAATACTGAAATGCTACCAGGAAGGCTGCAGCCCACACCGCAAGCGAAAAGCCCTCTTTGATAAAACCACGGATGACACCAACCAGGATCGAAATGGCTATGATTCCCAGGACTGCGTAGTCGGTGTATGCCATGCAGAGTTATCCTTCTATTCCTGCGTGGTTACAAAACCATTGATATTGAGCCGGGTTTTGATATCTTTTGCCAGCTTCACCGCCCTGGCGCGCTCAATTTCAGGTCCGATACGAACCTTATAGGCGGTACCGTTAGCCGAGGTAACTTTTTCAGAGAAAGCCGCCAGGCCTGCAAGTCTCAACTTTGCAACCTCGGACTCAGCCGTGTCGGAATTGTTATAGCTGCCTACCTGTACTACCCAGCGTACCAACGGATCAGACGGCGCTGAAACCGGTGCAGTATCGCCGGGTCTTGTATCCAGGATTCGCGGGCTGAGGCCTTTGTTCATGGAGCGGATTTGTGCAACAACCACATCGGCTGCAGAACTCTCGACGTAAGGACCGACCCGCACGCGGTGCAAACGGCCTGCTGTACGGTCCACGACATCCATTACCACGGGCAGCTTCGCGGCCCGTAGCTCAGCCGCCAGTGCGTTGGCCCTCTCCTCGCCGCTGAAACTGGCCACCTGTACCAGATAGCGCGGAAGGTCCTGCAAATCACCGGCAGGTTCAGGTCCGGTGACATCGGTATTTCCTGGCGGACCGATGATGACTGTCGTCACCGCCGGCGGCTTGACGACCCCATCTGCCGGTGTTTCTGCCGGTGTTTCAGTATTTGAATCTGTACCATTGCCTGTTTCCGCGTCATCGGCAGCCGGCTGCGCCTTCTCAGGAATCCCTATGGGAAAACGCCGGGTCTCAAATGACAATTCGTCAGGCTTGGGGGGTAATTCGATCTGGCGGGATTCGGTATTGAGTGTATCAGAGCGACCACTGAGCAGCATCGGCAGTACGATGACGGTAAGAATGATCAATACAGTTGCGCCAACCAGTCTTTGTTTTAATGCTTTATCCATTGCTATTTTCCAGAATCTTCAGGGGATTTTAGCAGCATCATGCCTGCCGTGCTGCCTACACCAGGCCAATGCGTCTGACACGCCTGAAAATGAGCCAAAAACCAGGATCGTGTCCACCTCAGCGGCAAGCGACAAAGCCTCATCCATGGCCGCATCCAGCGAGCCGACTGAGCCGACTTGCACAGCCGGCAAAGTGTCCTTTACCCGCCGGGCCAGCAATTCTCCGGTCTGGCCGCGCTCGCCGCCGGTGTCGGCACACAACCAGCGTGAACATACCTGGCCCAGTGCAAGGGCTACCGCTTCAGCCGGCTTGTCTGCCAACATGGCCAGCACACAAATAACCTCCGCTTGATGTTCATCTCCGAAATAGGCTGCTACCGCGTTTGCAGCCAATTCGTTATGGCCGACATCCAGAATAATAGCGGGTGAAGAGGCGACTTGCTGCAGTCTGCCGGGCAATTTGCAGTTGCAGATGGCAGCGGTGACGGCATCGGGCTTGTCTGCACAATTGGGATTGAGCAAAACTATTGCTGCCAGGGCGGCGGCGAGATTGTCAAGTTGATGACGGCCACCCATCGGTGGTGGTCGCACAGCAAAAGCCTGTTCACCCAGCGAAAATTTCAGTTGCTCACCGTTGCCATAAGCCAAATCAAACTCGATAAGACGCCGGTACAACGGTGCCTGCAAATCGGCGGCGGCCTGTAAAATGGGTTCGGGCGGCTGTGTCTCGGCACACACGACGGGAATACCGGCACGGAGAATTCCGGCTTTCTCGTGGGCTATGGAAGTCAAATCCTTACCCAGGAAGCCCTGATGGTCAAGACCGATGGGGGTGATGACCGCACAATCGGTATCGACCAGGTTGACCGTATCCAGCCGGCCGCCGAGGCCCACTTCCAGAACGGCACAATCCAGCTCCGATTGCTGCAGGATCAATAGTGCCGCCAGCGTAGTAAATTCAAAATATGTCAGCGAAACACCGTCGCGTACCGCTTCAACCTGCTCAAAAGCGCCAACCAGGCGTTGCTCGGACACCGGCTCGCCCATAATGCTGATACGCTCATTGAAGTGCACAATGTGCGGGGATGTGTAGCTGCCGTAACGCTGGCCCAGGCCGCCACTCATTGCTGCCAGGTAAGCGACTGTTGATCCTTTGCCGTTGGTGCCGGCTACGGTTATCACCTGTTTTGCCGGCCGGGGCGAACCCAGTTGTCGATAGACCGTACCGCAGCGTTCAAGCCCGAGGTCAATCGTACGCGGGTGCCGCCGTTCAAGTAGTGCCAGCCACGCTTCAAGAGTTCTCATGTCACCGAATATCAACTCTCCAGCAGTTCGCCGGTCACCGGCCGTGGCAGGCTGCCGGAACTCAAAAGCGCCAGCATTGCACCGATCTCATCACGCATGTTGCGCCGGTCCATGATCATGTCAATCGCACCTTTCTGGAGCAGGAATTCGCTACGCTGAAAACCTTCCGGCAACTTCTCGCGTACGGTTTGTTCGATAACCCGGGGACCGGCAAAACCGATTTGCGCCAGCGGCTCAGCGATAATGATATCGCCCAGCATTCCCAGGCTGGCGGAAACACCACCGGTGGTCGGATGTGTCAAAACGGAAATAAACGGTATACCCCTGACGCTGAGACTTGCCAGTACTGCAGAGGTCTTGGCCATTTGCATCAGGGACAGCAAACCTTCCTGCATCCGTGCGCCACCGCTGGCAGAAAAACACACCAATGGCGCGTTCAACTGCAGGCTTTCCTGGCCTGCACGGGTAAATTTTTCTCCGACCACCGAACCCATCGAACCGCCCATGAAGCCAAAATCAAACGCGCAGGCAACAACATCAGCACCTTTGAGCTGACCTGTAAGGGCTATCAGGGCATCGGCCTCACCGGTTTTCTTTTGTGCAGCAACAAGCCGGTCTTTATATCGCTTGGAGTCCTTGAAACGCAGCACATCTATCGATTCCAGTCCGACTGCGATTTCCCGGTGTTCTCCCGGATCCAGGAAATGTTCCAGCCGGGCACGCGCCTTGATCGACATGTGGTGACTGCATTTTGGACAGACCTGCAGGTTTCTTTCCAGTTCGGGGCGATACAAAACTGCCGTACACGACTCGCACTTGGTCCACAGACCCTCGGGCACATTACGCTTGTTGCCACCTTCGGTGCGGATTCTTGTAGGCCTTAGTTTGTGAAACCAGCTCATTTCAGTTTATTGCATCCTGTTTGCGCGTTGCTGCCTCATTGTCCAATGCATTACGCACCGGTGCAACAAAAGCTGCTGCGATTGAACATGCATCATCTTCACTTTCGGCCCCCGACAGCGCCTCGACCAGCGCACTGCCAATCACTACCGCATCGGCATGTACGGCAACCGATGCCGCCATTTCGGCGTTCTTGATACCAAAACCAACCGCTACCGGTAAATCACTGAATTCCCGAATCTGCTGTACCGGCCGGCCCAGCTCCGGCAAGCTCAATTGCCCCGCGCCGGTAGTTCCTTTCAATGACACGTAGTAAATAAAGCCGCTGGCAACTGCTGCGATACCTGCAACCCTTACCCGGGTGGTGGTCGGCGCAACCAGGCATATCCCGTCCAGTCCCGCTGCAATCATCGCCTCACCCAGGTCGCCGCGTTCTTCGGGCGGGCAATCAACCAGCAACAGGCCATCAACACCCGCCTCTTTTGCGGCCGCCGGGAACAGCAATCGCCCATAGCGCTCCACCGGATTCATATAACCCATCAGTACTACCGGGGTTTTATTGTCTTGGTGGCGGAATATTGCCACCATTTCCAGCACAGTGCGCAACGTAACGTGTTTCTCAATGGCCCGTTCGCTGGCCTGCTGGATCACCGGCCCGTCCGCCGCAGGGTCGGAGAACGGCACACCCAATTCAAGCAGGTTCGCACCGGCGCCGACCAGCGCGTGCATGATGGCGACCGTCCAGCCAGGGTCCGGGTCCCCGGCAGTAATAAACGGGATCAATACTTTACGCCCGGCCCTTCCGGCCGCCTCGAAGCACCCCGGGATCCGCGAATTCACAGCGTCATGCCTGCAAGCCCGGCGACCGTTTGCACATCTTTGTCTCCCCTGCCTGACAGGTTGATCAAAACCTTCTGATCAGGGCGCATATCCGCAGCCAGTTTGAAGCCATAAGCCAGTGCGTGGCTGCTTTCCAGTGCCGGCATGATACCTTCCAGCCGGGTCAGTTGATGAAATGCATGCAAGGCTTCTTCATCGGTCACACTGACGTAACTGGCACGGCCGGTTTCTTTCAACCAGGCATGTTCGGGTCCGACACCCGGATAATCCAGACCGGCGGAAACGGAATGCGTCTGCATGATCTGGCCGGCATCATCATCCAGCAAGTAGCTGCGGCAACCATGCAGGACACCCGGCCGGCCCGCACACAATGAAGCTGCGTGCCCGCCACTGGCAAGGCCCCGGCCGGCCGCTTCAACACCAATCATCCGAACATCTGTATCGTCGATGAATGGATGGAACAATCCCATTGCATTTGACCCGCCACCGACACATGCCACCAGGGCATCGGGCAGGCAGTCACACAGCTGCAACATCTGTCGGCGGGCTTCACGCCCGGTCACGGCATTGAAGTCTCTCACCATCTCGGGATACGGATGTGGCCCGGCCACCGTGCCAATAACGTAAAAGGTATCGTCTACATTGGTGACCCAGTCACGCATCGCCTCATTGAGCGCATCTTTGAGCGTCGCTGAGCCGGAAGAAACTGAGCTCACAGCGGCGCCGAGCAAACGCATTCTGAACACATTGATCGCCTGTCTTTTGATATCCACCGCGCCCATATATACCTGGCAGGACTGGTCCAGCCTCGCAGCCACGGTCGCGGTGGCAACGCCGTGCTGGCCGGCGCCGGTTTCAGCAATGACACGCTGTTTCCCCATATGCCTTGCCAACAGGCCCTGGCCCATGGTGTTATTTATTTTGTGTGCGCCGGTGTGGTTCAGGTCTTCTCTTTTCAGATAAATCTTCGCGCCACCTGCCGCCTCGGAATACCGCTGTGCGAAATAGACGGGTGAAGGCCTGCCGACGTAGTGTGCCAGATCATGGTCCATACGTTCTGTGAACTCATCGTCCTGGCGCCAGCGCCCATACGCTTCACACAACTCATCGAGAGCGTGCATCAGGGTTTCGGGCACAAATTGTCCACCGAATTCGCCGAAATGGCCACCACTGTCAGGTTGGTCGGGTCGCTTTTCAATCATCTTTCATTGCCACGTTGAAACTCATCCTCCATCTGTTTGTCTGCTTGTCTGACTGCCGCGACAAATGCGCCAATCCGTGCAGCATCCTTGATACCGGGACTTGCTTCAACCCCGCTCGATACGTCGACCGCATAGGGCCTGAGTGTGCGGATAGCACGGCCGACATTTTCTGCGGTCAAACCGCCGGCAAGCCAGACCTGTTTGCTTTGCGGCCTCGACATCGTCCAGTCAAATACCTTGCCGCTACCGCCGGGTTGACCCGTTGTGTGGCTGTCGAGCAACAAGCCCACTGCGCCGGGATAATCACGTTCTGCCTGCGTTGCCGAACCCCCATCCGTCATCGCGACGGCCTTCAGGTACGGGATGCCGAATTCCTCACACTGCTGCCCGGTTTCACGGCCGTGAAACTGCAGTAAATCGAGTGCTACAACGTTGAGCACCCGTTTAATCTCAGCTTTGTCCTGATCGAGAAACAAGCCTACACGCAAAACACCGTCAGGAACATGGGCGGACAATTGAATTGCCTGTTCCGCAGAAATACGCCGGGGACTGGCAGTGAACACAAAACCAACAGCATCAGCGCCGGCGGCAACCACGGTTTTTACATCTTCACTACGCGTCAGGCCACAGATCTTTATTTTGACTGGGTTCATCCTTCATCAACTGTAATTGCGAAAGGAAAGGCCTCCGTTTGCTCAGGCAATTCATATTTCGGATCATAGCGCACACGCATAAAACACAAACCCTGCGCCTCGGCCGTGACCCCGGCAAGTTTGCGGTCCCTGCTCTGCAAAACTTCCTGGCACCACCGGACTGATTCGTCGCCACGGCCCACTGCAATCAGGCTGCCGGCAATATTGCGTACCATGTGATAAAGAAAGGCATTGGCAGTAATGTCGATTGTGACCAGATCTTGCTGCCGCTGCACACAGATTGCGGTGACTTCGCGGGTTGCGAACTGTGCCGAACAACCCGCCGACCGGAATGCGCTGAAATCGTGCTTACCGACCAGGGCCTGTGCAGCTGCGTGCATTCGCTGCTCATCCAGTGCTTCGCGGCACCAGCCATAATAGGCTGCCCCAATGGCCGGGCGTACCCAGCGATTCAGAATGCTGTAGCGGTAGCTGCGGGAGTAAGCACCGAACCTGGCGTGAAAGCTGTCGTCAACCTCACGTATCCACACCGTTCTGACGGCAGCGGGCAAATTCGAGTTGATTCCCAGCATCCATTGTCTTGCTGAGCGTTGCGAAGTGCTGTCAAAATGAACCACCTGGCCGCGCGCGTGCACACCGGTATCTGTACGCCCGGCACAGATGACAGTTACCGGATGATCGGCGACGGCCGCCAGCGCCTTTTCAACACATTGCTGCACTGAAGCGGGGTTGCGCTGCCGCTGCCAACCAATAAACCCGGCGCCATCATATTCCAGTCCAAGTGCATAACGCATAGCTTGTCGCCCGCCTTCGTGTATTACGCGGGTTATAAAAAACTCAGAGCTCTTCCATCATTTTCAGGGCTTCAGCCCTCTGCGCCTCATTGCCGTGGCTTATAACTTCCTCGAGCATGGATCTCGCGGCTTCTTTATCGCCCAGTGACAGGTAAGCCCTTGCCAGGTCAAGCTCGACTTCGGGATCCTGAGTCCTGGGTTCCGGTTCCGGCTCCGGTTCCGGTTCTGGCTCTGGCTCTGGCTCTGGCTCTGGCTCTGGCTCCGGTTCTGCTTCCGGCTCTGCTATTGGTTGAACCTGTGTCACAGCCTCGTCTTCATCCCCGTCCAGGATTCGCAACAGGTCCTCAGCCTCTTCGGTCACTGCCTGCACAGTGTCACTTTTCTCTTCTGCCCGCTGTGCTGCGGCCAGACCGCTGCTCCTGCGCCGCAGTAGCCAAATAGTTAAAGCAATCAGAACCAGGGCAATTCCGACGATCCAGGCTGATTCGCCTGCATACCACGGCGCCTCTTCACCACCAGGGGTCAATGCAACTGGTGGCTCAGGCTTGTCTTCAGCACGTTCTTCTGCAAGGCTGGATTCCATACCCGCCAGGTCCGAATCTTTGATCCCGACAACTTCGTCCTGCTGTTGCGCTTCCAGTTCTTCGATCTGGTCTTGCAGGTAGGTGTTTTCCTGCTGCGCATTGGCCAGTTCCTCTTCCGTTCGCGCCAGCTCCTCCTGCACAACCCGGGTAGCAGTTCCCTGGTCTGGCACCTGCCCGGCACCCTGGCTGGCGGTGTCATCTTTTTCGGCAGGCGGCACCAGTTCAAGGTGACCTGTGTCTTCTTCGATTTCCGCTTCCGGCACAGCCTCGATCACTGACGCCTGGTAGTCACCAGTGTCTGCAACCGTCGGTGTGCCGTAATCCGGTGCAAGCTGGCTTTGACCGATAAGGGTTACTTCATCCTGCCGCAAGACCTCAATCATGGCTTCGCGGGAAGTGAGTTCAAATACTTCGCTGTAATTCGGGAAACGTAGTATGGCGCCGCTCTTAAGCGCATTTATATTGTCACGGAAGAATGCATCCGGATTCTTACGTTGCAAGGCCAGCATGATCTGATTGACGCTGTAACCGGATTCCCTGCTCCAGTCACGGGAAATACCCCAAAGGGTTTGCCCGCTGGCAACAGGGTAATCACCCCGGTCGGCAATGTCGTCGTCCGCCGGCTCATCCCCTGGTTCAACTTCGAACTCATCCGTTGGTGTATCTGCTAACTCGTCGATCGTCTCAGCAACAATTTCTTCAGACCCGGAATCTTCCCCGTCTGTAGCCACGGACTGACCGGCGTCCATATCAGGCTCTTCTGTTACGGCTTCAGGTTCTTCTGCTACGGCCTCAGGTTCTTCTGTTACGGCTTCAGGTTCTTCTGTTACGGTCTCAGGTTCTTCTGTAACGGCCTCAGGTTCTTCTGTTACGGCCTCAGGTTCTTCTGTTACGGCCTCAGGTTCTTCTGTTACGGCCTCAGGTTCTTGTGTTACGGCCTCAGGTTCTTGTGTTACGGCCTCAGGTTCTTGTGTCAGGGGCTCCAATTCCTGTGTTACAGGTTCCGGCGCCTGCATTTCAGGCTCAGGAGCTTCTGCTACGGGCTCGGGTTCCAGTACTTCGGGCTCGGGTGCTTGCTCCAAACCGGCAGGTTCACTTTCAAGGGGTGATTTTTCAACCACTGCCGGCAGCGGTGCCGGTCTGACGACAGCCGGCGGGGCGGCTGAACCAAAAGTAGGTGGGTCCAGGAACAGCGTGTATTCACGCAACATACGCCCCCTGGCCCAGGCAACTTCTACCACTACCTGTACGACCGGCTCGCTGACGGCCAAACGACTGGTAATGCGGATATGCGGTTTGTCGGAGTCTGTAACGACCTCAAATTCGAGCGGCACCGTTATGGCTGACCGGCTCAGGCCAACCAATTTAAAATCTTCAGCTGAAGCCAGACCGGCGGTAATACTCAGCAATTCATCGCGTGATTGGCTAATTAACTCGACCCTGACGTCCAGCGGCTGATTCAGGTATGAGTCAACGTTCGCCCCGCCAAGGCCCAGTGCGAATAAAGCCGGGCTAACCAGCGTCAGCAACACAGTCACTGCCCATTTGATTTGTTTATGCATTCCCGTCTCTCCCTGCTGGCCAGGATGGCTGTTTAAGTATCAGCATGCGCCAGTTTACTTTTGCTGGCATTAGGATACCACCGGCAATTTGCCGGTAACGATAGTTTTTAGTATCTGGACCGCGTTTAAAGCGGCTCCTTTCCTCACATTGTCACTCACAACCCATAAATTTATTCCACGCGGATGACTGTGGTCACGGCGCAACCTGCTGACAAATACTGCATCCTTGCCTGCTGCATGCGTAACCGCAGTTACCTGTGACCCGGGGTCGGTATCATCAACCAGTTCCAGACCCGGGGCTTTTTGCAACAGGTCGCGTACTTCTTCCATGCTGATATCCCGGGAAGTCTCCAGGTGAACGGCTTCTGAATGGCCAAAAAACACCGGTACACGCACCGCAGTTGCATTGACGCCAATAGATGGGTCACGCAGGATTTTGCGGGTTTCCCACTGCAACTTCATTTCCTCGCGCGTGTAGTCATTATCCTGTATCTCATCAATCACAGGTATTGCATTAAAAGCAATGGGTTGCGCAAAAACCGTCGGTGTGACTTGTTTGAAACTTAAGCGGTCCATGGTCTGGCGCGCCAACTCCTCCATCCCCTTTCGCCCGGCGCCAGAGACTGACTGGTAGGTTGCCACATTAATACGGTCTATGCCAGCGGCAGCATGGATCGGTGCAACGGCCACCAGCAGCTGTATGGTGGAACAATTCGGGTTGGCAACAATCGCGCCGGCGGCCAGATCTTCAAGCAGGTCAGCATTTATTTCAGGAACGACCAGCGGAATATCATCGTCCTGCCGGAAGGCAGAGGTATTGTCAATGACGATGCTGCCTGCCGCAGACGCGCGCGGTACATACTTCAGGCTGATTCCAGCACCGGCTGAGAACAATGCGAAGTCCACGCCGGCAAAGTCAAAATCATCCAGCACCTCGACCGCGACGAAGCGCTTCCCAAACTCAACGGTTTTGCCCAGCGAGTTTTCGCTGGCAAGCGCATGGATCCTACCGTCCCCGAAGCCGCTTTCGGCCAGGATGGAGAGCATGGCTTCACCGACCGCTCCCGTCGCGCCGACCACTGCAATTGTCAGTTTCTCATTCATCATCGGCGGGAACCCCTCCTGATACCAATAGCCTGATATTAACCATTTTGGGCCCGCTGTCTGAGTACATGATCCATCAACACCAGGGCCAGCATGGCCTCAACGATTGGCGTAGCCCTGATGCCCACACAGGGATCGTGACGACCCCTGGTAATGACCTCTACGGCATTGCCGTTGACGTCCACGCTGCGGCAGGGAATTCTCAGGCTGGATGCGGGCTTGAAAGCCACGCTGACCAGCACATCCTGGCCGCTGGAAATACCGCCGAGCACACCACCGGCACGATTGCTCAAAAAACCGTCCGGTGTGATCTCGTCACGGTGCTGCGTGCCAAGCTGTTCAACACAGTCAAACCCCGCACCTATCTCAACGCCCTTGGCAGCATTGATACCCATCATGGCCGATGCCAGGTCCGCGTCCAGCTTACCGTACACCGGTTCGCCCAGACCTGCCGGTACATTGCTTGCCATCGCGGAAATCCGCGCACCAACAGAATCACCGGACTTCCTCAAACTATCCATATATTCTTCGAGCGCCGGCACCACGGAGCTATCCGGACTGAAAAACGGATTATTCCCAATGGCGTTCATGTCCATTACTTTATCGGTCCGTATCGGCCCGAGTTGTGCCAGCCAACCCTGAATTTTAATACCGAACTGTTCCTGCAAATACTTTCTCGCGATAGCGCCCGCCGCCACCCGCATGGTGGTCTCGCGCGCTGAAGACCGGCCACCACCACGGTAGTCCCGGATACCGTATTTTTTCCAATACGTGTAGTCCGCATGGCCCGGACGGAATTTTTCCGCAATGTCCGTGTAGTCCCCGGGTCGGGCATCCGTATTTTCAATCAACAGCGCAATCGGGGTTCCGGTTGTGCGGCCTTCAAACACACCGGAAAGTATCTGCACCTCATCCTTTTCTTTTCTTTGTGAGGTATGCCTGCTTTTACCGGTCGCGCGGCGCTTGAGCTCCTGCTCAATCTCAACGGCATCCAGCTCCAATCCCGGCGGACAACCGTCTATAACACAGCCAATGGACGGACCATGGCTTTCACCAAATGTCGTCATTCTGAATAGGCGGCCAAAGGTATTGTCAGACATTTTCCCGTTGCTCCAGGACAGTACGCACATCCGGCTGACATGCGCTCAATTGATCATACTCCAGCAAGAATATCCCGTCTCCACCACGATGGAACTCCAGCCAAAGAAACGGCACCCGCGGCAGTAACTCAATCAACCGCTGTGCGCTCTCCCCAACCTCGACGACCAGGATGCCCTGCTGTTTTAAATAGACAGGCGAAGCATCCAGTATTTTCAACACAATATCCAGTCCGTCAGCACCACTAACCAGCCCGCCGCTGGGTTCAGCGTGATATTCCGCCGGCAATTGTGCAAAAGCTTCAGCGGACACATAGGGTGGATTGCTGACAATAAGGTCATAGCCATCGTGGCCTTTGTCATCGAGTTCAGTGAAGAGATCCGAGCGGATCAGCCGCACACGGTCTGCCGCGTTGTGCCGTTTCACATTGTTTGACGCGATCTCAAGAGCCGCACGGGAAATATCCACCGCATCTATATCGACCCACGGCATACAGACCGCCATCGCAGTGGCGATGCAGCCGCTCCCGGTACACATATCCATCACTCTGCCGCGCCCGCTGCTACCGGCGTGAATATCCAGCCAGGGTGAAAATTGCCCGGCGATCAGTTCTGCCAGTGGCGAACGGGGCACCAGTACATCCGGGCTGACCGCAAAATCCAGCCCGCAGAAACGGGCAGTGCCGGTCAGGTAAGCCAGCGGGCAGCGTTCCTCTATCCTGCGCCTGAGCAGGTGTGCGACGGACCTTTGCTGCGCATCGCTCAGCACGACATCCCAATCCGTAAAACTGCCGTCGAGCGGTGCGCCCAGCACATGCAGCACCAGCCAGGCGGCCTCATCGTGCGCATTATCAGTACCATGGCCAAAAAATAAACCTGCCCGGTCCATCTCATCGGCGCAATATGCAAGCCAGTCGGCGGCAGTTTTCATAAAGTCCCCTGCAAAACCCAGCCCGCATTATAATTGACTGCCATGATTACCGTATGGCCCGGATAACAGGATGAAAACAGCGATTGAACGGATACTGGCAGGTTTCCAGTATATCCTGCCTCACCATTTCCTTTCCCGCATCGTCTACGTCCTGATGCGCTGCGAAACAATATGGCTGAAAAACCTGCTTATCCGGACGATCAGCACGCTGGCAGACATCAATACCGACGAAGCCCTGTCGCCAGACAGGGATGACTATGCCAGCTTTAACGCCTGGTTTACGCGCGCATTAAAACCCGGGGCAAGAAAATTTGACATGGACCCACAGGCCTTTCTTTCCCCCTGCGACGGCAGGATCAGCGAAACCGGCGCATTGCATACAAACAGCATCCTGCAGGCCAAAGGGAAAGATTATTCGCTGCAGGACTTACTCGCCAACGACCCGGTATGCACGCAACTTGCAGACGGCTGGTTTTCCACCATCTACCTGTCCCCACGTGACTACCACCGCATCCACATGCCGATATCCGGCCGCCTGCAACGCATGATCCACGTACCCGGCAGATTATTTTCAGTCGCACCCTACACCGTCCGGCAGGTCCCAAGATTGTTCGCCCGCAATGAACGGGTGATTTCCATCTTTGCAACCGATGCAGGGCCTTTGGTGATAGTGATGGTCG
>BTRB01000041.1:0-13753 GCA_036986175.1 Gammaproteobacteria bacterium
GGTGCGGAAAACAGCAGCATTGGCTTGCATGACCTGTTGCATTTCTTCCCTGATTCCTGCTGCGCTATTGCTGCCGCTAGCGTGGCGGATATGGTCAAAATCAGCCACCAGGGTGTCGACAATTTCCGGGTCCAGGTGATCATGCCGTTGATCGGGCTTGATAACTTCCGCGCAACGGTGAGCCACGGCCCGGCCGAAAACGATGATATCCAGAAGCGAATTTGAACCTAAGCGGTTGGCACCGTGGACGGAAACACAGGCAGCCTCACCAATGGCGAACAAGCCGGAGACTACCGCATCAGGATTACCCTCTTTCAAGCGTACCACTTCGCCGTGGTAGTTGGTCGGTATGCCACCCATATTGTAGTGTGCGGTCGGCAGGACCGGAATCGGTTCTTTGGTCATATCCACACCGGCAAAAATCCTGGCACTTTCGGCAATACCCGGTAAACGCTTGTGAATGACATCAGCCCCGAGATGTTGCAGGTTGAGGTGAATATGATCTTTCTTTGGGCCGACACCCCGGCCTTCGCGTATTTCAATCGTCATCGCACGGCTGACCACATCGCGTGAGGCCAGGTCCTTGGCGTTGGGTGCATAACGCTCCATGAAGCGCTCGCCGTCCGAATTGGTCAGAAACCCGCCTTCACCGCGAGCGCCCTCGGTGATCAGCACCCCCGCACCATAGACCCCTGTCGGGTGGAATTGAATGAACTCCATGTCCTGCAGCGGCAGACCCGCCCGCAGTACCATGCCGTTTCCATCACCGGTACAGGTGTGTGCAGACGTGCAGGAGAAGTAAGTACGTCCATAACCGCCCGTGGCCAGGATCACTGCATGTGCACGAAACAGGTGCAAAGTGCCGTCAGCAAGATCCCAGGCCAGCAATCCACGGCAAACGCCATCATCATCCATCAACAGGTCAAGGGCAAAGTATTCAATAAAAAAAATTGCATCATGTTTTAGCGCTTGCTGATACAGGGTATGCAGGATGGCATGGCCGGTACGGTCTGCTGCCGCGCAGGTTCTTTGTGCTGTACCTTCGCCATAATGCGTGGTCATACCCCCGAACGGACGCTGGTAAATCTTGCCGTCGTGAGTGCGTGAGAACGGCACACCGAAATGTTCCAGTTCGATGACCGAGGGTACGGCTTCCCGGCACATGTACTCGATGGCGTCCTGGTCACCGAGCCAGTCCGAACCCTTGATGGTGTCATACATATGCCAGCGCCAATCATCTTCTCCCATGTTACCCAGCGCCGCTGACATGCCGCCCTGGGCAGCCACGGTATGGCTGCGGGTTGGGAACACCTTGGAGATACAGGCGGTTTTCAAACCGGTAGCAGCCAGGCCCATCGTTGCGCGTAATCCGGCACCGCCGGCGCCAACCACAAGGACATCATATTTATGTTCGGTTATCGAGTAATCATTGCTCATGGTTCAGGTTCCCAATACCAGTTTCAGAGCAGCAATAACACTGATCAGAAAAGCGACAAGACACGCCAGGCGCACAATCAGCAGCAGGGCGAATTCCAGCACGATGTGAGGTACATAATCTTCAATCACGACCTGTAAACCCAGCTGGAGGTGGTAGAACATGGCACCCGCCAGAAATATGGCCATACCCGCATTAAATGGCGTTGACATGGCTGCCCTGGCACTAACGTAATCTGCACCGGCCAGGGATACACCCAGCCACAATATCCAGACGCTCAGGAATAAAAGTAAAAGCGCCGAATAGCGCTGCGAACGCCAGTGATGCAAGCCGCTTCCTGAGCTACCCCGGCCCCGCACCCGGGCCAGTGGATTCTGCATGTTCATAAACCTGCTCCCAAAACGATCAATGCAAGCACGACCGAGCCGGCGACGGCGAGCCAGCCGGAAAGATTGACCTGGTGCATCTCCATCATCCAGCCCGCGTCCCAAATCAGGTGGCGGATACCGGCAAACAGGTGAAAGCTGAAACTGAATACACTGGCAGCAATAACAAGCTTGCCCAGGCTGCTGCCCAGCCAGGTACTCAAAGCTGCGAATGCTGCATCACCTGAAGCCAGTGCAACCAGCCAGTAAAGCAATAATGGCGCTGTTACCAGCGACATGAATACGCCGGTCAGGCGGTTCAGTATGGAAAGTGTCGAGGTGATCTGGAACTTGTAATACGGGCCCAGCATGTACGGTGACATAGGGCGTCTCGAGCTACTCATAATTGATGGCCTTTCATCACTTGATGGTTTTCAATCAGAAATCGGTGCAGCGACCGGCTTGTTCCCAATCACCATAGCGGGTGGGTTCAGGTCCCTTCGGGCCACCTACTTCGATGGGCCTGGGGTTATTTTTTTTTGGTATTGTCGGGTGTTTTGATATTTTCGCAGAGTGATCGGGTGACACGGACGACTTTATTGACTGGTGATTTTTCATTAAAGGCTGGCCTCTTCAAGGAGCGTCTTTCTGAGTGTCAAGTGTAACGCTTACGGCATTGTTTCGCGAGTCTGCTTTTGCACATTACAGGGGTCAACCCAGTTGAATTTTAAGTTAGAATGCGTGTGTGGATCAGATACTTTACACACCAGGATATTGAGGCTGATGATAACGCTCACCTACCTGTCAGCGATTCGATTCAGCGGTTCAGATGCCGGTGATTTCCTGCACAATCAACTCAGTGCTGACGTGCTGGCTTTGTCGCCCGGCGAATCCACTTTTGCCTGCTACTGTGAGCCCAGGGGCCGGGTGCTGGCACTGATGCTGGTGAGCCGGAATAATGATGACTATATTGTCATCATGTCCAGTTCATTGGCATCATCAATTGCCAAACGCCTGAGAATCTATGTAATGCGCTCAACGGTAGATATTGAAGTCCTGGATAAGTGCGTAATAGCGGGCCTTCATCCAGGTGATGAACCCCGGGTTGATGAGCCGCAGGCCCTGCCGACCCACCCAGTCGTAGTTGCGGTGCCGGGTAGCGACGACGTGCTCCTGGTCACGGATGACAATGCATCGTTCGAAACAAGCCCTGCCCTTCAGGACGCCTGGAAACTTTCAGAACTGAAACGCGGCATTGCATGGCTGTGTACCGAATCCAGCGGGCAGTTTTTGCCCCAAATGCTGGGTTATAACCGTCTCGGTGCACTTAACTTTCGCAAGGGCTGTTATCCCGGTCAGGAAATTGTCGCGCGCACGCACTACCTGGGCAAAGTAAAACGCCACCCCCGCTTGCTGTGTACGACTGCAGTTATTTGCCCCGCTCCCCTGGATAACATTCAAATCCACGGCTCTGGCCAGGTTTACGATGCGGTCATTGTAGATTGCGGACACCGTACAGGTGGTGGGAATTGTCTTTTTGTTGTTACCCGTATGGAACCTGAATTGAACGCCGGTAAAATCGAACACCAAGGCCAGATAGCCCCCCTGGTACGCTAGTGTAGTGTCAACCCTGTAACGTAGGATCAGTGTTCACCAGAACGTTCAGCACAAGGCACATTCGCGCCGGAATAGTGGTTCTATGCCAAGCGAGTGTAACACCGTGATGGACGTTCTGGTGAGCACCCGCAGGGCGGGCACACAAGCTGTCATCTGCTGCGTTAACGCTTCTTGGCGTAGCACCACTATGCCTTCGAAGCGCTGCCTTGCAGCTAACCGCTTGTGTACTCGCTGATCCTACGTTACAGGGTTGACAGTACACTAGGCCTGCGCAACGATATAACAAACCCAGCCGGGATCAGCATCACCGGTTTCAGAAGGCGTATAGATACCGTTGCCTTCATTTTTATCTTCATCCGTGCCCTCCCAGTAAATATCAACTTCTGAGAAGCCGGCCTCATACAGAATCTCGCGGATCTCAGGCAAGGTCCACAAACGCCAGTGATAGCTGAACGCTTTATCGAGCCGGGACCCGTCAGGAAATTCAAAATGAATATGACAGGTCATACACGAATCAATCGGATTGAAGGACGCCTGGTCCCATAGGTAGGTGAACTCCTGACCGTCTGTGTCCCGGCATTCACGCGGTTCTGTTAGTACCATCGGCGCCTCAAAGCCGCCATAGGCATCCAGAAACAGGATACCGTCAGGAACCAGGCCATCAAGAACATTCTCAAAGTACTCGCGTAAATCATTGCGCCGCAAAAACAGGTAATAGCTGAAATTCATTGCCAGGACGATATCCGCCAGACCGGGCCGTGCGTGCAACACGTTTGCCTGCAATAGCTCAACGTGCTCTGATTGTTCCTGTGTAAGTTTTGCGAGGTTGTGCGAGCTGCCCCACTCTAGTACATCCGGGTCCAGATCAACACCGACGGCATAATGATCTTCATCACGACTGACCCACTCACAGCTTGTATTGGCTGTTCCGCAAAAATCTTCTCTTAACAGCCTGGCCCCACGACGGCGCAGTTCGGACCAGGTCTGCTCTACAAAATCAATTTCAGACTTAACATCCTGAACCGATTGTTGATAGAGCAAGTGGCGATCCGCCAATGCTGCCAGCTTAGTTTTCACGGATGGACGGGTATTTTTCTTTGACGTAATTATCAATCAAGGCAAGGAAATCGGAGGTCAGTTTGTCGCCTCTCAAGGTCGCCGCTTTCTCACCATCGATAAACACCGGTGCCACCGGTGACTCGCCGGTACCCGGCAGGCTGATACCGATATCGGCCTGGCGGCTTTCACCCGGACCGTTAACGATACAACCCATAACCGCAAGACTGAGGTTTTCCACACCTGCGTAGCGGAGTTTCCATTCCGGCATCCGACTGCGCACATGGTTGGTCACGTCAAGCGCCAGCGACTGAAAAAAAGTGCTCGTGGTGCGGCCGCAACCGGGACAGGCGGTTACCATTGGTGTAAAGGCCCGCAAGCCCATGCTTTGCAGCAATTCCTGCGCAACTACCACTTCATCGGTCCGTGCCTGGCCGGGTTCCGGGGTAAGTGAAATGCGAATGGTGTCGCCAATACCTTCCTGCAACAGGACTGCCAGAGCAGCGCTGGAAGAAACGATGCCTTTGCTACCCATACCCGCCTCTGTCAAGCCGAGGTGCAGAGGGTACTCGCAACGGCGGGCCAATTCTCTGTAAACCAGGATCAGATCCTGTACACCGCTCACTTTGCAGGAGAGGATGATCCTGTCATGGGCGAGGCCCAGGCTTTCGGCCTGTCCGGCACTCTCAAGTGCAGAACGGATCAATGCTTCGCGCATGACTGCATCCGCTGGTTGCGGCGTGCTCTTTTTGCCGTTGGCATCCATCAGCCGCGCAAGCAAACGCTGGTCCAGGCTGCCCCAGTTCACACCGATGCGGACCGGTTTGTCGTACTCAATCGCGAGACCGATAATGGTGGCAAACTGGTCGTCACGCTTTTTGCCAAAGCCAACATTGCCCGGGTTAATACGGTATTTGGCCAACAGGCGCGCGCACTCCGGGTATTGCTGTAAAAGGCGATGGCCGTTGTAATGGAAGTCACCGATAATGGGAACATTGCACGACAGCATATCCAGGCGCTCAAAAATACCCGCCACGGAGGCTGCAGCGGCTTCTGTATCGACCGTAATACGTACCAGCTCCGAACCGGCGCGGGCCAATTCTGCAATCTGCGTTGCTGTTGCGCGGATATCTGTGCTATCGGTATTGGTCATGGACTGCACTACGATGGGGTGGCAACTGCCGATGGCTACCCCGCCGACCCTGATGGTCGGCGTCTCCCTACGGATTGTTTCCTTTTCCATGCCGCCGAAATCCCGGGTCCCGATTACTGGTCCTGAGCTGACCCGTCATTGTCGGCAGATGGGTGCTGTGTCGAATTTATCGTTGGCCATGCTGCGTGCAGATATATCCACATCGACCACAAGGTCAGCGCCGCAGCGAGATACAACAGCATCAGGCCGATGAATGAAATAGGAATGCCAAACAGGTCCTGTTCAAACAGCAGGAAGCTGATGGCAGTCATCTGGAATATGGTTTTGAGTTTCCCCAGGCCGGAAACCTTCACCTGGCCGCGTTTGCCCATTTCTGCCATCCATTCACGCAATGAAGAAATGGCAATCTCGCGGCCTATAATGATCGCAGCCGACAGGGCAAAAAGTACTGCTGGGTTCTTCGAAACGAGTACCACCAGTGCCGTTGCTACCATCAATTTATCAGCAACCGGATCCAGGAACGCACCGAAGCTGGACATCAATCCCATGCGCCGTGCCAGGTACCCATCGGCCCAATCTGTGATGGCTCCCAGGATAAAGATCACGGCAGCAGCCAGGCTGGACCAGGTGTAAGGCAAATAGAAAAACAGGACCAGTACAGGAATCAGTGCGATACGCATTAGCGTTAGAAAAAGCGGAAACGTCATTTGCATGAATCTGGCCCGGTGGGTGTTATCCGGTCATTATCGCAGACGTCTGACCTTTTTAGCAGGGATAAATGCCCCGCAAATTTCACAGGATGCACAGGCCGAAGAGCAAATTTCCCGCAGATTACGCAGAATTCGTGAGTTAAAGAGCTGGTTATCCGCAGATTACGCAGATTACGCAGATTATTTCTGAACCTGTACTTTATTTGATGTCAGTGCCCGGATTTAACTGTGCGACACTTTTTAAGATAGCACTCCCCAAACCCCAACCGCTCTTGCCCTTTAATCGCTCTTGCTCTTAATCTGCGTAATCTGCGTAATCTGTGGAAAATTAGCTCTTAATGAAGTGCTTTGTAAATCCTGTTGGCCAATTGCTGGTTGATACCCGGGATACCGGCCAACTCTTCTGCACCGGCCTTGCGTACACCCTGGAGACCACCAAAATGGGTCAGTAACGTGCGGCGGCGGCCTGCCCCGACACCGGGAATATCTTCGAGTACTGAATGCACAGTTGCTTTCTGGCGGCGTCCGCGATGGCCTGTAATGGCAAAGCGATGTGCCTCGTCCCTTACTTGCTGGATCAAATGGGAAGCTGCAGATTCCGGTCCGGGCAGCAGGCTGTGTGGTGCTACCGGCAATATCCACTCCTCATAACCTGCCCGCCGCGACGGACCTTTGGCCACACCCATCAGGGGTATGTCACCCAGGCCGCATTCGGCCAGCACTTCAATAGCGATACCCAATTGGCCCTTGCCGCCATCCACCACGATCAGGTCAGGAAGGTGGCCATCTTCCGCTGCCAGTTTTCGATACCTGCGGCTGAGGACTTCGCGCATCGCAGCATAATCATCACCGGGCGCAAAACCCTTGAGGTTGTATCTGCGATAGCGGGATTTGATGGGACCTTCGTGGCCAAATACCACACACGAAGCCACCGTTTTGTGACCGGATGTATGTGAAACGTCAAAGCACTCAATAGTTTCAGGAACTTCTTCGAGCTTCAGCAGTTCAGCCATCGCCTCGAACTGGTTGCTGATCCGTGACCTTTGTGCCGAACGCATATGCAAAGCATTCAGAGCATTTCTGCCGACCAGTTCCAACCATTGCCGCCGATGGCTGCGGGGGTGTGGCTGGATGCGTACCTTGCGACCGCTACGCTCACTGAAGACCGCTTCGAACAGATCCTGCTGTTGCAGGGAATGGGAAATTATAATCTCAGCGGGTGGCATACGCTCGCGGTAATACTGGCCGAGGAAGGCACGCAAAATATCAGCTTCCGGGTGGCCTTCTGACTGGGTGGGAAAATAGTCCCGCTGGCCCAGACTACGACCACCGCGTACCGACATCACCTCAATGGCACAACCGCGTTGTAGTCGCGCCAACGCGATTATATCCAGGTCGCCATTGCCTGCCGAAACAAACTGACGTGCCTGCATCTGCTTCAAGTGGTTAATCTGGTCCCGGAACTGTGCCGCCTGCTCGTAGTGCTGCCCTCCGGCGGCATCCTCCATCCTGCGGATCAGGCGGGTAATCACCTTCTGACTGTGTCCACGTAAGAACAGCAAGGCGTCCTCAACCTGTCGGGCATAATCGTGGGCACTGATCCTACCCACACAAGGTGCAGTACAGCGCTTTATCTGGTGTTGCAAACAGGGCCGGCGGCGGTGGCTGAAATAGCTGTCTTCACAGTTGCGCAGCATGAAAAGCTTCTGGATCAGGTTGATGCTTTCGCGCACCGAACTGGCCGACGGGTAAGGGCCCAGGTACTCCCTGCCCTTGTCCCTTGCCCCGCGGTGGAATGCTATGCGCGGGAACTCGTGATCCTTTCCCAGCATCACCCATGGGTAGCTTTTATCATCGCGTAACAGCACGTTGTAACGTGGCTTGAGAGATTTGATCCACTCATTCTCGAGCAGCAGGGCTTCAGCTTCGCTGCGTGTCAGGCTGACTTCTATGGACTGGATTCGTGCCACCATGCGCATGATCCGTTCAATCTTGGGGCGGGCGTCAAAATAACTGGATACACGCTTACGCAAGTTGGCGGCCTTGCCGACATACAATGCAGTCCCCTGTTCATCACGCATCAGGTAAACGCCCGGGCCGGCCGGCAGACGGCGTGCGTAGTGCTTCCCGTCGAACGCCCCTCCGTTCTCTCTGGCTGCTGTTTTTCCCGCCACTTCAGGGATCCTGCTTGAACCGTCCTTCAACATCTTTCAACAGTCCGGCGGTGGCAAGTTCCAGCAGTTTGAACATATGCACAAAGCCAGCAATGCCGCCGTAATACGGGTCCGGTACGTCATTGGCTTGTCCATCTGCATGGTTTTCAGGGTGGTATGCCATCATCAGCTGCAATTCAGCCATAGAGCCACTGGGTCGAATTGCCTGTAAATCTACCAGGTTGCTATGGTCCATCGCGATAATCAGATCAAAGTGACGAAAATCTGCTGCAGTCACCTTGCGGGCACGCAATTGATCGATTTGAACACCAAATTGAGCTCCCGTTTCGATGGCTCGTGGATCGGGTGCGTGGCCGATGTGGTAACTGTGTGTACCGGCTGAATCAATTGAAACCAGATCCTGACAGCTGGATCCTTGCAACTGTCGCGCAAAAAAGCCCTCTGCTGAAGGTGACCGACAGATGTTCCCCATACAAACAAATAATATATTAAACATAGCCTTACTTGATATTCATGATAAATTACTTTGCATAAGTTTACGCACCCGCTCCAAATCTTCCTGGTTATCAATGCCTGGGGGAATAAATTTGTCAGCACGGGCCATTGCAATACGCCCTCCGTGGTCCATGATGCGCAATTGTTCGAGGCTCTCGGCGGCCTCAAGCGGCGTTACCGACAGCGCGGTATAGCGGCGTAAGGCCCGCATGCGGTAAGCATACAGCCCAAGGTGACGCTTCCAGCGCTTTCCGGCTGCGATTGCTGCACTGACATCAGCATAGGTACGTTCATAAGGAATCGGAGATCGACTGAAATACAAGGCGCAGCCGTCAAGAGAGGTGACGACTTTCACGGTGTCCGGATTTTGCACCTCTGCTGCATCTGTTGTGGGCCAGTACAGACTTGCCACTTCGCAATCCGGCCTTGCATCAAGCAATGCAGCAACCTGGTCAAGGCAGCTTGCAGGCATCAGTGGTTCATCACCCTGCAGGTTAACGACGAGCTGGTCATCCGGCCAGCCAAGTTGATTCGCACATTCTGCAATTCTGTCGCTGCCACTGCGATGATCAGAGCTTGTTAACACCACCCTGGCACCGAACGATTTGGCAGCGGTTAAGATGCGTTCATCGTCAGTTGCGATCACCACGGAATCTGCCGATGATTCAATTGCCCGTTGCCAGACATGCTGTATCAACGGCCTGCCGGCCAAATCCAGCAGAACCTTGCCCGGCAGGCGTTCGGAAGCATAACGCGCTGGAATAACAATATGGTAAGCGCTTTGCCTGGCCACTAGTTACTGTCCTTGCTCAACATTGCCAACCGGTCTTTGAATGTCTGCTTAAAAATATCCGGCAGCAATGTTTCAACCGGCACATACCAGGCATTTTCAAGGCCCAGCCCACGGCATTTAACCGCATCCTTTTCGGTCATGATAATGGCTGTAGGGCCTGACATCGATATAAAATCCTGTTTTTTATACCGATGATGGTCTGCAAATCGGTGGGGGATTACTTTTATCCCGTGCTGATCCAACAGCTTGAAAAAGCGTGCCGGGTTACCGATTCCAGCGACAGCATGCAGCGGGATGCCGTTTTGGCTATCCCGGAATTCAGCCAGCGTATACCTTGTCACGTCATCCAGGGACTGCACGCCTGCTGCTTGCAACCGCATTGTGTTGACGCTTAAAGCCGCCGGCCTTGCTGCCCATTCTCCGTTGCTGACCACAAAGTCAACCTGTGCAAGACGATCAGCCGGTTCGCGCAACGGACCCGCCGGGATCAAGTGCCCATTGCCAAGACCCCGGTCACCATCAACCACGCAAATTTCCATGTCACGGCGCAAATCGGCCTGCTGCAGGCCATCATCGGAGATGACCAGGTCCACACCCATTGCATGCAGTTTTTTAATTGCATCAGATCTGCGTACAGCAACGACAACCGGCACACCACTACGCTTTGCCAGCAGTACCGGTTCATCCCCACATGTATTCGTATCACTGTCAGCGTGAACCACGAAGGTTTCGCGGCTTAGTCGGCCATAACCGGTGCTGGCAATGCCCGGCTTGAGATTCATTTCAATGGCCAGCTGGCCGAGTGCGATCACCAGCGGTGTTTTGCCGCTGCCACCAGCGGTAATGTTACCGACAATGATGAGCGGTAGAGCGGGCCGGTAAACGCCCGAACCTGCCCTTTGACTCTTTTCTGTCCGCCGGTAAGCGGCACGGTATACCGGCTCCAGCATGCGCAGGTACCAGGGCGGCCTGTGGGTGCCGTACCAGTGCTTGAGTAAGCGGTTTTCAATGCTTGCGCGCATCGAGGTTTCGCCGGCTGCGCCGGTCATTTCCAGTCATTGTTGATCGCCGAACTGGGTCTGGTACAAGTGGGCGTAGGCACCGTTGTGTGCCAGCAGTTCATCGTGTGTGCCCTGCTCGATCACCTTGCCGGCGCGCAACACGATGACCTGGTCCGCATTTTCTATCGTCGACAGGCGGTGGGCAATGACCAGGGTTGTGCGGTCTTTCATGACTTCTTTGAGTGCATCCTGGATAGCCCGCTCTGACTCAGAATCAAGTGCCGAAGTGGCCTCATCAAGGATCAACAGTGGCGCATCTTTTAGCAAGGCCCTGGCAATGGCCAGGCGCTGTCGCTGTCCACCGGACAGCAAGGTGCCGCTTTCGCCCAGGCGGGTATCGAGCCCTTGCGGGAGTTGCTCAATGAATTCCATAGCGTGGGCAGCACGGGCAGCACGGGTAATCGCATCGCGATCAGCACCGGCAAGCGCCCCGTAAGCAATATTGTTGGCGATGGTGTCGTTAAACAGCAATACATCCTGGCTTACCAGCGCAATCTGCTCACGTAGATTGCCCAGTTGATAGTCTGCAAGCTCAACCCCGTCAAGCAGAATACGGCCCTGTTTGTAATTATAAAAACGTGGCAATAACCCAGCCAGTGTGGTTTTACCGCTGCCGCTGTGCCCGACCAATGCGGTAACACTGCCCTGGGGTAAGCGCAGGCTGATGTTTTCCAGGATGGGCTTTTCGCTGTTTTCATATTGAAAGCTGACATTCTCAAACACTACCTCACCGGTAGCGCGTTCTGCCGTTTTTGTACCCTGGTCCTTTTCTTTTTCTGTATCAATGATAAAGAAAATACTCTCGGCAGCCGCAATGCCCTTTTGTAACTGGGACTGCACTGTGGTCAGCCGTTTAAGCGGTGGAATGGTTGCCACCATGGCAAAGAAAATAGAGGTGAAAGTACCCGCCGTTATTTGCTCCAGCATGGAAGGCCGGATTGCGACCAGCATCAGTATCACCATCGCCAGGCCGGCAGCCAGTTGCACCATGGATGAACTGAGCATGTGGGTAGCAACCATGCGCATTTGTAAACGCCGGGTACGCTCGTTTACCCGGCCAAAGCGCTTGCTTTCAGATGTCTGCCCGCGGAAAACCTTGACCACACGCTGGCCCACCACTGCCTCTTCGGTGATGTGGGCCACATCTCCCATCGAATCCTGGATGTTGCGACTGATCTTGCGGAATTTGCGGCTGATGGTAGTCACAACCAGTGCCACGACCGGCACCAGAATCAGCATGACTGCTGTCAGTTTGACATTAATACTGAGCATGACGATCAGCAGGTAAACCAGCAGCATGATATCGCGGAAGGCGGAAACAATCGCCTTGGTCGCGGCGTTGGCCACCTGTTCACTGTTGTAGGCAAGCCTGGAGATCAACTGGCCGGCGGAGTTGTGGTCATAAAAGGATGCAGGCAGGCGCAAATAGCTGTCAAACAGTTGCTGGCGCAAGTCGGCCACGACCCGCCTGCCGGTCCATTCCATACCGTAAACACCGGCAAAGTTACCGCTGATACGTAACAGGACCACGACCAGGATACCCCCGGCCAGCCATAAACCATATGCGGCATCCTTGGCCACGAATACGCGATCAATCAAAGGTTCAACAAATTTGATGAATACTGCCTGCATGCCGGCATCAAGGCTGACACCGATGATGCCGACCAGGAACATCCACCAATATTTACGTGTATAGCCCCACAGCCGCCTATAAACAACAGCCGGAGTGTATGCCGTCTGGCTAGTCATCTGTCACGCGTTCGGTGGCAATGGAAAGTCCGGTAAAACCGAGTTGTGCCATTACATCCATGGCTGTGACTACAAAATGGTAGGGTGTCCCGGCATCTGCCCGTAAAATAATCGGAATGTCACGGTTTTCACCCGCTGCTTCGTTGAAAGCAGCACGCAAGGTTGAGGGCCTGCCATCCACCAGTTGCCGGTCGTTCAGGTAATACTGGCCGTTAATGTCGATCACCAGCTCAAACCGGTTGGGCTGGTTTTCAGGACGGGTGATACTGCTGGCCTCGGGCAGGTCTACTTTCAAAACAGCCTGTTGCTCAAAAGTCGTGCTCACCATGAAAAATATCAGTAGCAGGAAAACCACATCGATTAGTGATATCAGGTTGATTTCAGGATCTTCAGGTTTTGTTGCGCGCAGTTGCATAATGCCTAATCGCCGGTTGTGAATTTGGCCGTTGCAAAACCACTACGCTCAATGCATTCAATAAGTTTGATCGCCCTCTCTTCCATTGCAATA
This sequence comes from Gammaproteobacteria bacterium, assembly GCA_036986175.1. Taxonomy (GTDB): domain Bacteria; phylum Pseudomonadota; class Gammaproteobacteria; order Xanthomonadales; family SZUA-36; genus SZUA-36. The sequence goes on from BTRB01000041.1 coordinate 13,117, forward strand.
ACGTATTCAGCCACTCTGCCCAGGAAATAGCGATAGAAAAAATAGGCAGGAATGGCGACCGTCAGCCCTGCTGCGGTCGTAATCAATGCCTCCGAAATCCCGCCGGCCAGTACATTGGCATCGCCGACACCACTGATCATGATGGCTGAAAATACTTTGATCATACCGATCACTGTTCCCAGCAATCCCAGCAATGGGGAAATACCCACGATGGTTCCGAGCGTATTCAGGAACCGTTCCATGTCATGGACAACATGGCGACCGGTGTCCTCAACGGCTTCTTTGATAAGTTCTCTGGAGCGTTTGCGGTTAGCCAGAGCAGCGGCATAAACACGGCCCAACTGGGATCCCGCCCGCAACTGCTCCAAATTGTGCTCGTCCAGTTCGTGCCTGGCTGCCCAGTTTTCGACCATGGCGCCGAGGTCATCGGGTGTGACTTTGCTTTTGCGCAAAGTCCAGAAGCGTTCAATGATGATTGCTACTGCGAGGATGGAGGCGAGCAGTATGGGCACCATCAACCAACCACCGGCAATAAGAATTTCCAGCACGTAGTTTCACTCCTTAGATATTTCCGAAAAGAATAATACCCTATGCACAGGATGTGCGGTACTTCGCGATTATGCACAGGATGTGCGGT
>BTRB01000042.1:0-13678 GCA_036986175.1 Gammaproteobacteria bacterium
TCCGACCACACGTACGGCCGGGGCATGGAATTCTCCGGTCTTTGCGGCGCACCGTCAGGCGTGCCATAGTCCACCTCGATAATCCTGACCTTTAAGGGGGTACCCGGTTCAATGGTCAGCACGATATCAGCGCCACCTTCCGGCAAGCCGTACCAGCGCCAACGCCACCAATTTTTAAGCGGATCTTTATCCGGCTCTTTCATTGCATCGGTTTTTTCAATAGGGAGACTGGTTTCCTGTTGATCTTGTGGCAGCGCGACCTTGAAGCCGTTGACCGTAGCTGCTGAAATACTCACATCCCGTGGAAACAACAGGTTGATATACCCGGCATTCGCCGGTGATTGAAGGTGCAGGCCGATTTCCCGCTGCCCATCAACCACCCGGTCACTTTGCATCTCAAGTGTGGCAGCTTCGAATTCCGGCAACCCGGTTTCGCGGATCAAAATATCCTGATCAAAGCCGGGTAAAATTCGGCTGACATTGGCCTTGCGGGCATCACTTCCCATAAAATTACCCAGCCAGGAACCGGGCCTCGCGTCTGAACTAACCCAAAAACCCTGTTGCTGATCAACATCAATGGCATAGTAAAGCTCCTCGCCACGCTGATGGCGTGCATCAAAGCCACGGTCAAACACGACAATGGCTGTCAGGACCAACCCCGCCGCCAACAACAGTAATGCAGGCATGCCGTTTGCAGGCCTGTCGATATCACGCAGCAATGGCCACAGCAGCAGCAAGACCAGCGCGCTGAACACCATCACACCTTGAGGAAGCGTTGTACCAAGCGCCAGGTAGACCATAATTAAAATCGGCATCAGCAACAACAACGGAATTATTGCGATAACCGTGTTCAACACGGTAGAACCATTTCCACCCTGAACGAATCCAAACCTGGGCTGCATGGCAATCCCCAGCAACACGACGCCCAGTGGCCAGACAAACAAATATGACGCGTTGGGTACCGCATACAAAACCAGGGCCGCAAGAAACCCCCAGAGCAGCAGTGCGGCGCTCCACAACGAAGGCCTGGTCTCACGGCTGCGGAGCCATAAAAGCAAGGGGATCAAAATCAGCAGTAATAACGCGCTGAACCACGGTCTGCCGGTTAAAAGGCTGAGCGCAGCTAAAATCAGCACCGGAACAATGGCTGCAAACTTCCCCATGCCGCGCTCGATTGCACCGGCAAACCAAACCACCATACCCAACGTTATGGTCAAATAGGCAAAAAACGGCCACTCACCGAGCGAGATAAGGTGTGCAATTCCGGCATCAGCACCCCGCAGGTAGGTGATCAGGCTGGCAAAGATATCGCTGACCAATACCAGTAAAGCCACCAGCGCCAGCACGCCCAGGCCAAGCGAACCCAGGGTAACCGTATTTGCATGCAGCGCTCCGGCCAACAGCCACAAACCAAACAGCAATACTGTTATACCAATGACCAGCGCCATCCCCTGGCCGTAACTGACCAGCACACCATTCCATAAATTGAAATAGGTCCTGTCGCCGGCAGAAGCCTGTGTTTCGGCGTCCGGCCACTCGCCCAGATTAGCGAAATGCCGCGCTGTGGCCAGCACATAATTGGCCTGCTGGGCCAGTGTATCCGGATCCAGGTTTTCCGCCGTGTCTCCCATCGAGTGGTAATCGTGTAGCCCTGAAATGAAAGCAAAATTCAAACCCGGAATGCCTTCGCCCCGGGTGATACTCATGTCAGTATCATTGGGCATACGTTTGTAAATTTCGTAAGTCAGGGAGCCGGCCATCAAATCCGGTACCGACTCGAGCAGGTTGTCGATCAGCCAGGCATTTCCCTCGGAGGTCTCAAACATGGTTGATACGCCGTAACTTCCGCGTGCTTCAAAATTCAGAATCAACCCGGCCTTTTTTGCTGCCGGGTGTTGCCTGAAAAAGCCCTGGGCCCCCAATAACCCCATCTCCTCACCATCAGTGATCAGGAAAATTACATCGTGCCGGGGCGGTGGGCCAGCCGCCAGGATGCGAGCCGCCTCCATTATGGCTGCCGTGCCGGAAGCATCATCACCCGCACCCGGTCCATCCGCGCGCGAATCGTAATGGGCCATCAGCACGAGGTCCTGGTTCTCACCGATACCTTCACCGGTACCCGGCAGCCTGGCAAAGATGTTTTCCACGTTGCCGATGATGGTCGGGCTTCGGGCCAGGAAGGGATGACGGAAAACCACCGTGGTTTTCTGCACTTCGGTTTCCAAACCAAGTTCCTCAAAATACTGGACGATGTAGTCCCTGACCTCACGGTTGGCATCGCTCCCGATGGGGTGCGGGCGCGCAGCAATTTTTGCTACATGCCCGGCAAGTGCCGCGTAGTCCAGGCCGGTGTCAATACGCGCTGCCGGCGCCTGTGTTTGGTAGTATCCCACTACCAGCATGATGAATATAAACACGAGACCAAGGAGCGATTTCAGCCAATAGTTCATAAACTTCCCGCAACGATAGAAAAATGATTATCTTAACCGATGTAGCCGAGAGCGGCCCCGCTGCTCTCGGCTACGTTATAATCAAACCTGTTGAGACGGAGACCCTACATGGCAGATTTATTTGAGAACCCAATGGGACTCGACGGTTTTGAATTTGTCGAATTTGCCTCCCCTGCGCCGGGTGTACTGGAGCCGGTGTTCGAGATGATGGGTTTTGTTGCAGTGGCCAAACACCGATCCAAGAACGTGACGCTCTATCGCCAGGGCGAAATCAATTTTATCCTGAACGAGGAACCGGGCAGTCACGCGGCGTATTTCGCCGAAGAACACGGCCCCTGTGCCTGCGGAATGGCTTTCCGGGTCAGGGACGCCCACATGGCCTACAAACGCGCACTTGAGATGGGCGCGCAGCCAATCGAAATCCCCACCGGCCCAATGGAATTGCGCCTGCCGGCCATAAAGGGCATCGGTGGCGCACCCTTATATCTGATCGATCGTTATGCACAGGGCAGGAGCTTTTACGATATTGATTTTGAGTTTTTTGCAGGGATAGACCGCCACCCCAGGGGTTGCGGATTCAAATTGATTGACCACCTGACCCACAACGTCTATCGGGGCCGCATGGAATTTTGGGGCAGCTTTTACGAACGCATCTTCAACTTCCGTGAGATCCGCTATTTCGACATAAAAGGCGAGTACACCGGACTCTTGTCCAAAGCCATGACAGCACCCGACGGCAAGATCCGTATTCCGTTAAACGAGGAAGCGTCCCAGGGCGTCGGGCAGATCGAAGAATTCCTGATGGCCTATAACGGCGAAGGTATCCAGCATATTGCCTTGATATGTGACGACCTGATTGGGTGCTGGGACGCACTCAAGGCCAGGGGCCTGCCGTTCATGACACCGCCACCGGCCGCCTACTACGAAATGCTGGAAGAACGCCTGCCAGGCCATGGTGAACCGGTCAAAGAACTTCAGTTGCGTGGAATTTTGCTGGACGGATCCACCGCGAACGACGACCCGCGCCTGCTGCTGCAAATATTCTCCGGGACGATGGTCGGACCCGTGTTTTTTGAATTCATTCAGCGCAAGAAAGACGAAGGATTCGGTGAGGGAAATTTCACCGCACTGTTCGAATCCATGGAACGTGACCAGTTACGCCGTGGTGTGATCAGCACCGAAGACGCGGCCTGAAGGCCGCCAAAGGTATTTTATGAACATCACGAAAATTCACCACGTGGCCTACCGTTGCAAAGATGCAAAAGAAACGGTCAAGTTCTATAAAGATGTACTCAACATGGACCTGGTATTGGCCATCGCCGAGGATTTTGTGCCCAGCACCAAGGCACCCGACCCCTACATGCATATTTTTCTGGATGCAGGACAGGGCAATGTGCTGGCCTTCTTCGAAATACCCAACTCACCCCCCATGGGACGGGATGAGAATACGCCGAACTGGGTGCAACACATCGCGTTTGAAGTCGAAGATATGGACGCACTGCTGGCAGCCAAGGAGCATATCGCTGCTGTCGGCCTGGATGTCATCGGTCCAACCGACCACCATATTTTCAGGTCGATTTATTTCTTTGACCCCAACGGCCACCGTCTGGAGCTATGCGCCAATATCGAGCGCCCGGGCACACTGGAGAAACTGAACGCAGTGGCGCCCGCAATGATCGAAGAATGGAGCGAGACCAAACGCGCGCCAAGACACGCTGCCTTCCTGCACGAAAAAGAATTCACCCTTGACGGCTGAATAATTGAAAATCCTGCACCTCGGCAAGTATTTTTCGCCCTTTAGTGGCGGTCTGGAAAACTACATGCGCGATGCGATGGTCGCACTGGGGCGGCGTGGTGTTGATTCTGCCGCACTCGTACATCGTCATTCCCTCTCTCTGAAAAGCAGCAATGAGACCTTCAGCGCTGCCGGGCACACCTTCCCGGTGGTCAGGACCGCTATGTGGGCAAGGCTGTTGTACACGCCCATCAGCCCGGACTTTCCCCGGCAACTCCGGCGTTTGATCAAAACCTTCAAACCGGACATCCTGCACCTGCATCTGCCCAATCCTTCTGTTTTCTGGGCGCTTGTGCTGCCATCAGCCCTGCGTATTCCGTGGGTGGTGCACTGGCACTCAGATGTCGTTACTTCGAGCCATAACTGGCGGTTGAAGCTTTTCTACCGGATTTATCAACCGCTCGAACGTGCGGTTTTGAAGCATGCAACAGTCATCATAGCGACATCTTTACCTTATCGAGATTCGAGCATTCCCTTGCGACCATGGATTGACAAGTGCCAAGTGGTGCCGTTGGGTGTAGATGTAGACAGGTTTGTTCATGCTAGCGCAGGAGGATCCGGCTCCGCTGGTCCTTCCTGCACGCAAAGCCAGTCCCTCCTGCACGATCAGGAATTCCCGCTAAAAATCCTGGCTGTTGGAAGACTGACTTATTACAAAGGCTTCCGTTACCTGATCGAAGCCACTGCCAGGGCACCCAACATCTATATAAACCTCGTCGGTGATGGCGACCAGGCGAAAGAACTCAAGGCGCTCGCAGCTTCACTAAAAGTGCAAGACAGGGTAATCTTCCACGGCATTTTGAGTGACGGCGAACTGGCGCGGCAAATGACAAAAGCCGATTGTATCTGCCTACCTTCGATTGAACGCACAGAAGCCTTCGGTCTGGTGCTGCTCGAAGCAATGTACTTTGGTAAAGCCACCGTCGTCAGTGACGTGACCGGCTCTGGCATGGGGTGGATCATTGATGATGGCGTCACCGGGCTGAAGGTAAAACCAGCCGATGCCGATGCGCTGGCAACAGCGTTCGAACAGCTCGCTGCTAACCGTGCAGATTTGGCCAGGATGGGTGAACGTGGCAAAGAAAAATTCGATGATCAATTTGAAATCAACCACGCCATTGAGGGACTATTGGAACTGTATCAAAAAATTATGCCTGCGCGCTTGTCTGAAAACGGCAATTTTTCAAACTGATGACAAACAGCTCTGAACATATCCAGGCTGATGGTCCCTCGCTATCCCTGCCTCACTGTGTTGTGATTATTCCCGCACATAACGAAGCCGAGGACATCGGCTTTGTGATTGGTGAAATCAACAAACACAGCAATTTCCCGGTAGTGGTTATTGACGACGCCAGTACTGATAACACCATCCTGGTAGCCAGGAAAGCCGGTGTGGTAGTGGTGCCACTGGCGGTGCAACTCGGTGCCTGGGGTGCAACCCAGACCGGTTTGCGTTATGCGCTAAAAAACGACTACGACTATGCCATCACCATGGATGCAGATGGCCAGCACCTGGCAGAGTCGCTACCGGCGCTGCTGCAACCCCTCATTGACAACGAAGCCGATGTCGTTATTGGCACTTGTACGAGACGTGGTTCGGCTCTGCGAAAAATTGCCTGGTCAGTGATGAAACGGATTTCCGGCTTAAGATTGGAAGATCTGACCTCCGGTTTCCGGGTCTACGATCGTCGTGCCATCCGCAGGCTGGCTGCGTGGCAAGCCACGTTGCTGGAATACCAGGATGTCGGCGTGCTGGCCATGCTGCAGGCCGCGGGCATTACCATCAAGGACGTGGAAGTCGAAATGTTGCCGCGCCGGCACGGCATTTCAAGGGTGTTTTATTCGTGGACCTCAGTCATCTACTACATGTCCTACACACTGCTGCTGAGCTTCACTAAACGTGGAATGAAACACAAAAATTAAACGATGCAGGAGGGACCAGCAAAGCTGGTCCCTCCTACACTATAATACCCGTACTCCTAAAAAAGAATGTGTAAATGGTTGCAATAATCACAGGCATTATCGGTATCGCCGCAGCAATCACCATTGTGATTCTGATCCGCAGGGATCACCTGAACGTTCGCTTCGGCCTGTGGTGGATGGCAGCTGCGATCGTGTTTGCCGTGCTGGGTCTGTTCCCGGCATTTTTCGACAATATCGCAAAGTACCTCGGCGTTGCGTACCCGCCCGTACTGGCGTTGACCATCGGTATGGTGGTGCTGGTGATCAAGATCCTGGTGATGGATATCGAGCGCTCCCGCAGTGCAATCAGGTTGCAGCGCCTGACACAGCGTATCGCGCTGCTTGAATCTGACCTCAGAGAGATGCAGGGTAAGCCGAATGAAGCAAATGACCCGGCAAACCACGGGGAACTGGATGATGTGCGCAGTAAGTAAAGCCGCTTACAGAATTTCAACGAATTAACCGCAGCCTGAATCTGTGGGCCTGTTGACACTGTATGCCGGATTACTGCTACCCTGGCTGGGTGGCACATTCTGGCTGGCATTTGCTGAATCCCGCCTCGAGCCCAACAAATCCCACAACCGCATTCGCCAGGCAGGATATGGCTTTTTCCTGGGTTATGCGGTGTTGTTCATGGCAATCATTGCTACCGACAGGCTGACCGGAACTACGTCCTGGGCCGGCTTGATGCTCTTCCTCGGGGTTTTTGCCACTAGCGGTGGATTGGCAGTGTGGCTGACCCCGGGTTCTTCCCCAAGTACTCTGAACCCCGTTCCCGCACCACCACGCAGTTCAAAAAGTACCGCAGTCAAGCTATTGACTGTACTCGTAGTGGCATGGACGGCAGTGCACCTGGTTTTCATCGCCGTGGATGTGTTTAATCAGCCGCTCTACCCCTGGGATGCATGGCTGGCCTGGGTATACCGCGCCAAGGCCTGGTTTTTGGCGGGCGGTATGACCGCCGTGGTCGGCCCGGCAGAATGGGCTTCGGCTGTGGCGACAAACACATATACGATCGAAGCGTGGATGTACCCGTTGTTTCCGTCCGTCATTCCTTACTGGGCTGCGCTCAGCCTCGGCAACTGGAGCGAAACACTGGTCAACCTGCCCGTGCTGTTTGCCGGAATCGCTATCGGCATGGCTCTGTACGGGCAGTGCCGCGAACACGGCCTGGGTGTTAAAACCAGCCTGGTTTGCTGTTATCTGCTGTATTCTATCCCGATTTTTGCCACCCACATCGCGCTGGCCGGCTATGCCGATATCTGGATGGCGGGTTTTACCGGCCTGGGTTTTATCGCTATCATCAGAGCAGCTGTTATCAAGTCGACTGTTTTGGGCGCCGACGGCCCACAGGCAAAATATGGCCTGCAAATGGCGCTGGGACTCCTGATGGCGGCATTGGGAATACTGGTCAAAAATGAAGGCGTAGTGTGGTTCCTGGCAGTACTCGCCCTGCTGATATTGATCAACTTCCGTGCACGAGTACCGATTCTGATTTTCGCCACCATTGCACTGGCGGCTTTACTCGGCTTTGCCCTGGGTGTTACGCATATCAGTATACCGCTGGTCGGTACACTGGGCGTTGTCGATGGCCGGCTGCTTATCCCGTTCATCGGCAAATTCGCACTGGAATTACATAATATCTGGGGGGTTTACTGGGACAACTTCTTTGCCATGGGCAACTGGAACTTGCTGTGGGTGCTGGTGCTGGCGAGCCTGATACTCAGCTGCAAATCAGCGTCAAATTCATCCACCCACCGGGTACCGCGTATCGGCCTGGCCTTTTTCAGTATCTTTCTGGCAACACAACTGTTCATCTTCGGCCTGACCGACCAGGGTATCTGGGCAGATACGTATACCGCCATCAATCGCCTGCCGTTGCATTTTGTCCCGGCACTGTTGTTTGCTGCGTTCATTGTTCTGCATGCACAGTGTGGCGGGGCGGGATGCAGGAGGGAGCAGCTCCGCTCATTCCTCCTGCAGCCGCTTAAAGCTGCCGTGCTGGCTACCGGTGTGGTGATTGCAGGACTATGGCTTTACCTGTCGCATGATCTTCCTGATACGGCCGTCGATTCACTGGATTATCCTGCTGCAGGTTTCAGTTTTGCATTCGGCTCCGGTTATCCCAACCAGGACCGCATGGTTGTGGATGGGTTTGCGAATGGCTATGCCCTGCTCTCCAGCGGTCCCGTCAGCATCCAGGCTGATATCCAGCAAGTGCTGAGGTACGAATGGGTCCCCGCCAGCCGGCAGGAGGCTGCTTTTTTCTGGCGCCAAAAAGGCAAGGCTGACAACGTGATCAGAACGGAAATCACGGCGCCCGGCAAGCATCTGATCGACCTGTCCACCGAAGCCGGCTGGAATGGTGAGATTATCGAGTTCGGGTTTCTGGTTGCGGGTGGCCAGGACGATGCAGTGGAAATCGGCGAGGCAACGCTGCAGCCAGATAGCCTGAATATCCGACTGCAATTGATGTGGCAGGCATGGACGGCGTTTGAAGAACGGTCCCAGCAATCCATCAACTTCTTGCAAGGTGGGGATTACCGGCAGGTCGTGTCGTTGCCATTGCTGCTTATCGCGTGGTTGCTGGCCGGCATACTGATAATACGCGTGTTGCCGACGCCCGGGTTGTCAACGAAGAGGTCGTCAGTCTCACACAGAAGCTCAATTCTTATGTATGGCGGCGTGCTTTTCCTGGTGGGTTGGATGCTGCTGGATATCCGCTGGACCACCAATAGCTTCAGACAGGCCCGCGTTATGCTGCAAACCCGGTCGCAAGCCCCCTTAAATTCAAACCTGGATGGTGAAATTCAACAATACGTACAACGATTAAAAGCCGATGTTCTGGGCGACAAGCCCGCCCGCATCCTGATCATCGGTGATGAAAACGCCATTGATTACTACCTGCTGCGTGCCAAATACCATTTGCTGCCACACAGCGTAGATGTGGCGAGTCACTTCAATAAAGAACTTTCACCCCAATCACTGAATTTTGTCATTTTCTTCGGCCAACCCGGGGGCATAGCAAAGGTGCGGGGCTGGAGCCCGTCCTGGCGCAAAGCGCTGGTTGAAGTTGACAGAGCGGATTTGGGCGTGGTTTATCGGGTAGGTTCCTGAATTGCATCCTGATTTATGTCATAGTAATAGGTTCACTGCTAAATGGAAGACTGGAAATGAGTTCGGATTTGAAAGCCGTAGCCGACAGGAAACAGGAAAAAGCCGTTAAAGCCCCTGATAAAAACGTAAAAGCAGATGCGCCGGAAAAAGATGAAACTATCGAAATAGCCCACCTGCCGGGCACCCGGGAACACTACCTGGGTGGTGATTACTCTTCAGCCATCATCAAGAAAATCCGTAAAGATCCGACCGCGATTGGCACGCTGTTCAAGGAGGGGAAATACCCCTACACCGACCGGGTTCCCCGTAGGAAATACAATGAAGAAAAGGCCAAACTGCAGATCGAACTGCTGAAGGTGCAAAATTGGGTAAAACTCACTGGTCAAAAGATTGTACTCATTTTCGAAGGCCGCGACGCGGCCGGCAAGGGTGGAACCATCAAACGTTTTATGGAACACCTCAACCCCCGTGCCGCAAAGGTCGTCGCCCTGGAAAAACCCACCGAACATGAAAAAGGCCAGTGGTATTTTCAACGCTACGTGGTGCAACTCCCTACCCGCGGCGAAATCCTGTTTTTGGATAGATCCTGGTACAACCGCGCTGGCGTTGAACGGGTAATGGGCTATTGCAACTCCAGGGAATATCTCGAGTTTATGCGGGAATGTCCTGAATTCGAGCGCATGCTCGTGAATTCTGATATCAAGCTGTTCAAATATTACTTTTCGGTAACTAAGAAGGAACAACGTGCCCGCTTCGAATCCAGAAAGAATGATCCGCTAAAGCAGTGGAAAATGAGCCCCGTGGACCAGGCAGCCATTGATCTGTGGGATGAGTACAAGCGTGCCAAGGAGGCCATGTTCTTTTACACGGACACGGCTGCGTGCCCTTGGACGATCGTCAAGTCCGACGATAAAAAGCGCGCCCGGCTCAATTGCATGCAGCATTTCCTGTCGAATCTCAGTTATCCCGACAAAGATATGGATGTGGTTAACGGCGCCGACCCGCTCATCATAGGCTCACCCAGGCAAGTCCTGCACAAAGACATCCTCACCGGCGACTGGCCCCACAGGTAGGAGGGACCAGCTCCGCTGCTCGCGAATGTCTCGGATTTGCAACCAAATTAAAATCACGACCAGCAAAACTGCCCCCCCTACCCCTGATAGACCTTCAGCACCGCTTCGAGATAGCCTGCCACTGAACTCATTAAGCTTCCGGAAAAATTTTCCATTTGTGCCATTTGTTGCTGCAATGGAGCGGGTAAAAAACGACTCATTTCATCTTCAAACGCCTTGACCGCGTCCGTTTCGCGCAACGTTGCCATTCGCTGCTCCATGTTAGGCACAAAAATATCGGTTTCATTATAGTCGACCAGTTTCTGTGTGATCAGGGAGTAATCAATCTCGACGTGCTTATTCATCAACCAGTTTAGATCCCACAAATCCCTCGCCTTGATGTATTTGCGCCCAGCCACTGCCACAACTTTATCGGCCAGGATTTCTTTTAGACTGGAGACACGCAGAATAATGCTGTCATAAGCGGGCGCCATGCCGGGATAATTTCGGGTTAGCACCATCGCCTCGGGGTCATGGCTGGGAATATTGACTACCTCAATCTTAATTTTTTGCACTTGTTTGTTTGATTTATTGGGACGTGGAATATTGACACTGGCTGTCCACCTGCCAACGCCAAGCTGGCCTGGATCAAAGCAGACCGATGCAGGGTCTTTAACTATCACTTCGAGTCCATAGCGCTCAGCCATAACCTGCACCAGTATTTCCTTGAACACGGTCATATGCTCCAGGGTTTCGGGTGTGCCACAAACAAAATCCAAATCTTCGCTGTAACGATTGCCCCGATAACATAATCGAAGGGCCGTGCCACCCTGAAACACCAGTTGTTTCCCGAGCGGACTTTGCGATAGAGCGTATAAAATATCGTAGTGCAGGATTTCCTTTAGCGAAGTATTGATGTCTATTCCGGTATTGCGGGCTTCCCGCTCAGCGAGGGCCAATAAGTCCTGGTAGGTATTCATCATGTGGTATACCCCCCTTCTTTTTCTGCTAATAATAGTTCGCTATCTTCATGCAATGCTTCTTCCAGTTCTTCCAGATCAACCAAGCCAGTATTACGCCCTAATCGTTTAAGGTCACGGTGGGCCAGCGCGACAGAGGCCACCCACAGCCCTCGCTGTTCATCAAACCACAACTGATCCCTTTGAGTGCGATGGTCGCGCTTGGTATGTGTGAATTCCAAAGTGCCAAAAGGCGTGGCATAGCGTTTGCTGGAGCCGGTAGTCATGATGGTCAGATAGTTCTGGGTCATTTGGGAAATGACACCGCGTTCTGCCAGTACTGTTTCAGCACTGAGGTAATTGAAATCCAGCGGACGCAAGCGTGGTACCATTGCTTCCAGTGGATAGGCACTCATGCTGCGAGCGACAGGATTGGCATACAAGCCATGTGCAACGCGCAACAAGCGGCCCGCCTGGCAGTGCCTGGCTAACGATTTCTTAAGTGTATCGGTGCTTTCACCAGGGAATAACACCCCCAACTGCACGCGAAACAGCAGCCAGATTCCCTGCTTGTCGATCCGGCGCAAAGCCTGTTCCAGTGCAACAGCATTCATATTAAGTACTCCAAAAAGATATATATTTAGGCCTTTCAAGAATACATAAAGAATAGCACACAAGTACAACAAAAAGATACTCGCACATCCCTTTTCATTGAACTTACCCGTAGAGGGAGCAGCTCTGCATGTGGGAGGGAAGCTTAGGAGGGACAATTTCACTTTGATTGGTCACGGTAGGCATACCGGTCGCCAGGCACCCCCCGCACAGATTCGTACGTGCGCTACTGAATGACCCTCGCCTTGTAGGCGAGGGTCATTCAGTTGGTCTGCAGGATGCTTTTGTGGATAGCAGCAACAATTATTGGGTTGTGCTCTCTGACAAACTTTAGCAGGCACATAGACCGGGGCGTAAGTACCAAACCATCGAAAAGCGCATTGAGCTTACCAACGAGCTTTTGATATTGAGCGAATACAAAGTTGGCCTGATCTCGGAACTCGCTGGTTTTTCTACACACTCCCAATTCGCTATCATTGTTAGAAAATTCCCAAGCCATTATCGGCCGGTTAAATCAAACACTTCCACAATACCGGCACCGGTGCCGCCGGTGGCACCATCGAGAATGGCCGTGTAGAGGCCCGGTTGCAATGTAATCAGAATCGCGGATTCCCTGATATTACTCGGTGCCAGACCCGTGGCGCTGACGCTGGCGGAATTGGGTGCATCGAGCCAGTTGTCATTGCTTTCGAAATTTACACCATTGGCATCAAATAACCTTAAACGTGGATTACCCAGGCGCGGCACGCCCACAGGTACACCCACCGTAGGACCCCGACCGCGGATCAATACCTGCTTGGACGTATTGCCGGCGATGATAAAGCCGGCAATGGTTACCTGGTGAACAGTGCCAACCCGTGCCCGGGTGGAAATATTTTCCAGGTATGGCAATCCGTCATCCACGTCGAAGACTTCGATGATGCCCACCCCGGTGGTATTGAGATAGCCTCTAAGCAGCGCAGTATACGGACCCGGATTCAGGCACATATAGATGGCTGCTTCGAGTAGATCTCCAGGTGCAAGATTCAGGCCTGAAATGATGTTTTCGTCACCAGCATTGGTTTGTACCGTCCAGTTGTCATTTTCGGCAATCATCGTTTGCCCGGACATGAGGGTGAGTACCGGGTCCGGCAGGCGGGGTACGCCAACGGGTACACCTACACTAGGCCCCCGCCCCCTGACCACCACACATTTCTGAGAAGCTCCCGAAATGATGAAGCCGGCAATTGCGATGTCATTACCTGTGCGTACATCGGCACGGGTGGAAATGTTGCGTAGTTCGTTGTTTATGCCTGGCCCACCAGGGCTCGATGTAACAGTAGTATTATCCGTAGCGCTGTTAGGTGCCGTGTTGGTGATATTTGCCGGCATGGCCAGGGTAGCGGTATTGCTGAGCGTACCGGTAAACCCCGCATCAACGGTGGCGTTGATATTGAAGGTAATTACGCCGTTTAACGGAACCGTGACGGTGGTACTGATGTTGCCGATACCGTTGGCAGCACCACAAATCGCACCGCCGGTGCCGTTGCAGGACCAGGTCGGGCCGAGCAGGGCCGTCGGAAAATTATCAGTGACGGTGGTGTTCACAGCGGTGACATCACCGGGCCCGGCGTTGGTGATGGTAATGGTGTAACTGGTGGCAGAACCTGCAACGATCGTGGTTAAACCATCGGTTTTCGCGATGGTAAGACCGAGCAATGCGCTCCAACCAATATCCAGCATCTGATGATT
>BTRB01000043.1:0-13541 GCA_036986175.1 Gammaproteobacteria bacterium
TTCAATGCTGGCCAGTTCGGTGATTATTTTATTGCCCGCACCGGCTATACCGGTGAGGACGGGTTTGAAATTTCTCTGCCGGCTGACGCAGCTTCAGCACTGTGGAAGAAATTACAGGCAGCTGGCGTAGCGCCTTGCGGTCTGGGTGCACGGGATACCCTGCGGCTTGAAGCAGGTATGAATCTGTATGGCCAGGATATGGACGAGACCGTCTCGCCGCTGGAATCGGCACTGGGCTGGACCGTGGCATTACAGGATGATCGCGCCTTTGTCGGCAAAGAAGCCTTGCTGGAGCAACAGGCCAACGGCGTCGAGCGCAAACTGACCGGCCTGGTTTTGCGAGGCCGTGGCGTGCTGCGGCCGGGGCAAAAAATCGTCACCGAGGCCGGTGAAGGAGTTATCACGAGCGGAAGTTTTTCACCCACCCTGCAAAAGGCCATTGCCTTTGCCCGCATACCAAAAGCCGCCGGCGATACCTGCCAGGTTGATATGCGTGGCAAGCTCCTGGATTGTAGTATTGTCAGGCCACCGTTTGTGCGCAACGGAGCAGTTTGCGAGGGTATTGTTTAAGGGCTAAAATTCTCAAATGAACCAGTAATACAAGGCGAAACACCATGAGTGATATTCCCTCTCATTTGCAATACACCGAATCCCATGAATGGGTCAGCGTTGACATTGACGGCTGCGCACGTATTGGTATTACGGATCATGCCCAGCAAGCGCTCGGAGACCTGGTATTCGTGGAATTGCCGGCCGTCGGTGATGAAGTGAGGCAGGGTGACGCCTGTGCGGTGGTTGAGTCGGTTAAGGCAGCTTCCGATCTTTACGCACCGGTATCAGGCAAAATCACTGTTATAAACGAAGACCTTGATGCAGACCCGGGGGTGATCAATACCGATCCTTACAATGATGGCTGGTTGTTCCAGCTTGAGCTTAGTGACAAAGATGAGTTGGACGACCTCAAGAGTGCCGAAGCTTATGCAGCATTTTTGGAGGAGTGAGACCGGGCCTGATCAAAAGCCCGGATTGTTTTGGCTGTCTGCCTGGACCTGTTGCGCTAATTCTTTCCGTATTTCTAGCCGCCGGTTAGTATCCGGCAGACATCTGCATACTTTTGCTGCGTAGCCGCGATAATGGCCGGCGGTAGTTTCGGGCCGGGTGCCTGCTTGTTCCAGTCCAGTGTTTCAAGGTAGTCACGTACGAACTGCTTGTCATAACTGGGCGGGCTGATGCCGGTCTGCCAGCTTTCCTGCGGCCAGAAACGTGAGGAATCCGGTGTCAGCACCTCGTCCATCAGGTAAAGCTTGCCGTTCGCATCGAGGCCGAATTCAAACTTGGTGTCAGCGATGATAATGCCGCGCTCAAGGGCGTAGGCACTGGCAAATTGGTAAATTTCAATACTCACATCCCTGACTTTGCAGGCAAGTTCTTCACCAATGAGCGCAACAATGCTTGCAAAATCGACATTCTCGTCGTGGTTGCCGGCGGCGGCCTTGGTGGAGGGGGTGAAAAGCACTTGCGGCAATTTATCCGCCTGCTGTAATCCCTGCGGTAAATCAATACCGCAAACCGCCCCGGTTTGCCGGTAGTCATTCCAGCCTGAACCAATCAGGTAGCCACGTACGATAGCTTCCACGGGTAGCGGTGTGAGACGTTTTACCAGCACAGCCCGGTCCTGAAGCAGTTCAATCAGTTGCGGGTCTGCAATGAAATCCCCGACCGGGATGCCGGTCAGGTGATTGTCGATAATGCCGCGGGTGCGGGCAAACCAGAAATTGGATATCCGGGTCAGCAGTGCGCCTTTGCCGGGTACCGGGTCGGGCAGGACTACGTCAAAAGCAGACAGGCGATCCGAAGCAACGATGAGCATGTGCCCGTCATCAATCAGGAAGCTGTCACGCACTTTGCCCTGGTGAATCAGGGGCAGGAACGAGATCATTTCCGTGCTGTAGCTTGTGGAATGGATAGGGTCCACTATTTTCCTTTTTTACTGTGCCGGGCCGAGCGGCAATTATATACTTGGCAAGTTCACGTTCGTTAGGGCAATTCCTTCAAATGAGCAAAACCGGTTTTAAAATTCCCACGCACTGGTGGGGCAAGTTGATTGGCGGCATTATCGGCCTGTCGCGGGGCGGTATTATCGGAGCTGTCCTGGGTATTTTTGTGGGTCACATGGTGGATAGGTTCCTGGCCGGCCTGGGCGGTGTTAACCGTACCCGGGATGCGTTCTTCGGGGCAGTTTTTTCCGCCCTCGGCCATATCGCCAAGTCTGACGGGCGGGTCACGCAGGCCGAAATTGTAGCTGCAGAACAGTTGATGCGCCGATTGCAATTGACCGAAGCGGAACGGCAGCGAGCAATCGGGTTTTTTCAGCAGGGCAAGGCGGCGGACTTCAATCTTGAGGCCACGCTGCGGGAGTTTGCCCGCCATTCCATGCTGCGGCACGATTTGCGTATCATGTTTATCGAGTTGTTGCTGGAAGCGGCCCTGGCTGATGGCAAGCTGACCACGGCTGAGCAAGCCATCCTGACACGCGTGTGTACTGTGTTACACATACCGGCCAACATCTATTCAGCCATGTTGCGCGCTCGCCAGGGTGGTGCCCAGGCGTCTTCCGGAAGTTATCAGCGTGGTCCTGGCCAGGGACAGTCGATCAATCAGTCCTATGCCGCACTGGGATTGAAAGCAGATGCCAGCACCCAGGAAATAAAACGGGCTTATCGAAAACTGGTAGGCCAGTATCACCCCGACAAGCTGGTCTCGCGAGGCCTGCCTGATGAAATGATGGATATCGCCAAGAAGAGGGTACGGGAAATCAATGCTGCCTATGACGAGATAAAGGCGGAACGGGGAATCAGGTAAGATAGGATTTGAACCAGCCTGGAGCCAATGATGAAACAAAGTACCGTTATTGCACCTTCAATCCTTTCGGCAGATTTTGCCCGCCTGGGTGATGACACTCGGGCCGTGTTGGATGCCGGTGCCGACTGGGTACATTTTGATGTAATGGATAATCACTTTGTGCCGAATCTGACCATCGGACCGATGGTCTGCAAAGCCCTGCGGGATTACGGCATCAGCGCACCGATCGATGTTCACCTGATGGTACAGCCGGTGGATGACCTGGTTGAACAGTTCGCTGCTGCCGGCGCCAGCCTGATCAGTTTCCATCCGGAAGCCAGTATTCACGTGGATCGCACCATTAACCTGATCAAGGAAAGCGGCTGCAAGGCCGGTTTGGTGCTGAACCCGACCACACCGCTTGGCATGCTTGACTGGGCCCTGGAGCAACTCGACCTGGTCTTGCTGATGTCGGTTAACCCCGGCTTCGGTGGCCAGGGTTTTATCCCGTATATTCTTGAAAAGGTCAGCCAGGTGAGATCCATGATCGATGCGACGGGGCGTGAAATTCGTTTGCAGGTCGATGGCGGTGTCAAGGTGAACAACATCGGTGAGATTGCCCTGGCGGGTGCGGATACCTATGTTGCTGGTTCGGCGATTTTTGGTAGTGATGATTATGCTGAGACGATTGCTGCCATGAAGAAGAACGCGGGGCATTGAGCTACGTCCTCACTGGCACGGCGGTAACTACCCATCTTAGTGGTCCGCCGGCGGTTGGTGCATCGAAGGGGTAGCAGGTTAGTAGCGTTAGCCTTTCTATGCTGTCGTCGATGACTAGCTGTTGTCGGCGGATGTCAACGGCTTCCAACCAGCGTACACGGTAGGTACGGGTATTTGCTGGTGTGGTCAGCCTTACCAGATCGCCTTTTTTTAGGTCCTTCAGGAAACGAAAATGCGTGTCCCGGTGCCCGCTCAGAATACGGTCCCGGGTTCTATCCAGTGGCGTATTGTTGACCAGCGTTGGGCCGAAGGCGAGATTCCGGCCGGAACTGCCTTCCAGCACGATTTGCCTTAAGTTGAGGCGGGGTACTTCAAGCACGGCTATGGCGCGCGTATCCGCCCATGGCCATGGTTTTGCGTTGGGTTCACCCGCCTGCGTGTGGTGCCAGGAGCGGGCCAGCAGTATCTGGGCAACTTCTGCCTTGACCGGTATCCATAGTGCGTCGATAAAAAATGCGGCGGCGGTGAGGCCCGCCGCCGCCAGGATCCAATGGTTTCTTAGCATTTGAGGAGATTCAGGGCTAAGTCTTCACCATTGGCAAACGACTGCCACTGAACCACAGCAGAGAGGAGGCCAGTAGCAGCACGAAAAGTGATAACAGCAGTTGTGACACCCAGCCGGTCGCGGTATTCGGGTAGCCGGCGAGTCGGGAGGAGGTGCCGGCCGGTAACAGCCCGGGCACCATGGTGCGGTCAAGTGCTTCGCTGATTCCACGGCGGGGTGTTTTGTCAACCGCAACCAGGCTGGTGTGACGGGTGAGTAGGCCGAAATCGAGCGCGACAGCGGTCATTTCAAGTTGCGTCAGTTCACGGTCAGCGCCAAACATCAGCCCGTCTTCCAGCGCTTCGATTTTTTTGCGGGCCCACAATATGGCCAGGTTGTCAGCGTCGGGATTTCCCCTTGCAGCATCCCAGCCGTTTACGTCCAGTTCCCACTGCTGGCCGTTGAATTCTCCGCACAGGCCAATGATCGTGGGTTCTGTGGGCAAGCGGGCGATCAGCCACAGTGGTTCACCGGCGTACAGATCCGGGATGATTTCAGGATAGTATTCGGCAGAATCACCCCAATCGACGCAGATGTCGGTCAGGGCCGGTACCTGGATGCGGCTCCACAAGGCGGACATTTGCTGCTCAACTTCATCCAGTTTGCCGATTTGGATGTAACTGCCCCGGCCAATCTCCGCAGCTTTGCGCATGAACCAGCTATTGGGCGCCTGGCCGATGGCAACGGTAAACAAGCGGCTGTCGCCGAGATCACGGGCTACCTGTTGCAATAACGCAGACTCATTACCCACCGCGCCGTCGGTGATAAAAACAACCTGGCGCATCAGGCCCGGGGCTTCAGGCATCGCCAGCGCGGCCCTCAATGCGGGTGCCATGTCTGTGCCGCCATTGGCTTGCAGACTATCGATGAAGTTTTGTGCGACATAAAGATTGGGTTGTGTAAGCGCTGCGGACTGGTCGAACAGCTGTTCGGTGACCGAGTTGAATTGCAGCAGGTTGAAGTAGTCCCCGGGGCCGAGGGACCTGAGAGCCTGGAATAGAGCGGCTCGTGCCTGTTCCAGCGAAGCGCCTTGCATGGAGCCGGAGGTATCGATGATCAGGATGACTTCGCGCGGCTGCGGAGCGATCGAATTCGCCAGTGGTGGGGCCAGCATCAGTTGGGCGTAGACCGCATCACCGTCGTTGAAGGTGGTCAAAGAGGCGCTGGGTGTGGATTGCAGCGAAGGTGTCCAGCTCAATTCGAAATCGTGGTCTGTGACCGCCTGCGGGTCGCTGAGGGTAATACGGTAGCCGTTACCAACCTGGCGGATATCCACGTCGTGGTAACGGCTTTCGATGGTGGCGAATTCAAAGGCACTGACCAGGTTTACCTGCAGGCTTAGTGCGTGGTTGCCGGTGCTGGAAGAGGGGGCCAGAACAGGTTCAGACAGCAGCGCGGCCGGGTGGCCCGGGTGCCATCTCGGTGTGAATGTCATGGGTATGCGCAGGCGGTAGCTCGCGTCGCTGTAGCTGACGTTTTGCAAATACCCGATGGTTATTTCAATGGATTCGCCCGGCCCGATATTGGCCAGCCTGGTCTCGAACTGGTTACGGCGCTGCTGTTCCACCAGGGTAGCCGTCTGGCCGTTGTCACGGGCCTGCTCATAGACTCGCCTGGCGGTTTCTTTCTCCTGGATCTCACCTTCCAGTATGCGGTCGCCGACTTTGATGTACAGCCGGTCAACCGCAGCGCCCTGGGGTAGCGGGAAGCGATAGATACCTTCCGCCCACTGGCTGCCTCGATTGCTGAACTTCTGGGTCACCGCGACGCGGGCGATCAGACCGGTGATGTCAACCTGGATATCCGTGCTGATGGCCAGTTGCGTGGTTTCGCCCGCAGCGCTATTCAGTTGCAGACCCCACGGCTGCTCATCGGCAACAGCGGCTTCGGTTCGGATGACAAATAAGGCCAGCAAAACAGCACCCAGGGCCAACAGGGTTCGGTCCTGCCAGCGCATCGTGCGTTTCGTTCTCCGCTCCCGGCCGCTCTTTTCAGGCGTACGGCTCGCCATCCGGTGGGCCAGGCGGCTGGCCATGCGGGGGTTTTGCATCCATGCCAGTTTTTCCAGTTCATCGCGGATGGATAATGTTTGGAACCTTTGGGTCTGGAATCTTTGGGTTTGAAATCTGTCAGGAGTATGGTTGTTGGTATTGGGCTTGGACATGGTCGGTTCCACTTCGGTTTACGTGGACCAGTTAAATGCAGTGGTATGCCCGGGTCGTGGCTGAATTATGTGCTTAGCGGGCCTGAATATGGCAATCCTGTGCCGATCACTTTTTAAAGGCTGCAATGCAGTCCGGTCTGGCATTAAAATAGCGTTGAAAACAGGTAGTTGGGCATTGAGGAGCATATATGCCACGAAGTATTGCAATTGTTGAGGACGAAGCGGCCATTCGCCACAATTACATGGATGCTTTGAGACGCCAGAACTATCTGGTCAGCGGCTATAGTGAACGTGGCAGCGCATTGGATGCGTTTCGCCGGAAATTGCCGGACCTGGTCATTATTGATGTCGGCCTGGGTGATGATGTTGAAGGTGGGTTTGAACTGTGCCGGGAGCTCAGATCCATGTCGAGGGTGTTGCCCATCATGTTCCTGACGGCGCGGGATTCCGACCTGGATGTTATTTCCGGTCTCAGGCTGGGCGCTGATGATTACCTGACCAAGGACATCAGCCTGCCGCACCTGATGGCGAGGATCGTGGCCCTGTTCCGCCGGGTTGAAATGCTGACCGGCGAGCAAAGCACCGGTACCTGGCTGGAACGCGGTGAATTGCGGCTGTCAGCTGAGCGCATGGAAGTCCAGTGGGGCGGGCAGGCTGTTCCGCTGACGGTGACGGAATTGTGGCTTGTGCATTCCCTGGTCCGTCACCCCGGGCATGTCCGTTCGCGCCAGCAGTTGATGGATGACGCCAATATTTTCGTCGATGACCAGACCATCACCAGCCACGTCAAACGCATCAGGCGCAAATTTAAATCTGTCGATGCTGCATTTGCTAAACTGGATACCGTCTACGGAGCCGGCTATCGTTGGAATAACGCCGGTGAATAAGTATTAAATAATAAAATGCGACTACGCAACCAGTTACTGGCGCTTTCATTGCTGACTTTGCTCCTACCCTGGGCAGGCTGGCAATTGGTGCAGGAACTCGAAAATTTCCTGCGCGAGGGCGAGGAAAACGCGCTGCTGGCATCGGCGAGGACCATTGCCCGGGCTCTGCCGCCTGAATTCCAGACAGACCTTCAGCCCGCCCGGGGCCGTATTCTGCCGTTGCGGCAATTGACGACAGAACCCATTTTGGACGGATACATGACAGACTGGCCGGAGGTCGGGAAGAGCCTGGAGTTTGCAGCAGCCGGTGGCATGTTAAAGCTCGACGTGCTGGCTGGACGTTACCGGTCGCGCGCTTTTCTGCTGCTAAAAGTCACTGACCCGGGTGATATCCAGGCGACAACGTTCAATACAGGCCTGGACAATAAAGGCCAGGACAATAAGGGCATGGGCACTGCCGGACAAAGAGCTGGTCTCATGCTGTACATCCAAAGCAAGCGCGGCCAGCATGGATTCATGATCTCAACGGAGGCGCCGGGGCCGTTGACCGTATTCAGCCAGGGGGATAGAGCTAAGCGGCTCGAGGCTGCCTGGATGGATGTTGCCACGGGCTACCAGGTCGAGTTGAGCTTGCCGGCAGATGTTGAACGTATCAGTGTCGGGGCTGTGGCACCGGCATTTACAATGCAAGGCCTATCCGCCGAGCGCTTTGCCGGCACACTCCGGGGCAGACAGCCGGGGCAGTGGCTGGAGCTTGCCGGCCGTGATGATGCCGTAGCCCGGTGGATGTCTGATGTAGTGCCGACACAATCACGCGCCTGGTTGTTACAGGCAGGTGGTTGGGTGATGGCGGATTCCGGCCCGCTGCTCACGCCGGAAAAAAGTGAGTTGACCTGGGTGCAACGCATCATTTACCAGGTGGTTGCCCCCGTAGACATGCCGCTGCGCGAACCACCGCCTGAGTGGCCGATCCGCTTTGAATCCGATGCTGTCGAGCGCGCTATTGAGGGCGGCGACGGTACCCAGTGGAGCCGCGATCCTGACAGTGCAGTGGTTTATAACCTGGTAGCGGTACCTGTTTTTAGTGGCAGTGAAGCATCCGGGGCAGTCGTTTCCGGGGCCGTCGTTTCCGGGGTAGTGGTGATGGAGGCCAGTTCAGATGGCTTGTTGCTGATGACCAACCGGGCACTTGGCCGATTACTTTTTATTACCCTGTTGGTCGTGGTGGTGCTTGCGGCCGGCTTGTGGCTATTCGCGTCGCGATTGTCGCTGCGCGTGCAAAAACTGAGCGCTGCGGTCAACCGCGCAATGGACGATGCCGGTCAGTTGCCGGCGCTTCCCCAGACCGCTGCCGGCGACGAATTGGGTGAGTTGGCGCGCAATACCGAAAAACTGCTCAGAGCGGTGGCTGAATACACGGGCTACCTGCACAAACTGGCAGGCCGCTTGTCCCATGAGCTCAAAACACCGATTGCGATTACCCGTTCCTCGTTGGAAAACCTGGCAGAA
This sequence comes from Gammaproteobacteria bacterium, assembly GCA_036986175.1. Lineage (GTDB taxonomy): Bacteria > Pseudomonadota > Gammaproteobacteria > Xanthomonadales > SZUA-36 > SZUA-36. The sequence continues at coordinate 8,726 of BTRB01000043.1, forward strand.
AACCTGTCCGGACAGGCATTGGATCCGCAGGCGCAGCAGTACCTGTCCAGGGCCCGCGAGGGACTCGATCGCCAGGCTGCCATCGTGCGGGCGATGAGCGAAGCCCAGCGACTGGAAGGCTCTGTCAAGACCGCTGACTGGGACGAGATAGACCTCGGTGCAATGCTGGGCCATTGCGTGGACGGATACCGGTCGGTCTACCCAAAGCGCACGATCAGGCTGAATCTGCCTGCTGATTCGAGCCGTTGTGAACTGCGCTGCGCCCCGGAGTTGATTGCGCAGGCACTGGACAAGCTGGTCGATAATGCCGTCACTTTGAGTGCGCATGACTGTGCCATCGTCATTACATTGAAATGTGAACAGGGAGACTGCCTGATTTCAGTGGTGAACAGCGGCACCCGCTTACCGGATGTCCTGCATGAGCAACTGTTTGATTCGCTGGTTTCCCATCGTGAAACCGGCAGCGGTGGCCAGCACCTGGGATTGGGTCTTTATATCGTCCGGCTGGTCGCCGAGGCACATGGCGGTAAAGTCAGCGCGCACAACCTGCCGGATGATACCGGTGTTGAATTCATTATTCGTTTGCCTGCCGCTTGAATCACCCGCCAGTGTGGATGTTCTGATTTTCGAACCTGATTCTTGTTAGAATCGCCCTTTTCCCAGCCATCTTACCAACGGGATACCAAGGTGTGAATAAGGAACAGTTCGAGCATTTGCATGCAGAAGGTTACAACCGCATCCCGGTTTACAGATCGGTACTGGCGGATCTCGACACACCCCTGTCGGTGTATCTGAAGTTAGCCGGCGGCCAGGATTCCTACCTGCTCGAATCGGTTGAAGGCGGTGAAACCTGGGGCCGGTATTCGATCGTCGGCCTGCCGTGCCGGCGCCGCTATACGGTTCGCGGGCACACGCTGACCATCTGCGATCATGGTCAACAGGTCAGTGAAGAGACCGTTTCCGACCCGCTGGCCCGAATAGCTGAACTGCAACGCGGGTTCAAGGTGCCACGACTGGATGAGCTGCCTTTATTCAGCGGTGGACTGGTCGGTTATTTTGCTTACGAGACAGTGCAACTCATCGAGCCAAAACTCGCGGATGGGGATAAAAAGGATGAGCTGGGTACCGCTGATATCGAACTGTTGTTGTCAGAAGAAGTAGCCGTGCTGGACAATCTTGAAGGCCGTTTATGGCTGATTGTTCATGCTGACCCCAGCCAGGCGGATGCCTATGCGCGCGCCTGCCGGCGCCTGGATGAACTGGAACAAAAATTGCGTTCCGCCGGTACCGGCTACGGCCTCCGGGTCTCAGGCGAGGCGGTTGCAGAGGAGGATTTCCATTACGGCTTTAACCGTGAGGATTTTGTTGCAGCGGTCGAGAAGAGCAAGGAGTACATCCTCGCGGGTGATATTTTCCAGGTGGTCCTGTCGCAGCGCATGAGCGTGCCTTTCAATGCCAGGCCGCTGGACGTGTATCGTGCTTTGCGCGCCCTGAACCCGTCGCCCTATATGTACTTTATTGACCTTGGCGATACCCAGATCGTCGGCTCTTCACCGGAGGTGCTGGTGCGTGTGCAGAATCGTCGCATCACGCTGCGCCCGCTTGCCGGTACGCGGCACCGGGGTGCAAATGCGCTCGAAGATCAAAAACTGGCGGACGAGTTGCTGGCAGACCCCAAAGAGCGCGCAGAACACCTGATGCTGATCGACCTGGGCCGCAATGACGCCGGCCGGGTCGCAAAAACCGGCAGTGTTGAAATGACCGATCAAATGGCTATTGAGCGCTACTCCCATGTCATGCATATCGTCTCGGAAGTGCAGGCTGACCTGGCCGAGGGTTTGTGTGCCATGGATGCCATACGCGCTGCCTTCCCGGCGGGCACGCTTTGTGGCGCACCCAAGATCAGGGCGATGGAAATCATCAATGAACTCGAGCCGGTTAAGCGCAATATCTATGCAGGTGCCGTTGGTTATATCAGTTGGCACGATGACACAGACCTGGCCATCGCCATCCGTACCGCCGTCATCCACGCGGGCGAATTACACGTCCAGGCCGGCGCCGGCATCGTTGCCGATTCGGACGCTGCAAAAGAATGGCAGGAAACCCGCGACAAGGGCAAGGCGCTGATTACCGCAGTGGATCGCGCCTCACGGGGTTTATAGGGGCGACTACTCGCCCGTCGCTTTTTCAACGTTAAGCGCAATACCTTCGGTATAGGTGATCACTACAATATCGCCGACCGCTGCTTTCTTGAGGTTTTCAGGATCCCGCGCTTCGAATTCTTTGACCACGCCACTCGGGCCTTTCAATTTGAAAGTAATGAGGGCAATTGCTTTGTACATATAGATTTCCCCATGATGGAATAATTGCAGAAAACTGGTCGCACATTGTAACTGTTAATCAGGCAGTTGAGTCGGAAGGTCTCAATCTCAATCGGTAAGCAAGCTTTTTAACAGTGTCATCTGGATAATACACAAATAAGTTTGTATATCATATCTACCCCATATAACATACACAAATACATTGGTGTCACATTGGTAATATACAAAGATGCAACCACACATTCCGCGACCATTTCCCCCGGCAAGTTTGGATTTGAGTCCTGTATTGGCACAGGTGGGGAGGGCAAATGCATCTTTAGCCCGCTACGATGGACTACTTGAAAGCCTCGTGAATCCACAGGTGCTTCTATCCCCACTCCTGATGAAGGAAGCAGAACTTTCGTCACGAATTGAGGGAACGATTGCAACAGCTAACGAGGTATACCAGCGTGAAGCAGGGGAAGAATTTGGGCCAGAAAAAGCGGCTGATATTCAAGAAATATTGAATTACAGGCAGACGCTACGTGTAGCAGCAGACGTGATTCAGGAGCAGCCATTTTCCCTCCACCTTATTCGCCAAATGCACGAAACGCTTATGGCAGGCGTAAGGGGTGAAGACAAGAACCCCGGCAAAATCCGGGAAACCCAAAACTGGATTGGACCGCGGGGCTGTTCTATGGAGGAGGCTACATATGTTCCCCCACCGCCAGTCGTTTTAGAGGAACTCCTGGATAGCTTCATTCAATATGCCAATTTGCAGCAAGACAACATCGACCCAATTGTTCAGGCGGCAATGGTACATGCCCAATTTGAGATGATTCACCCATTTGATGATGGTAACGGTCGAATTGGTCGCATATTGATCCCATTGTTTTTAACCAGGCAGCAATGCCTGGTCAGCCCGTCTTTTTACCTGAGCCGATACCTGGAAACCCATCGTGAAGAATACAACAGGAGACTTGAACTCATTTCCAGCAAAGGTGACTGGATCGGGTGGATTCATTTTTTTCTGGAAGCCCTGATTACGCAGGCAAAAAATAATCTAACCTTGATTCGCCAGGTAAACCAACTCTACGAAGACATGAAGAAAAATATATCTGTTCTTCTGCATACGGATCAAGCAATCCATATTGTTGATTTACTTTTTGACACCCCGGTTTTTCGAGCTCCCGCCATGCATTCTCAGCTCAATATTCAAAGGCAACGAGCAGCCAATTACATCCGGGTTCTCAAGGAAGCAGAAATCATACGCGAGATTCGTCCTGCAAAAGGAAGCCGGGCTGCGATACTGTCTTTTGATGCCTTATGGGAAATTACGGAGCGACAGTAAATAGTTTCCAGAAACCAGGCCGGAAGACTAGAGTTGACTATCCGGGCTTGAAAGTGTCCCAGCAAAGCAGAATGGTGGTACTCGTGGTGGTACGAAAAGAGTAATGCTTGATTTCTATATCTAAAGAAAAGGAAGTTACCTGATAAATGATCCTGATGATCGACAACTATGATTCCTTTACCTACAACCTGGTGCAGTACCTGGGTGAGTTGGGTGAAGAAGTGGAAACCGTGCGTAACGATGCCATCACCACGGCGCAGATCAGTGAACTGAGTCCCAGCGGCATCGTTATTTCCCCGGGGCCGTGTACGCCGGACGATGCCGGTATATCCCTGGCAGTGGTCGCTGAACTTGGCGGGTCATTTCCTATCCTGGGTGTTTGCCTGGGCCATCAGTGCATCGGCCAGGTGTTTGGCGGCCACGTGGTGCGGGCCGATCAGGTCATGCATGGCAAGACTTCCATGATGCATCACCGTGGCGAAGGTGTGTTTGCCGGTCTGCCGCAGCCGTTTGAAGCTACCCGCTACCATTCACTGGTGTTGCAAAAAGACGCCATACCCGAATGTCTGGATGTCACCGCCTGGACAGAAACGGCAGCGGGCGAACGGGAAGAAATCATGGGCCTGAAACACAGCAGCCTGCCGATCGAAGGCGTGCAGTTTCATCCCGAGTCCATTCTTACGCATTGCGGCCATGATCTGCTGCAGAATTTCATCAACACGACCAAACAGGCATAGGCCGGTCAAAACCATGAGCATGGATATTCAAACTGCACTGGGCCGTATTGCCAACAGACAGGACCTGACGACCGAAGAGATGGTCGGCGTGATGCGCCAGATCATGTCGGCCGGCTCTACCGATGTACAGATCGGTGCGTTTTTGCTGGGTATGCGGGTCAAGGGTGAAACCATCGATGAGATCACCGGTGGCGTCCAGGTGCTGCGCGAATTCGCCAGCGGGGTGCAGGTCAGCGGGCCGCACCTGGTGGATATCGTCGGCACCGGTGGGGATGGCGCCAACCTGTTTAATGTTTCCACAGCCGCCTGTTTCGTGGTGGCGGCCGCCGGCGGGCGGGTGGCTAAACACGGCAACCGCTCGGTGTCTTCCAGTTCCGGTTGCGCGGATGTACTCGAAGCGGCCGGTGTGCGGCTGGATATTGCTCCTG